>DATCOE010000161.1:0-46672 GCA_036564885.1 Gaiellaceae bacterium | reverse complement strand
CCAGTACCCTCACCGCCCTATGGTTGCGGTCCCGGTCGCTACCCCGCTGCCCTTCGTGGCGAAGGTCGAGCACGTGACCCGGGCGGACCTCCGCTGGTCGTGGCGTCCCGGCTGCCCGGTCGGGCCTTCGCAGCTCCGCCGCATCCGCCTGCGCTACGTCGGCTTCGACGGGACGCCGCACGTCGGGACGATCGTCGTGAATGCGCGCGTGACGGGTCAGGTGACGGCCGTCTTCCGGCGGCTCTACGGCGAGCAGTTCCCGATCCGCTCGATCCGGCCGATCGACGTGTTCCACGGTAGCGACTCACGCTCGACCGCCGCCGACAACACGTCGTCGTTCAACTGCCGCTTCGCCGTCGCGCCCGGACCGAAGCACTGGTCGATGCACGCCTACGGCGAGGCGGTCGACGTCAACACGGTCGAGAATCCGTACATCCAGAGCGGGCGAGTGTCGCCGGCGAACGCAAAGGCGTACGCCGACCGCACGAGCGTCCGGCCCGGGATGGCGGTGGAGGGCGGCGCGCTCGTGCAGGCGTTCGCGCTCGTCGGCTGGTCGTGGGGCGGCCGCTGGTCGCCGTCCCCGGACTACCAGCACTTCTCGACGAACGGCCGCTAGTGCACTAATCCGGGTTGCGGATGCCGACGGCGCCGAGGGCGCCGCCGACGGCGAGCAGCACCGCGACGATCAGCATCGCGCGGTGGAACCCCTGCACCGACAGATGGTCGGTGCCTCCCGCGGCCGCGACGCCGATCACGGCGATTGCGACGAGGCCCGCGATGCGGGCGACCGCGTTGTTGATCCCCGATGCGATTCCTGCATCGCCGGGACCTGCGTTGCTCAGCACCGTCGTCGTCAGCGGGGCGACCGTCAACGCGAGCGCGACGGCGAAGCCGACGAGCGGCGGGAACAGGTCGACCCAGTAGCTCAGATGCGTCGGCAGGCGCACGAGCGCGAGGAGCGACACGGCGCCGAGCAGCGGGCCCGCCGCCATGAAGAAGCGAGGCCCGAAGCGCATCGACAGGCGGCCGAAATAGCGCGAGAGCAGGAACAGCCCGATCGTCAGCGGCACGGTCGCGAGGCCCGCCTGGAAGGGCGAATAGCCCGCGATCTGCTGCAGGAAGAGCGTGAGGAAGAACCCCCAGGCCGAGAGCCCGCCGTACACGGCGAGCGTCTCGACGTTCGTCATCGCGAAGTTGCGGCTCCGGAAGAGACGCAGCGGCAGCATGGGCATCGCCGTTCGCGACTCGTAGACGACGAACCCGACGAGACAGGCCGCGCCGCCGGCGATCGTCCCGGGCACCGCCGGATCGCTCCAGCCGAGCCGTGGCTGCTCGATGAAGCCGAACACGAGCGCGCCGAGGCCCGCGACGCAGAGCGCGGCGCCGGCGAAGTCGACGCGCACGGCTTTCCGCGCACGGGCGCCACGCGGCAGCTGTGTCCGCACGAGCACGACGGTGGCGAGCGCGATCGGCACGTTCAGCAGAAAGATCACGCGCCAGCTCGTGACGCCGATCAGCCAGCCGCCGAGCAGCGGGCCGATCACGGTCGAGATGCCGCTCCATGCCGTCCACGTGCCGATGGCCGCGCCGCGCTCGTCACCGGAGAACGTCGAGGTGATCACCGCGAGCGAGGCCGGCGTGAGCAATGCGCCCGCGACGCCCTGAATCCCGCGAAAGACGATCAGCGTCGTCGAGTCCGGCGCGACGGCGGACAACACCGAAGCGAGCCCGAACAGGGCGACACCGAGCGTGAACATGCGCAGCTCACCGAAGATGTCGCCGAGCGATCCGCCGACGAGGATGAGCGAGCCCAGGGTCAGCAGGTAGGCGTCGACGACCCACTGTTGCGCCGCGAGCCCGCCGCCGAGGTCGTTCTGGATCGCGGGCAGGGCGACGTTCACCACCGTCGTGTCGATGAACGCGATCGACGTGCCGAGGATCGTCGCGAGGAGCGCGAACCGGGCGGCGCGCGGCGAGAGCGAGGACGCCGCTTCCATCTCTCGATCCTAGAACGGGCTCGCTCTACTGAGTCGGCTCAGGCACGATGCCGGCGTGCAAACCGATGCCGCTACGGCGGCGAAGGTCCTGGAATGACCCGCATCTCCGCCGCGACCTCGCACATCCCGCTTTGGCCCTGCGACGCCCGGGTCGGACGCTCCAACGGCGACGGTTCATGACGCGGTACGTCCGGCGTTTCTCCCGGACGGAGCGGGCCGTGCACTGGGTGAACGCCCTCGGCTTCTTCGTGCTGCTCGGCACGGGGCTCGTCCTCTACTTGCCGAGCCTGTCGATCCTCGTCGGACGCCGGCCCGTCGTGAAGGACATCCACTTCTGGTCCGGAGTTGCGTGGATCGTGGCGCTCGCACTCGTCGCGCTGCTCGGCGACCGGCGCGGCCTGCTCCGCACGGCGCGTGAGCTCGACGCGTTCGGCGTCGACGACCGGCGCTGGCTGCGGCGCCGGCACCCAGCGCCGCAGGGGCGGTTCAACGCGGGACAGAAGATCAACGCCGTGCTGAACGCGGCGTTCCTCGTGCTCTTCGCCGTGTCAGGGGTCCTGCTCTTCCTCGGCGAGCGCGACACGCGGTTCCGCTTCGCGAGCACCGTCGTCCTGCATGACGGAGTCACCCTCGTCGCGACGGTGCTGCTCGTGGGGCATCTCTATCTCTCCGTGTTTCACCCCGCAACGCGTCATGCGCTGCGGGGGATCACGCTGGGCACCGTCCGTGAGGACTGGGCGCGCGAGCATCACGCGAGTTGGGCGCCCCCGTCGGCGGGTCAGGGGAGAGAAGCCGGCGGGGACGCCCGAGTGGGGCCCTACTAGGAGGGACGGACCCCGAGCGTGACGTCGATCTGCAGCGTCTTGCCGTTGCGGGTGATGGTGAGGGTCACCTTGTCGTTCGGTGCGTGTGCCGTGATGCCGGCCGTCAGATCGTCGGCCTTCGTGATCGCCTTCCCGTCGAGTGCGGTGATCACGTCGCCGGCCTTCAGGCCTGCCTTCGCGGCAGGAGTGTCGGCCGAGACGGAGCCGATCAGCGCGCCCGATTCGTTGGTGGCATCACCGACGTGGATGCCGATGTAGGCGTGCACCACCTTGCCGCCGGCGACGATCGTGTTGGCGACGCTCTTCACCGAGTCGATCGGGATGGCGAAGCCGACGCCGTCGCTGCCGCCGCCGCCGCTCTCGATCTGCGCGTTGACGCCGAGGACGTTGCCGCTCAGGTCGAGTAGCGGGCCGCCCGAGTTGCCGTGGTTGATCGGCGCGTCGGTCTGGATCGAATTGGCGATCGAGTAGCCGTTCGGCGCCTGGATCGTCCGGCCGATCGCGCTGACGATGCCCGAGGTCATGCTGTCGGCGAGCCCGAACGGGCTGCCGATCGCGACGACGTCTTCACCGGGCTGCACGTTCTTGGACGAGCCCAGCGACAGCGGATGCAGCTCGCTCGCCGCGACGTCCACCTTGATCACGGCGATGTCGGTGGAGGGATCCGAGCCGACGAGCGTCGCCTTCGCAGTCTTGCCGTTCGGGAACCGGACGGTGATCGCGGTCGCTCCGGCGACGACGTGCTCGTTCGTGACGATGTGACCGTTCGTGTCGACGACGAAGCCCGAGCCCTCGGCCTGGCTCGTACCGCCCTGCGGGTCGAAGCTGCCGGCGCCGCCGGCCGAGGCCGAGGTCACGGTGATATCGACGACACCGGGAGTGACGTCCTTGTACAGCTGGGTCAAGCTCGAGACTGTCGTCGTGGCGGCCGCGGACTGGGCGGCGGCGACCGTGACGGTCGGCGCCGCGCTCTTGCCGCCGCCGCCCGCGAGGCCCGCGTAGACGCCGGCTCCGGCGCCCGCGCCGAGCGCGAGGGCTGCGGCGACGGGGGCGCCGCGACGGAGGAATGTCTTCTGGCTCACGTGTCTGTGCTCCTGTTCGTAGCTGGGCTTCTCCATGGTTGCCCGCCTCATTAGGAGCAAGGTGAGACGTCTGTAAGAGTTCCTTAACATAGTCCGGCGTAAACAGACCCCGGCGTAGGATCCTCGAGTGGCCACGACCGTCGAGCTGATCCGCCGGGGCGCGCGGCAGCATGGCGGCCGTACTGCCGTCCTGTCCGGTGACGAGCGGCTGACCTTCACCGAGACGAACGAGCTCGCCTCCCGGATCGCCAACGTCCTGCGCTCGCGCGGGTTGGAGCGCGTCGGCCTCCTGGCCGAGAACAGCTTGTGGTCGGTGCCGCTCGACTTCGGCTGCGCGAAGGCGCGGATCGCGCGCGTTCCGCTGAACCCGCGGCTCGGCGCGCCCGAGCAGCAGGAGATCCTGCGCATCGCGGACGTCCAGCTCCTCGTCTCCGATCGTCCGGCAGATCTGGGTGTCGAGGTGCTGTCGCTCGAGGGCCTGCTCGAGCTCGCCCGCGCCGCACCGGCGGCGGATCCGGACATACCGGTGGCAGCGGACGATCCGCTGCTGTTGATCGCGACGTCGGGCACCACGGGACGGATGAAGCTCGTGCAGCACACGCAGGGGAGCTACGCAGCGATCGTTGCGAACATCCTGGCCAACCTGCTTGATCCACGGCCCGACGACGTGATGCTCCACGCCGCCTCGCTCATCCACGCGAGCGGCACCTTCGTGATCCCGTTCTGGCTGCGCGGCGGTGCGTCGGCGGTGCTGCCCGGCTTCGTGCCGCAGGACTTCCTCGCGGCGATTGCACGGCATCGTGTGACGCACACGAACGTCGTGCCCACGATGCTCGGTGCGCTGCTGCAGGCTCCCGCCGCCGCGGACGCCGATCTCTCCTCGCTGCGGTGCGTCGTCTACGGCGCCTCGCCGATGCCGGTCGCCCTGCTCGAACGTGCGCTCGCCCAGTGGGGGCCGATCTTCGTGCAGTACTTCGGGCAGACGGAGGCGCCCCTCTGCATCACCGTGCTGCGACCGGAGGATCACGTCGGGAAGCGTCTCCTCTCGTGTGGGCAGCCTGCCGTCGAGGCCGAGGTGAAGCTCGACCCCGACACGGGCGAGATCCTCGTCCGCGCGCCGTTCGCCGCCGCGGGCTACGTGGGGGACGACGAGTTGCACCGCGCGACGTTCCTCCCAGACGGCTGGCTTCGCACGCGCGACGTCGGTCGTTTCGACGACGAAGGCTTTCTCTATCTCGTCGACCGCACGAGCGACATGATCGTCAGCGGTGGCTACAACGTGTACCCCCGCGAGGTCGAGGACGCGCTCGCAGCGCATCCCGGTGTGCGCGAATGCGTTGTCGTCGGGGCGCCGGACGAGCACTGGGTCGAGGCGGTGACGGCGTTCGTCGTGGCCGACGGGAACGTCAGCGAGGACGAGCTGATCGAGCACTGCCGCGGCTCGCTCGCGGGCTACAAGGTGCCGAAGTCGGTGCGGTTCGTGGACCAGATCCCGAAGAGCCCGGTCGGCAAGCTGCTGCGGCGCGCGCTCCGCGATCCGCTCTGGGAGGGGCATGACCGTCCGATCTGAGCGCAACGGCCCCGTGACGACGGTCGTGCTCGACCGGCCGGAGGCGCGAAACGCGGTCGATCGCGAGCACGCCGACGCGCTCGCCGACGCATTCCGCGCCTTCGAGGCCGACGAGGCCGCGCTCGTCGCCGTGCTCTGGGGCGCGGGCGGGACGTTCTGCTCCGGGGCCGACCTGAAGCGGATGGACAACCGCACCGAGCCGGACGGCGACGCGCCGATGGGCCCGACGCGCATGCTGCTCTCGAAGCCGGTGGTGGCTGCGGTGGCGGGGTACGCGGTGGCAGGGGGGCTCGAGCTCGCGCTCTGGGCGGATCTGCGCGTGCTGGAGGAGGATGCAGTCTTCGGCGTCTTCTGCCGCCGCTTCGGGGTGCCGCTGATCGACGGCGGCACGGTGCGCCTGCCGCGCCTCATCGGCCTGTCCCACGCGCTCGATCTGATCCTCACCGGCCGGCCGGTGAGTGCGGACGAGGCGCTGCGGATCGGTCTCGCGAACCGCGTCGTGCCTCCCGGCGAGAGCCGTGTTGCGGCCGAGGCCCTTGCCCGTGAGCTCGCCGCGTTCCCACAGGAGACCATGCGCGCCGACCGCCGATCGGCCTACGCGGGTCTAGGGCGGCCGCTCGAGGAGGCCCTGCGGGCGGAGCTCGGCGGCGGGGTTGAGGTGCTCGATCATGCGTCCGCCGGCGCCCAGCGTTTCAGCGCCGGGGAGGGCCGTCACGGGGCCCCTGGGCCGTGACGCGGCGACGTCGAACAACGCCTGGAGTCTGCCCCGCGGGCTGAGATCGAACGGACTGCGGTCGGTCCTCAAGCCTCCCGCGTTCGCCGCCGATGAGAAGAGTGACTCCTATGGCCCAACTGGACACGAGCATCGTCGAGCGGTACGCAGAGCACCTTCAGCAGAAGGCGTCGTCGCGCATCATGGGCTACACGATCGCCCTCGCGCTCGTGGGCTCCATCCTCGGGTCAGCGCCGCTCCTCGCGCCCAACCGCGTGCTCGTCCCGCACTCTCTCGGCGTCGCGCTCCTCCTCGTCGGCGCCGCCGCAGGCGGCTACCTCGGCAACACGATCGGCTCTCGGCGTGCCGAAGGCCTCCGGCTCCAGTCGGAGATGGCCCTGCACCAGCTCCAGGTCGAGTTCGCGCTCATCCAGCCTGCCGCCGCCGTGACGGCAGCTTCTGCGCTTCAGGCGGTCGCTCCGCCGGTCGCTGTGCCTCCTGCAGTCGCAGCCCCGGTACCCGCAGCGGCTCCCGCAGCGGTCGCTCCGCCTCCTGCGTCCGTCGCACCCGCTCCGGCCGCGCCCCCGCAGGTGCCCGCGCCGCTTCCGGCCGTCGTGCCCGCCGTCCCGGCGACGCCGCCTCCGGTCGAGACCGTTCTGCCGGCCGCTCCCCTTGCGGCGCCCCCGGCGATGCCTCCGCTCTCTGCGCCGGCGTGGGTGCCGGAGCCGCACGCGTCCGAGGCCCCCGCTCCGGAGCAGCCTGTCGCCGTTCCGCCGGTCGCCGCCGCGCCCGCGCTGCCGTCGGTCCCGCGTCTCGTCGAGGCTCCGCCCGCGAGCCCGCCGGCGATGATGCCGCCCGTCTCTGCCGAACGGTAGGGGCTGAACGGCAGGGGCTGAACGCCGCTAACCGGCGGCGACTGCCTCGGTGTCGAGCGCGGAGCGGAGGGACGCGACGTACTCCCGCAAGGCGTCCGGGCCCTCCTCCGCGACCTGCAGCGCGCGCGAGCCGACGACGATCCCGTCGGCGAGCGCAGCCACCGACCGCGCATGCTCCGGCGTCGAGATGCCGAATCCGGCGTAGAGCGGGACGCTGACGAGCCGGCGCGCGCGCTCGACGAGGCCCGGCAGGGCGGAGGAGACCTCGCCGCGTGCGCCGGTTGTGCCGGTGACCGTGACGAGATAGAGCCAGCCGTCGGTGTTGCCGCCCGCGAGCGCGATGCGCTCGTCGGTGGACGTGGGGGCGACGAGCTGCACACGGCGCGTCTCCGGCCGCTCGTCCGCAGGGAGGTCGGCGACGATCATGCTCGCGCCGCCTGCGGCCTGCACGTCGTCGGCGAAGCGCTCCCAGCCGTATGCCTCGAGCAGCGAGGAGTACGTCATGGGAATCAGCGGCGTCCCGGGCACGAGCGCGTGCGTCTGCCGGAGCACGTCGAGGCACGCGCGGGTGCGCATCCCGCGCGAGAGGGCGCGCTCCGCCGCGCGGCGGATGACTGGCCCGTCCGCGAGCGGGTCGGAGAACGGGAAGCCGAGCTCGACGATGTCCGCGCCGCCGTCGACCGCCGCCCGGGCGAGCTCCGGCGTCTCGGGCTCTGCCATCAGGTAGATCACGAGCTTCTTCATGACAGCTTCTCCAATGCGGCGAGCGCCTCGGCGAGGTCCTTGTCGCCGCGGCCGGAGAGGCAGACGAGGATCAGCTCTGCGTCGAGCTCGCGCGCGCGTGCGAGCGCGTGCGCCGGCTCGAGGGCCGGGATGATGCCCTCCGTCTGCGCGAGGTCGCGGAACGCTCGAAGTGCTTCCTCGTCGGTTGCGCTGACGTACGTCGCGCGGCCCTCATCCCGCAGGAACGCGTGCTCGGGGCCGACGCCCGGGTAGTCGAGGCCGGCCGAGATGGAGTGCGCGTCGGCGATCTGTCCGTCCTCGTCGGCGAGCACGGAGGAGCGGGCGCCGTGCAGCACACCCGTGCGACCGGTGCCGAGCGACGCGGCGCCTGCCGCCTCGACGCCGATGAGCCGCACGTCGGCGTCGTCGAGGAAGCCGTGGAAGATGCCGATCGCATTCGAGCCGCCGCCGACTGCGGCGACGACCGCTTCCGGCAGGCGTCCCTCCGCAGCGAGGTGCTGCTCACGCGCTTCCCGTCCGATCACCGACTGCAGCTCAGCGACGAGCTCCGGGTACGGCGCAGGGCCGACACAGGAGCCGATCAGGTAGTGCGTCGTCTCGACGTTCGTGATCCAGTCGCGGATCGCCTCGCTCGTCGCCTCCTTCAGCGTCTTCGTGCCGAAGTCGACGGGGCGGACCTCGGCGCCGAGCAGGCCCATGCGCTCGACGTTCGGCCGCTGGCGGCGCATGTCCTCCTCGCCCATGTAGACGACGCACTCGAGCCCGAACTTCGCGCACACCGTTGCGGTCGCGACGCCGTGCTGGCCGGCGCCCGTCTCGGCGACGATGCGGCGCTTGCCGAGCCGCTGCGCGAGCACGACCTGACCGAGCGCGTTGTTCAGCTTGTGGGCGCCGGTGTGGAGCAGGTCCTCGCGCTTGAGGTAGATCCGCTTGCCGGGGGCGAAGCGCTCGCTGAGCGTGAGCGGGGTCGGGCGTCCCGCGTACGAGGTCAGCAGCGCGTGCAGCTCTGCGTGGAACGTGTCGTCGGCGAGCGCGTCGCGCCACCCTTGTTCGAGCTCGTCGAGCGCCGGGATCAGCGTCTCTGGGACGTAGCGGCCGCCGTAGGCGCCGAACGCGCTGATGCTCATCCTCGTGCCTCCTCGATGTACGCGCGTACGCGCGCGTGGTCCTTGACTCCCGGCTCGGTCTCGAGCGAGGACGACGCGTCGACCGCCCAGGGCCGGACGGCGTCGATCGCGGCGCGGACGTTGTCGGGGCCGAGCCCGCCTGCGAGCACGACGCGGCCCGTTGCTCCGGCGGCCGTCTGCCAGTGGGCCGGGTCGCGGCCCTGCCAGGGCTGGTCGAGCACGCGCGCGACCTCCTCGCCGTCGCGCAGCAGCGCGGCCTGGCGCGAGCGATGACCGTTCTCGCGCCGGTGCAGCTGCGCCAGGTCTGCTCCCGCCTCCCACATGTCCTCGACGAAGACGGCGACCGACAGTGCCGTCTCCGGCACGTCGAGCACGGCGGGCGCGCGGCGCGGCGTCTCCTGCGCGAGGATGAAGCCGAGCAGGTCGGCGCCCGCCTCGACCGCGGCGTCGACGTCTTCTTGCCGCGTCAGCCCGCAGACCTTCACGAGCGGCCGCGACAGGAGCTCGCGCAGCTTCTCGCCCGGGTCGGAAGCCTGCATGAGCGACGAGCCGACGAGGATCGCGTCGGCCCCCGCCAGCTCGGCGGCTGCGCCCTGGGCGCGCGTGTGGACACCGCTCTCGGCGATCACGAGCCGGTCGCCCGCTGCGCGGGCGACGAGGTCGAGCTGTTTGTGTCGGTCGATACGGAACGTGGAGAGATCGCGTGCGTTCACGCCGATGATCGGCGCCTGGAGAGAGATTGCGCGCTGCAGCTCGTCCTCGTCGTGCGCTTCGACGAGCGCGTCCATGCCGAGCTCCGCCGTGTATGCGAGCAGGCGGGCCGTCGTGGCGTCGTCGAGGTCGCGCAGGATGAGGAGCACCGCGTCGGCGCCCGCGTCGCGCAGCTCGAGGAGCTGCTCCTCCGTCGAGAAGAAGCCCTTCCCGATCAGCGGCGTGTCCGTGGCCGCCCGCGCGGCGCGCAGGTCGTCGACCGTTCCGGCGAAGCGCTCGTCGACGAGCACGGAGATCGCCGCCGCGCCCGAGGCTGCGAACTGGGCGGCGAGCTGCGCCGGATCCGCGTCGGGCCGGAGGTCGCCCATCGACGGCGAGCGACGCTTCACCTCGGCGATCGCGCGCAGGCCAGGCTGTGCGAGCGCGTCCACGAACCTCACGCCGCCGCCTCCCCCTGCGAGAACGCGGCGAGCTCGCCGAGCCGCGCCGCGGCAGCGCCCGAGTCGAGCGCCTCGCGCGCCAGGACGATTCCCTCGCGCAGATCGTCCGCGTGCCCGCCGGCGGCGATCGCACCCGCGGCGTTCAGCAGGATCGCCTCGCGCTTTCCGCCGCGCTCGCCCGCGAAGACCTTCCGGATCGCCTCGGCGTTCTCCTGCGGCGAGCCGCCGGCGAGCTCCTCGATGCTGCAGCGCTCGACGCCGAGCTCCTCCGGGTCGATCGTCCGCTCGCGCACGGTGCCGTCGACGACCTCGCAGACGAGGTTCGGGCCGACGGGCGACAGCTCGTCGATGCCGCCTGCGCCGTGCACGACGAACGCGCGCCGCGCGCCGAGCTGCAGGAGCACGTCGGCGATCGTACGCACGAGGCCGGGCGAGTAGACGCCCACCACCTGTGCCCGCGCGCCGGCAGGGTTCGTCAGCGGGCCGAGCACGTTGAACACCGTCCGCGTCGCCAGCTCTCGGCGCACTGGAGCGGCGTGCCGCATCGCCGGATGGTGCGTCGGTGCGAAGAGGAAGCCGAAGCCGAGCTCGTCGATCGAGCGCGCGACCCGCTCGGGCTCGAGGTCGAGCTGGAAGCCCAGCGCCTCGAGCACGTCGGCCGAGCCGGACGCGGAAGACACCGCGCGGTTGCCGTGCTTCGCGACGCCGGCGCCCGCCGCCGCCGCGACGAGGGCAGCCGCGGTGGAGATGTTCAGCGTGCGCATCCCGTCACCGCCGGTGCCGGCCGTGTCGACGAGGTCCTCGCGCTGCGGCCGCACGGCGAGCACGTGCTCGCGCATCGCCTCGGCGCAGCCGGCGATCTCGTCCGCCGTCTCGCCCTTCGCGCGCAGCGCGATGAGGAAGCCGGCGATCTGCGCCTGCGTCGCGTCGCCGCGCATGATCGTGTTCATCGACTCCCGCGCATCCTCGCGCGAGAGGTCGCGGCGGTCGAGCAGCTGTGCGAGCGCCTGCTGGATCACAGCAAGCCTTCGAGGAAGTTGCGCGCGAGCGTCGGTCCCTCAGGTGTCAGCACGGACTCGGGATGAAACTGCACGCCGACCACCGGCAGCGTGCGATGACGCACCGCCATCACTTCGCCGTCTTCGGCATACGCGGTCGGCTCGAGGGTGTCGGGCAGCCGGGTGGCGGCGAGTGAGTGGTACCGCCCCGCGTCGAAGGGCTGCGGTAGGTCGGTGAAGATGCCCGTTCCGTCGTGCGTCACCGGGCGCGCTTTCCCGTGCAGCAGCTCTTTCGCGTAGCCAACCTCGCCGCCGAATGCCTCGACGATCGCCTGATGCCCCAGGCAGACGCCGAGCGTGGGTGTCGTGGAGCAGAGCCGCCGCACGATCTCGACCGAAACGCCGGCGTCCGCCGGACGGCCGGGACCGGGGGAGATGACGAGGTGCGACGGCGCGAGCCGCTCGGCCTCGTCCACCTCGATCTCGTCGTTGCGCAGCACCTTCACCTCGACTCCCAGCGCCCCGAACAGATGCGCGAGGTTGTACGTGAACGAGTCGTAGTTGTCGATCAGCAGGATCATCGCTGCTGCTCCTGCTCCGCGAGCTCGATCGCGGCCTCGAGCGCGCCGAGCTTGTTCAGGCATTCCTGATGCTCGGCCGCAGGATCGGAATCGGCGGTGATTCCGCCGCCCGCCTGGAGGTACGCGACGCCGTCGCGCAGCACGAGCGTGCGGATCGCGATGCACGTGTCGAGCTCGCGTTGCTGCGGGAACACGTAGCCGACCGCGCCGGCGTAGATGCCGCGCCGCTGTCCCTCGAGCTCGGAGATGATCTGCATCGCGCGCACCTTCGGCGCGCCTGACACGGTGCCGGCAGGAAAGCATGCACGCAGCAGCTCGAACGGCGTGCAGCCCTCGCGCAGCTCGCCGACGACCTCGGACACGAGATGGGTGACGTGCGAGTACCGCTCGGCCTCCATGAACCGCTCGACGCGCACCGTTCCCGGCACGCACACACGTGAGAGGTCGTTGCGGCCGAGGTCGACGAGCATCACGTGCTCCGCGCGGTCCTTCTCCGAGGAGAGCAGTGCCTCGGCGTCGCCCTCGCCCGGTGCGATCGTGCCCGCGATCGGGTTGAGCTCGGCACGCGTGCCTTCGCACTTGACGACCGTCTCGGGCGAGCTGCCGACGAGCGCGATGTCGTCGAGCTCGAGCAGGAAGAGATACGGAGAGGGGTTCACGCGGCGCAGTGCACGGTAGAGCTCGAGCGCGGACGCCGACGTCGGGCGCTCGGCGCGCTGGGAGACCACGACCTGGAAGACGTCGCCCTCCCGAATGTGCGCCTTCGCCCGCTCGATGCGGAGCAGGTGCTCGTCGCGCTCTGGGAAGCGGCGCAACGGCCCTGACGTCCCGGTGCCGCGCGGCAGCTCCGGCTGCGGGGCCGCGAGCGCCTCGGCGACCTGCTCGGGGTCGCCGAGGACGGCTTGCGCGATGCCGCGCGCGTGATCGAAGCGAACGAGCACCTCGGGCACGACGAAGAGGCTCACCGGCAGGCCGGGGCCCTCGCCCGGCAGCGTCACGGTCGGCTCGAGCTCGGCGACGACGTCGTAGCCGAGGTAGCCGACGACCGGCTCGCCGAGCTCTTCGGCCTCCGCGAAGCTCACGAGGCGCGAGCCGCACCCGACGAACGAGTAGCGGCCGAGGCGCCCGCGCTCGACCGACTCGAGCAGGAACGTCCCTCGGGCGCCCTCGCGCCCGCGCAGGCGGAGGTATGCCCCGAGCGGGGTGAGGAGATCCGTTGCGATGTCTGCGATTGCTGTCATGGATACAAAAACGGCCCCCACAAAAAAGGCTCCACAGAGGAGCCGAGTCGAGCGAGAACGGGGGTTGTGCGTCAGATCAGCGCACGCTCCCGCCACGCTCGATGCGCCAGGCCCACCAGGTGCGGGAGGTGCGGGAGGTGCGGGTCACTGCTCCTCAGACTACGGCCGCTCTCCGCGGTCGTCAACCGTAGACCGCACGAGTCGGGTTAATGTGCGCGGCGTGGCGGTTCCGGACAGTCTCAGGCGCCTGCTCACGGCCCCCGGGCCGTCGGGGCAGGAGGAGCTCGCCGCCGCGGTGTGGCGCGAGGAGGCCGCCGCGTTCGGCGAGGTGCACACCGACGTGCTCGGCTCGTCGTGGGTGCGCGTCCCGGGTACCGCGGGCGGGCCGCTCCTCGCCGTCGTCGGCCACATCGACGAGATCGCGCTCGTCGTCACCCACGCCGGCGACGACGGGCTCATCGCCGTCCGCCAGCTCGGCGGCTTCGACCCGCACGTCCCGCTCGGCCAGCGCGTCGAGATCCTGACACGCGACGGGCGCCTTCCGGGCGTCGTCGGTTCGCGCAAGCTGAAGCGGAAGCCCGGCGAGGATCGCAAGCCGGTCGGCTTCGACGATCTCTACCTCGACATCGGCGCGCGCGACGGGGCGGAGGCGCGCTTGCTCGTGCGTCCCGGAGATCCCGCCGTCGTCGCCGGCGAGCCGCTCGAGCTGCGGAACAACCGGCTCGCGTCGCGCTCCCTCGACAACCGCATCGGCTCGTACGTCGCGCTCGAGGTGGCGCGCCGCGTCGCCGCCGAGGGCGGGACACCGGGCGACGTCGCCGGGCTCGCCGTCGTCCAGGAAGAGGTGGGCGACTTCGCCGGTGCCCGGGCCGCGGCCTTCGAGCTGCAGCCCGCGGTGGCGATCGCCGTCGACGTGACGTGGGCGACAGACATTCGCGGTGGCGACCCCGAGGATGAGGGGAAGCACTCACTCGGCAGTGGTCCAGCGCTGATGCGCGGGCCCTCAATGCACCCCGGTGTCTTCGAGCTCCTCTACGAGACGGCGGAACGGGAGAAGATCGAGTGCTCCGTCGAGGTCTCGCGCGGCCACACGAACACGGACGCGGACGCGATCTACCTCAGCCGTGTCGGCGTGGCCACGGGCGTCGTCTCGATTCCCCTGCGCTACATGCACACGCCCGTCGAGACCGTGCAGCTCGACGACATCGAGGCGGTCGTGCGGCTGCTCGTCGCGTTCGCCCGCCGGCTCGAGCCCGGTATCTCCCTCTCCCGCTGAGCGACCGTGGTCTGACCACAAGCTAGGCTGCTCGCGTGAGCCGTAGCGTCATCGTCTCCGCCGTGCGCACGCCCTTCGGAAAGCTCGGCGGCGGCCTCAAGGACGTCCAGGCGACCGAGCTGGGCGCGATCGCGATCCGCGCCGGCCTCGAGCGCGCCGGCGTCTCGAGCGGCGATGTCGACTACGTGATCATGGGCCAGGTGCTGCAAGGCGGCGCCGGGCAGGCGCCTGCGCGGCAGGCGGCCGTCGGTGGGGGGATCCCGATCGAGGTGCCCGCGGACACGATCAACAAGGTATGCGCGTCGTCGATCCGCGCGGTCGAGATCGCCGACTCGATGATCCGCGCGGGCGACGCCGAGCTCGTCGTGACCGGCGGCATGG
This sequence comes from Gaiellaceae bacterium, assembly GCA_036564885.1. Taxonomy (GTDB): domain Bacteria; phylum Actinomycetota; class Thermoleophilia; order Gaiellales; family Gaiellaceae; genus Palsa-739. Next base: position 32,113 of record DATCOE010000161.1, on the reverse strand, counting down.
AGTCGATGTCGAACGCGCCGTACATCCTGAAGCAGGCGCGCTTCGGCTACCGCCTCGGCGACGGGACGCTGATCGACCTGATGACGCACGACGGCCTCACGTCGTCGTTCGACCAGATGCACATGGTGCAGCAGGCGTCGTTCGTCGCCCGCGAGCTTGGAATCGCGCGCGAGGACCAGGATCGCTGGGCACTGCGCTCGCACGAGCGCGCGGCAGCCGCGCAGGATGCGGGACGCTTCGACGACGAGATCGTTCCCGTCGGCGAGCTCACGACCGATGAGAGCGTGCGCCGCGACACCACCTACGAGCGGCTCGCGTCGCTGAAGCCCGTGTTCGATCCGGAAGGCACGACGACCGCGGGGAACGCCCCGGGCGTGAACGACGGCGCGTCGTGCGTCGTCGTCTGCTCGGAGGAGTACGCGAAGCGGCACGGGCTCGAGCCGCTCGCCACGGTGCTCTCGCAGGGCTACGTCGCGGACGAGTTCGCCTACCTCGCGCGCACGCCGGCGAAGGCCGGTGTGATGGCACTCGAGCGGGCGGGACGGACGATCGGCGACGTGAAGCGTGTCGAGCTGAACGAGGCCTTCGCGTCCGTCGTGCTCCACTCGACTGCGATGCTCGGCGCCGACCCCGAGACGGTCAATGTGAACGGCGGCGCCGTCGCGCTCGGCCATCCGATCGGCGCGAGCGGCGGGCGCATCCTCGGCACGATGATTCACGAGCTGCGCCGCAACGGCGGCGGGCTCGGCCTCGCTGCCATCTGCAGCGGCGGCGGGCAGGGCGACGCGCTGCTGCTTGAAGTCTAGGAGGGTTTGGCGGAACCCTCAGGGCGTGGGCGGTGTAGGTCCACCGTCAGCGTCGAAGGAGGAACGATGGTTCGCCGGCTCGGTTTGCTGCTCGTGATCGTCGGAGCGCTCGCGGTCGTCCCATCCGCCTCGGCCGCTTTTCCCGGGCCGATGGCCGTTCAGGGCGGCGCGGGTCTCGCCAACCTCGACGGCTCGCTCCGCTTCGTCGCCGTCAAGGCGGGCACCGGCACGAAGATCGCCGCGGTCGACGCCGGAGGCGTGATGGTGATGTCGCGGACCGTCCCCGGCTCGTTCGGCACCGTGATGCTGACGCCGAACGGCGTCGCGGGCGGGCTCTTCCACGACGGCAGCGCATTCGTGCTCCAGAACCTCGGCATCCAGCCGACCTCCAGATTCACGATCCTCGACACGAAGGATCTCGCCACCCGCGACACGATCACGCTGAAGGGGACGTACGGGTTCGACGCGCTCTCGCCCGACGCATCGAGGCTCTACCTGATCCAGCACACGTCGACCGAGGACATCCAGCACTACATCGTGCGCGCATACGACCTGAAGGCGCACACGCTCCTGCCGGGTCGCGTCGCCGACAAGACGCAGCGCAGCTGGGTCATGCAGGGGTGGGCCGTCGACCGGGTGACGACGTCCGAAGGGCGCTGGGCGTACACGCTGTACGCGAACCCCGGCGGCTTCCCGTTCATCCACGCGCTCGACACCGTGCGCGGCGTCGCGCATTGCGTCGGCCTGCCGTGGACGGCGACCGACCAGAACCCGGTGTACAGCTTCCACCTCGCGCTGAAGCGGAGCTCGGTCGTCGTGCACTGGAGCGACGGGCGCGTCTGGCGGAGCGTCGACACGACCAGCTGGCGCGTCTCCAAGTAGGGACCTCTCGCGGTGCGCGAGGCGTAGTTCTCGCATCACCGTCGAAGGGAGGAGCGATGCTGCGCAGGATTTGCCTCTGTCTCGCCGTCGTCGCGGCGCTCTCAGCAGCGCCCGCGGCGGCCGGAGATGGACCGATGTTCGTGATGCAGGACGGCATAGGCATCCCGACGAGCGACGGGACGTTGCGGTACGTCACCGTCGGTGTGCCCGGCCACACCGAGCTCGAGGCGATCCAGACGAGGGACGGGGTCATCCGCCGCCAGCTCGACCTGATCGGCTCATGGGGGCTGCCGTGGCTTCCGACCGGCAGTGCCGGCCTCTCCCACGACGGCCGCACGCTCGTGCTCGCATCGACGAGCTACGGTTCGCCGAGCAAGTTCCTCGTGCTCGATCTTCGAAGGATGACGCTCCGGACGTGGGTTGTCCTCAAGGGCACCTTCTCCTACGACGCGCTCTCGCCCAATGGAAGACGCCTCTACCTGATCCAGTACACCCAGGCGAAGCACGGCGACCTCAGCCACTACGTCGTGCGCGGATACGACCTGGAGCAGAACAGGCTCCTGCCCGGTCGCATCGCCGATCGCACGCAGAAGAGCTGGGTGATGGACGGCTACCCGATGACGCGTACGTCGAGCGCCGACGGACGCTGGGAGTACACGCTCTACCAGAACCCGGGCGGCTATCCGTTCATTCACGCGCTCGACACCGTCCGCGGCGTCGCGCATTGCGTCGGGCTGCCGATGGAGAACCAGAACGGGCTCTACAACATCGTGCTCTTGCTCCACGGTCGCACGCTCGCGGTGCACTGGAAGAGCGGGCGTCCGTTCCTCGACGTGAACACGGCGACGTGGCGTGTCTCGCCCGCGCGCGCTGCCGGTTTCCCGTGGCTGTGGACTGCGGCAGGCACGGTGGGCGTCGTCGCGCTCGCCGGCCTCGGAGCGTTTCTACTCCGCCGCCGCCGCCGCGAGGAATTCGAGCAGGAGCTCATTGACCTGCTGCGGCTCCCGGAGCGTGAGGTGGTGGTCTGAGTCGATCTCGGCGAGTCGCGCGCCGTTGACGTCGGCGTGAGCGACGCCGCGACGATAGCCTCCTCTCCGTGGACTTCGAGCACGTTCTCGTCGTCGGTGCGGGGCAGATGGGCGGCGGCATCGCGCAGGTTGTCGCTGCCTCGGGCCGCAGCGTGTCGCTGTACGACGCTGCGCCGGGCGCCGTCGAGCGCGGGCTCGTAGCGATCGGCAAGAGCCTCGCGAAGCTCGCCGAGAAAGGTGGAGCCGACCCGGACGAGGTGCTGTCGCGCATCGAGCCCGCAGACGACCTCGTCCCGGCCGACCTGATGATCGAGGCCGTCGTCGAGGACGCCGCCGTGAAGTGCGACATCTTCCGGCGTGCCGACGAGGTGCTGCCCCTCACGGCGGTGCTCGCCTCCAACACCTCGTCGATCCCGATCACGCTGCTGGCCGCCGCGACGTCGCGGCCCGACCGTGTGATCGGCATGCACTTCTTCAATCCCGTGCCGGTGCTGAAGCTCGTCGAGGTGATCCGCGGGCTCGGGACCTCCGACGAGACGGCGAAGGCGATCTCGGCGCTCGCGACAGACCTTGGCAAGACGCCCGCGGAGGCGCGCGACCTACCCGGCTTCGTCTCCAACCGGATCTTGATGCCGTTCATCAACGAGGCGGTCTACGCGCTCCTCGAGGGCGTCGCGGAGCCGGAGGCGATCGACACGATCGCGAAGCTCGGTTTCGCCCACCCGATGGGCCCCCTGGCGCTGGCCGACCTGATCGGCCTCGACACCTGCGTGGCGATCATGGAGGTGCTCCACGAGGGGCTCGGGAACCCGAAGTACGCTCCGTGCCCGCTCCTGCGCCAGTACGTCCAGGCAGGTCGCCTGGGTCGAAAAACCGGCCGTGGCTTCTACACGTACGCCTGAGTTCCAGCGCACGTTGGCGCCTTCAAGGAGGTCTTTTCCGTGGCGGTCGCGAACGGGGGATCAAGATCCGCACGTTCGTGACCGACAGCGGAGGTAGACGTGAAGGGGGGAAGACGTCCGGTGAGGATTTTGCTCGTCGACGACGAGCCGGCGCTCCGCGAGCTCTTGCGGGTGACGTTCGAGGGCGCCCGCGTCCAGGTGGAAGAGGCGGCCAGCGCCCTCGAGGCCGAGGCGCGCATCAAGAAGCGGCTCCCCGACGTGATCGTGCTCGACCTGCGCATGCCCGGCATGGGCGGCGCGGAGCTGTGTGTGCGGCTGAAGGGTGCCGCCCGGACGAGGAAGACCCCGATCGTCCTCCTGACGGGCGCGGACGACGAGGAGGCGCGGCGCGCGAAACGCTGCGGTGCCGACGCGCTCGTGCGCAAGCCGTTCAGCCCGCTCGATCTGCTGGCGATCGTCGAAGGACTTGCCGGCGGAGAGCGAAGTGTTCCCGCCCGAGGCCCGCGCAAGGCGCGCGGCGCAGAGGAAGAGGTGCTCCTCTATGCCCGCGACCTCCAGCACCTGCTCGAGATCGAGCGCGGCCAGCGGTCACTGCTCCAGGACTCGTACCTCGAGACGGTGACGGCGCTCGCGACGGCGCTCGAGTCGAGGGATACGCGAACGCATGCGCACTCGAATCGCGTCGAGCGATATGCGATCGAGCTGCTCGCCACGATCGACGCGAAGCGCCTGACCAACGATCCGGGGATCCGCTACGGCTTCCTCCTGCACGACGTCGGCAAGATCGGGATCCCGGACGGGATCCTCCAGAAGCCCGGTCCGTTGACGCGCGCCGAGCGGCGCCGCATGCAGACGCACACGGTGCTCGGGGAGCAGATGCTCGGCGGCGTCGCGTTCCTGCAGGGGGAGGGCCTGCGCATCGTTCGCTCGCACCACGAGCGCTGGGACGGGAAGGGCTATCCGGACGGCGTGACCGGCCCGAAGATCCCGCTCAGCGCCCGCGTGTTCGCCGTTGCCGACGCCCTCGACGCCATGACGAGCGACAGGCCGTACCGGCGGGCGCTTCGCTGGACGGCCGCGCGCGACGAGATCGTCGCGCAGGCCGGAAAGCAGTTCGACCCCGACGTCGTCGACGCGTTCCGCGAGCGCGAGGGCGAGCTGCACGACGTCCAGCGCGAGTTCGCGGCCGCTTAGATCACGCGGCCGCCTTGCCGGCGTCCGGGTTCGGTGGCGCCAGCTGCTCCCAGAGCGTGATCAGCCCGCCGCGGACGACGAAGAGCGCTGCTGCCTTGTGGCCCGGCCCGTCACACTGGTGCTTCGGGCGCTGTGTGAGCACGAACGTTGCGACGGCGCGGTCGCCTTGGGCCGCGATGGCGACGATACGCCCGCCGCACGGGAGCGCGTCGTTGAACGCGACCGCGAGCGCGCGGCTCGTCAGCAGGACGTCGACATTCGGCTGAATGATGTGTGCGTTGGGTGCGAAGAGCCGCGCCGCCGCGACGTTGCGGTTTGCGTTGAGGTTCTTGCTCCAGGCGCGCACGACTGCCGCCGGCGATGCGGAGCTTTGCGGCGCGGTCGCCGCTCCTGAGCCCGCCGCCGCCACGATGAGCGAGGCCAATAGAGCCAGCACCAGCCCCGGACTATAGTCCGCGCGTGGACTTCGAGCTGTCTCCGGAACAGAAGGAGATCCAGGGGCTGACCCGCGACTTCGCCCGGCAGGAGATCGAGCCGCACGCCGCCGAGTGGGATCGCGAGCGCCGGTTCCCGCGGGAGGTCTTCACGAAGCTCGCCGAGCTCGGCCTGATGGGCGCGTGCATCCCGGAGGAGTATGGGGGCGCCGGCGCCGACTTCCTCTCCTACATCCTGGTGCTCGAGGAGCTCTCGCGCGCCGACGCGGGCGTGGGCGTGACCGTGGCAGTGCATACGAGTGCGGCGACGCTGCCGCTGCTCGCCTACGGGACGGAGGAGCAGCGGGCGCGCTTCGTGCCTCCGCTCGCCCGCGGCGAGCATCTTGGTGCGTTCGCGCTGACCGAGCCGGAGGCCGGCTCCGACGCCGGTGCGCTGCGGACGCGGGCCGACGCGGAAGGCGACGGCTGGCGGATCACCGGTGCGAAGCAGTGGATCACGAACGGCCGCCACGCCGGCACGTTCCTGCTCTTCGCGCGCACGGACCAGGAGCGGCCCGGCGCGCGCGGCGTCAGCGCGTTCATTCTCGACGCCGAGCACGTGCGCATCACGCGCGACGAGGAGAAGCTCGGACTGAACTCGTCCGTGACGAACGACCTCGTCGTCGAAGGAGCGCTCGTCGGGCGCGATCGGCTGCTGCACGAGGAGGGCAAGGGCTTCCACGTGGCGATGGGCACGCTCGACGGCGGCCGCATCGGGATCGCCGCGCAGGCGGTGGGCATCGCCCAGGCCGCGTACGACGTCGCGCGCGAGTACGCGAAGGAGCGACACGCGTTCGGCAGGGCAATCGCCGAGTTCCAGGCGATCCAGCAGAAGCTCGCCGACATGTCGACGCAGATCGACGCAGCCCGCCTGCTCGTCTACCGGGCGGCGTGGCTGAAGGAGAAGGGCGAGCCGCATACCGAGGCGGGCGCCAAAGCGAAGCTCTTCGCGTCGGAGATGGCTCGCCGCCAGACCGGCGAGGCGATCCAGATCCTCGGCGGTTACGGCTACACGAAGGAGTTCCCCGTCGAGCGCTACTACCGCGACGCGAAGGTCACCGAGATCTACGAAGGCACGAGCGAGATCCAGCGGCTCGTGATCGCCCGTGAGATCCTCGGTCTCGCGCAGCGCACGCTCGCGCAGGACTAGTCCCGGCCGCCCGGCGCAACGGCGGCCATTCGTCTCGAACAGACACGGCTCGTGACTGTCACCAGGCGTGCCTGCGTTGGACACGGGCCTTCGGAAAGGTCAGCCCGCCCTGCCGCTGTCCTCCACGAGCTTCGGCCGAACAGGGGCCCGAAAGGCCACGGCTCGTGACTGTCACCAGACGTGACTGCCCGGGACAGTGCGCGTGAGCCGTCGGGTCGTCCGCGTACGCTACGGCGGTGCCTCGCGATAGGAATGAGCCCGTTCGCCTGACCAGGATCTACACGCGCGGCGGCGACCACGGCGAGACGAGCCTCGGTGACGGCTCGCGGGCACCGAAGCTCGACCTGCGGATCGCCGCCTACGGCGTCGTCGACGAGCTGAACTCCCTGCTCGGGCTCGCCCTCGCGGCGGCCGACCTCCCCGGGATGCTGCGGCCCGTGCTCGAGCGCGTCCAGAACGAGCTGTTCGACGTCGGGGCCGATCTCTCCGTTCCCTTCACCTCGCCCGGCGAGCGCCTCCGCGTCACGCAGCCGATGATCGACGGGCTCGAGCGCCTCTGCGACGAGCACAACGAGACCCTGCCGGAGCTCAAGAGCTTCGTCCTGCCGGGTGGGACGGACGCCGCCGCGCGCCTGCACGTCGCGCGGGCGGTGAGCCGCCGGGCCGAGCTCGCCGCGTTCACCGCCGCCGGCGCGCACGACGTGAATCCGCTCGCACTCGTCTACCTGAACCGGGTCTCCGACCTGCTCTTCATCCTCTCGCGCGCCGCGAACGCGCTGGCGGGCCATGACGAGCCGCTCTGGCGGCCCGGCTCGACGCGCGACGCGTAGACCCGGCGCCGCCTAGCGCTTCGACGTGCGAGCCTGCGCCGGGCTGCTGAGCGCGGCGACCACCTTGGCGAGCTGCAGGTTCGGCGTCCGCTTCGGCAGAGCGATCGTGGCGCCCGCGGCGATCGCGCGGACTCGCTTCTTCGGATCGTTCGTGAGCACGACGAGCCTCACCGACGTCGACGGGAAGACGGTGCGGAGGTTGTGGACGAGGCTCAGGGGGTACTGGTCGGCGTCGACGACGATCACCTGGACGTTGCGCTTCCAATCGCCGGTGAGCGCGAAGGCCGAGTCGCCGGTGGCGGCCACGAACCGGGTGCCCCGCTGCTTCGGCACCCTCGGCAGCTGCTTCGGCAGGCCGGCGCCGGCGAGCACGACGTCCTTCTTCTTGCTCTTGCGAGCCTCGGCCGCTGCGCTCTTCGCGGAACGCAGGATCTGCACGACCATCGACTTCCGCGCGACGTCGCCACCGGACGTGGCAGTCCACAGAAGCACGTAGCGGCCTGGCTTGCGCAACGACTTCGGAAGCGCGAGCTTCGCAATCGAGATGCCGGCCCTCGCGTTCACGTGCCACGTGTGGACACGCGCGCCCCGGCTGTTGACGAGCGTCGCGCTGAGCGTCGTCGCACGGGTAGCGGAGAGATGGACGCCGATGTACCTGCGTTGTGCGAGCACGAGGCGCTTCGTGCCGACGACGGAGAAGACGAACTTCGTCGCGGGCTGGCCCGGGCCGGCCGAGACCTGGAGCGGCAGCACGGAGCCGACGGGGGCGGTGACCGGGATCGCCGGGCCGACGATCGTCCCGGCCGGGGTCTGCGAGTCGACCACGGTGATGTCGCCGACGCCGAAGCCCTTGGCGGTCAGCGCGGTGCGGGCATCGTCGAGCGACATCCCGGCGAGCTGGGGCACGACCTTGATCGCCGTGCTGTGGACGCTGACGTTACCGGAGGTGTCGATCTCGACGATCGAGAAGGAGCGGGTGTCCGCCGGGTCGAACGGTCCGACGGCGTACTCGAGCTGGGTCGCCCCGAGGTTCTGGATCGGCTGGTCGTCGGCGAAGAGCACGAAGTTCGCGATCTCCTTGCCCTCCTGGACGCTCGGGTCCCAGCGCAGCGTGAACGTGCCGTCGTTGACGGTCGCGTTGAGGTTCGTCGGCGCGCCGGGCGGGGTTTGATCCTTGACGAGCGCGAACAGCGTGAGGTGGCGCGTGAGCACGTGGACGGTCCCGTCCTCGCGCCAGTAGCCGTCGCTCCAGTCAGCGGGCAGCTGGCCGGCGGTCGGCACGGCGCGCAGCAGGCGCCACGACGAGCCTTCGAACGTTGCGGGGACGTTGCCCTGGCCGTTGGCAAGGGCGATCTCGAGCGGGTTTCCGAACTGGTGCATTTCGCCGCCGGCCATCGCCCAGCGCGCGCTCACGTCGACCAGGGACTGGATCGGCAGCGTCGAGGAGAGGGAAGTCGGAACCCTCGGCTCGATCTTCAGGACGAGCCAGTCGCCCGGGTTCATGGTCGGCGACCAGGCGTTCGACGGCATCGTGACGCTCGTGCCGCCGCCCGGCGCCGTCAGGGTCGTTTCGTTCGTCAGGCTCGTGTTCTTCTCGACGTACGGGATTGTCGTGGAGCTGCCTGCCGAGTAGATCGTGAAGTGGAGGAGCAGGGACGACGTCTTGCCCGAAGCATCGGTCAGGGTGCCGCTGAGCGTGTGCGGGCCGTCGGAGAGGGCGCCGGTGGCGAAGTCGGCGTGCGTACCGGTGATCGTCGGTGCAACGGTCGCAAGGCCGTCCAGCGTGATGCTGCTCAGTGTGGCGATCTCGCTCGCGTCGAGCACGATCGAGCTGGCAGAGGCGACGACCGAGCCGTCCGCCGGCGATGCAGCCGTGATGCTCGGCGCCGTGTTGTCGATCCGGATGCCGGTACGGAGGGAGGAGCCGACGTTGCCGAGCGCGTCGACAGCCTTTGCGCGGATGTCGTAGAGGCCGTCAGCGACGGTGTGCGTGTCGAAGCTCGCCGTCCACGGGGAGGCGTTGTCGGTCGAGATCGTCTGCCACGTGTTGGCGCCGGCCGGGCTCACCTCGAACGAGACGCTGACTGCGTCAGGGCCGACTGTCGTCGCGGTCAGCCCGACCGTGCCGGAGAGGTTCGCGCCCGGGTTGGCGAGCGTGACCGTCGGAGCGGTCGAGTCGATGTGCACCGTGATCGGTGTCGTCGTGCGCACGTTGCCTGCGTTGTCCGCGACACGGATACGCAGGTCGTAATCGTTCGTCGGCACCGCCGTCGCGTCCCACGTCGCGTTGTACGGCGTGCCGGTGACGGTGGCGATCGACGTCCAGCCGTTGGTGCCGGAGAGCGTGTACTGGAACTCGACACTCCGCACGCCCGAGCCGGACGGGTCGCTCGCGGTCGCATGGAGCTGCGAGCTCGGGCCGCCGATCGTGTTGCCGGCGTTCGGCTGGACGATCGAGCCGGTCGGCAGCGTGTTGTCGACGACGACCGTGCGGACTGCGCTGGTGCCGGTGTGTCCGGAGCCGTCCGTCGCGATTGCTTGGAGCTCATACGTACCGTCGGTGAGGCCGCCCGTCGCGAATGCGGTCTGGAAGGGCGGTGGAACCGTAGCGATCGAGATCCACGTGCCGGAGCCCTGCGCGCGCCGCTGGAACTCGACCGTCACGGTGTCGGCGTCGGTGGTCGCCGAGATCGTCGGCGAACCGGAGATCGCCTCGCCCGGATCGTTCACCGTCGGGGTCGGAGATTGGTTGTCGACGGTGACCGTCACGGCGGCAGAGGTCGTCGTGTTGCCGGCCGGGTCGGTGGCGCGCACCGTGAGCTGCACTGGGCCGTCGGCGACGGTGGTGGAGTTCCACGTGGTGCTCGTCGAGCTGCCGCTCGCGATCACGGAGCCGTTGACAAGGAAGGCGTAGGTCAGCGGGTTGGCGTCGCCGGAGGTCGCCGAGATCGTCACGCCCGTGCCGCTGACGAAGGTACCCGCGCTCGGTGCGCCGACGGCCGCGCTCGGGGCGGTGTTGTCGACGACGACCACGCCCGCGCCGCCCGGATGGAGGTCGATCGTGGAGACGTTCAGCACCAGGTCGGTGATCAACGCGCGCAGGTGATACGCGCCGTCACCGACCGCCGTCGTGGTCCAGGAGGCGGAGTAGACGCCGGCGGTACCGGTGGTGTCGGTGCCGATCGGCGTCCAGACGGCACCGACGAGGTACTCGAAGGCGACCGACTTGACGCCTGCGCCGCTGTCGCTCGGGGTCGCCCTCAGCGACACGGTGCCGGAGACGTAGTCGGAGGCCGAGCAGGTCGGGCAGGCCGGCGGCGTCGCGTCGATGTGCACGCTCACGGAGTGTTGGTCCTCGATGTTCCCGGCGCCGTCGACGGACTGGAAGCTGATCGTGTGCGAGCCGTCGTTCGAGCCGTTCGACGGGGCGGGGACGAGGACGGAGGTGCCGTGCTGCACGGCGCCGCCGTCGACCTGATAAAGCGTGTCCGTGACGCCCGATCCGCCGTCGCTCGGGTTGAGCGTGACGGTGACGTCGCTCGCAGCGAAACCAGACGGAACGCCGGAGGCGGTCGTGACGGGCTTCGTGTTGTCGACGCGGCGCGAGCTGACGACACTCGGGGTGCTGTCGTTGCCGGCGGCGTCGCGCACGGTCACGCGGATGTCGTACAGGCCGTCGGCGACGCCCGTCGTGTTCCAGGTGGCCGAGGCCGGCTGCCAGGTGGCCCCGCCGTCACCGGAGATCTCGAACGTCGTCGCTACGATGCCGGAGGCGTTCACGCCGCCAGGATCGTTCGTCCCGGCCGGGTCCGTCGCGAGGTTCACGGTGGCGTGCAGGTTGGCGCCCGGGTCGACGATCTGGGCGACCGGCGCCGTGTTGTCGATCAGGCGGTTGTCGACCGAGGTCGCGTTCGTCTGGTTGCCGGCGACGTCGTAGGCGACGGTGCGGAAGTCGTAGTGGCCGTCGGCGAGGGTCGTCGTGTTAAAGCTCGCCGCGTACGGCTCGGTGGTGTCGGTGCCGACCGTCGTCCAGGTGCCCGCGCCGGCGGGGGAGATCTGGAAGTCGACGTGATCGACGCCCGAGCCGGCGACGCTCTGCGGGTCGGTCGGATCGGCGGCGGTACCGGTGAGGGAGATCGTGTTGTGCAGGTACTGGCCGGGGTCGTCCTGCGCCGTGACGGGCGGCGTGTTGTCGATCTTCACGCTCCCGACCGTGGCCGACGTCGTCCCGTTGCCGGCGTGGTCGGTGATCAGAACGTGCATCTGGTAGACGCCGTCGGTAACCAGCGTCGTATCCCAGAGGGTCGGTGTGGCGATCGGCGCCCAGGTGGTGCCGTCGCTCGAGTACTCGTAGGTCAAGGTCGCGTTGTCGACGCCCGAGGCGTAGCCGTTCGTCGTCGGGTCGTTCGTCGTCGAGCCGAGCGTGACCGTGCCGCGGATCGCGCGCGCCGCATTTGTCGCGGCCGGATCGGTCAGCGTGGCGGTCGGGGCGGTGCGATCCTCGTGCCACGTCCAGCTCGCCGGGGACGAGTCGACGTTGCCGGCGAGGTCGATCGCGCGGATCTCGAGCGTGTGCTGGCCGTCGGCCGGTGTCGAGGCCAGCGAGTACGGGCTGGCGCAGGTCGTCCAGCTGCTCGAGTCGAGGTTGCACTCGAAGCTCTGGGTTGCCTCGCTCGCCGAGAACGTGAAGGCCGGGTGCGTGAGGTTCGACGGGTCGCCCGGCTTTGTCAGCAGGTTCGTGTCCGGCAGCGTCCGGTCGACGGTGACGGCGTTGATCGAGGTGCGCGCGTGACCGACGTTGTCGGTCGCGACCGCGCGGATCCAGTAGTTGCCGTTCGCCGGCAGCGGCCAATTCGCGCCGTAGGTGCCGGCGGAGCCTGTCGTGTCGGTGCCGATGCTCGTGACGGTGCTGACGGTGCAGTCGGCCGTCGTACAGCTCGAGAACACGACCTGCTGGACGCCGGTGCCGTTGTCATCCGCTGTCGCGTTGACGGTGAACGGGTTGGTCGAGGCGGCGTTGACATAGCTGCTGTCGGCCGGGACGGTCATCGCGACGTTCGGCGCGCGGTTGTCGACCGTGACGTCGGTCACCGTGGCGCTATCGACGTTGCCCGCCCAGTCGGTCGCCGTCGCCTTGACGTCGTAGTGGCCGTCGGCGACCGCGTCAGGTCCGGTCTTCGTGTTCCAGACGGCGGGAACGACTGTCCAGGTGGCCGTGCCGTGCGGCGCGACCTGCCAGACGATCGCCGGAGTCGGGTCGGCATCGGGCGTCAGTGCGGTGAGCGTCACCGTGTTGGCGAGATCGCCGCTCGAGACCGGGCTGGTGATCGTGACGCCCGGCGGCGTGTTGTCGACGCGGACGTTGGTGACGCCGGACGTTGCGCTGTTGCCGGCGTTGTCGACGGCTACGACGTGTAGGTCGTAAAGATTGTCCGCCACTGCGTCAGGTCCGGTCTTCGTGTTCCAGGGCAGCGTGGAAATAGGCGTCCACGTGTTGCCGTCGAGCGAATACTCGAAGGTGACGCTCGCGATGCCGGTGCCGCCGACGTCGGTCGAGGTGGACGTGAGCGAGATCGTGCCGCTGACGTGCGCGCCGGGACTGGTCATGGTCGCCGCCGGCGGGACAGTGTCGAGCGTCCAGGCGTACGTCGCCGGGGTCGCGTCGGTGTTCCCCGCGACGTCGGTCGCGCGGACGTCAAACGTGTGCGGGCCCTGGCCGAGCGTCGGCAGAGTCAGCGAAGAGAGGCAGAGGCTGTAGGCCCCGCCGTCGACCGAGCACTCGAACGTGCTGGCCTCGCTGGACGAGAAGTCGAAGGTCGGGGTCGCGTTAGAGCTCGGATCGCTCGGCTCGGTGGGACCGATCGTCGTGGCGGGCGCGATTGTGTCGATCTGGACAGTCTTCGAGCCGACGGCGGTGATATTGCCGACGTTGTCCTCCGCGATCCACTTGACCGTCGTCGTGCCCTGTGCCGAGATGTTGAAGGAGGCGGTCGCACCCGCAACGCCGGTGCCTGCGGTGACGACGTCACTGCCGTCGATCGTCGGGTCGGTGCCGTCGGTCGTGTAGACGATCCGCCTGGTGCCTGATGCGCCGGACTCGCCGCCGGTGGTGATCGAGACCGCGACCGGGGAGGTGACGTACCAGCCGGCCGAGCACGCGAAGGTGTTGCAGGTGACAGCGGCCGTCGGCGTACTCGAGTCGGCCTGGGCGGTGAAGCCCACGCCGGAGCTCGAGAGGCCGGCGGCGTTCTGCGCCGTGATCGAGCCGCTCTGCGTTGCTGAGCTGCTCGAGAAGGTGTACGCGCCACCGGTGTTCGACCAGCCGCTGCCGAGCGACGGATACGTGTAGCCGGTCAGACCGGAATCGGCGTCGGTTGAGCCGCTCGCGTCGACGGTGAAGCCGCCCGAGCCGCCGCCCTGGAAGAACACCGTGGCGCCGCTGCCCGAGTAGTACGCGTGGCTGAAGCCGGAGAACGCAAGCGTGGGCGCGTTGGGCGCGCTCGTGTCGAGCTGCACCGTCTGCGCCTGCGGCGTCGAGACGTTGCCGACGTTGTCCTCGGCGATCCACTTGATCGTCGTCGCGCCGAGGGCGGTGACGTTGAAGCTCGCGCTCGCGGCGTTGATGGTTGTTGCGGTGCCGCTCGAGGTCGGGTTGGTTCCGTCGGTGGTGTACGTGATCCGCTTGACACCGGACGCGCCGCTCTCGCCGGCAGTCGAGATGGCGACCGCGACGGGCGAGGTCGTGTACCAGCTACCCGAGCAGGCCGCTGTGTTGCACTCGATCGAGCTGGTCGGCGCCGTGCCGTCGGCCTCGGCGGTGAAGCTCGCACCCGATGCGCTCGTCAGGCTCGCGTTGTTCTGCGCGTAGGCCGAGCCGGTCTGCGTCGTTGCCGTTGCGTCGAAGGTGTAGTCGCCGCCGGTGTGCGTCCAGCCGCCGCCGCCCAGGGCAGGGTACGTGTAGCCGGCAATCCCGGACTGGGCGTCCGTCGCGCCGCTCGCAGTGACGGTGAAGCCGCCCGTGGCGCCGGTCTTGAAGAAGACGGTCGTGCCGCTGCCGGGCCAGTAGGCCTGCGTCGCGGCCGAGAAGACGAGGCTGCTCGGCGCCGACGGGGCGCTGCTGTCGACCTGAATCGTGATCGACTGGACCGACGACGTGTGGTCGAGGTTGTCGACGGCGATCCACTTGATCGTCTGCGGTGAAGAGAGCTGGAAGGACGCGATGGCGGCGTTCACGGTCGTCGCGGTGCCGCTCGTCGCCGGGTCGGTGCCGTCGGTCGTGTACGTGATGTGCTTGACGCCCGAGCCGGTGCCGTCGTCGCCCGTGATGTCGATGTTGACCGGCACAACGTTCGTCCAGCCTGCCGCGCACGAGGCGCCGCCGCAGGTGATCGTGCTCGTCGGTGCCACCGCGTCAGCGTGCGCGATGAAGCTCGTGCCGGCACCCGTCAGGCCCGCGCCGTTGTGGGCGGTGACCGAGCCGGTGTCCGTGTCGGCGCCGCTGTCGAAGCTGTACGCGCCGTTCGCGTTCGACCAGCCGCTGCCGAGCGTGCCGTACGTGTAGCCGGCGATACCCGACTCGCCGTCCGTCGACCCGCTGCCCGTGACGGTGAAGCCGCCGGCCTGGCCCTTGTCGAAGTAGACCGTCGCGCCCGCGCCCGGGTAGTAGGCGCTGCTGAGCGACGAGAAGGAGAAGCTCGTCGGGGCCGACGCGGCGGTCGTGTCGAGCTCGACGTCCTGGCTGGAGACAGTGGAGATGTTGCCGACGTTGTCCTCGGCGACCCACTTGATCGTCGTCGTGCCGAGGGTCGTCAGGTTGAAGCTCGCGGTCGCAGCGTTGACGGTCGTCGCAGTGCCGCTCGTTGCGGGGTCGGTTCCGTCGGTCGTGTACTTGATGCGCTTGACGCCGGACTCACCGGTCTCGCCTGCGGCCGAGATCGCGATCGCGACCGGCGCGCTCGTGTACCAGCCGGGCGAGCAGGCGGCCGTGTTGCAGTCGATCGTGCTGGTCGGTGCCGTCGAGTCAGCCTGCGCGGTGAAGGTCGTACCGGCGCTCGAGAGGCCCGCGCCGTTCTGCGCGCTGACGTCGCCGCTCTGTGTCGCAGCTCCACTCGTGAAGGTGTAGTCGCCGGCGGTGTGCGACCAGCCGGTGCCGAGC
This sequence comes from Gaiellaceae bacterium, assembly GCA_036564885.1. Taxonomy (GTDB): domain Bacteria; phylum Actinomycetota; class Thermoleophilia; order Gaiellales; family Gaiellaceae; genus Palsa-739. The sequence goes on along the minus strand of DATCOE010000161.1, from coordinate 16,693 downwards.
GCCGGGTAGGTGTAGCCGGCGACGGTGGACTGCGCGTCCGCGGAGCCGCTCGCGGCGATCGTGAAGCCGCCGGCCGCGCCGCCCTGGAAGAAGACCTGCGTGCCCGTGCCGGGGTAATACGCGTTCGTCGTCGCCGAGAAGGCGAAGCCGGTCGGCGCGGACGGGGCGGTCGTGTCGAGTTGGACGTCCTGGCTGGAGACGCTTGAGATGTTGCCGACGTTGTCCTCGCCGATCCACTTGATCGTGGTCGTGCCGAGCGCCGTCACGTTGAAGCTCGCGTTGGCGGCGTTGACGGTCGTTGCGGTGCCGCTCGAAGTCGGGTTACTGCCGTCGGTCGTGTACTTGATCCGCTTGACGTCGGCGCCGCCGTCGGTCGCGCCGATCGCGATCGAGACGGGGGAGCTCGTGTACCAGCCGGCCGAGCAGGCGGCCGTGTTGCACTGGATCGAGCTGGTCGGCGCGGCCGAGTCGAGCTGCGCGGTGAAGCTCGTGGCGGTGCTCGAGAGGCCGGCACCGTTCTGAGCGGTGACATCGCCGCTCTGTGTTGCTGCCGCCCCCGTGAAGGTGTAGTCGCCGCCGGTGTGCAACCAGCCGGTGCCGAGGCTCGGGTACGTGTACCCCGAGACGCTCGACTGCACGTCGGTCGAGCCGCTCGCAGCGACGGTGAAGCCGCCCGAGCCGGTGCCCTGGAAGTAGACGGTGGAGCCGGCGCCCGGGTAGTAGGCGCTGCTGAAGCCCGAGAAGGCGAGGCTGGGCGCGCTCGGCGCGCTCGTGTCGAGCTTGACGGTCTGCGTCGAGACGCCGGAGACGTTGCCGACGTTGTCCTCGGCGACCCACTCGATCGCGGTCGTGCCGAGCGTCGTCACGTTGAAGCTCGCCGTCGCGGCGTTGACTGTCGCCGCCGTACCGCTCGTTGCGGGGTCGGTGCCGTCGGTCGTGTACTTGATCCGCTTGACGCCCGAGCCGCCGTCGGCCGCGTCGATCGCGATCGCGACGGGCGAGCTCGTGTACCAACTCGCCGAGCAAGCGGCCGTGTTGCACTGGACGGAGCTCGTCGGCGCGGCCGCGTCGGACTGTGCGGTGAAGCTCGCGCTCGAACCGGAGAGCCCGGCGCTGTTCTGTGCGGTGACGCCGCCGGTCTGCGTCGCAGCCGTTGCGTCGAAGTTGTAGGCGCCGTTCGCGTTCGACCAGCCGGTGCCGAGCGCCGGGTAGGTGTAGCCCCCGATGCCGGACTCGCCGTCAGTGGCGCCGCCCGCGCTGACGGTGAAGCCGCCCGCGCCGCCGCCCTGGAAGTAGACGGTCGAGCCTGTGCCCGGGTAGTACGCGCTGCCGAGCGACGAGAACGAGAAGCTCGTCGGCGCCGACGGGGCGGTCGTGTCGAGTTGGACGTCCTGGCTGGAGACGCTTGAGATGTTGCCGACGTTGTCCTCGGCGATCCACTTGATCGTCGTTGTGCCGAGCGCCGTCACGTTGAAGCTCGTGTTGGCGGCGTTGACGGTTGTTGCGGTGCCGCTCGAGGTCGGGTTGGTTCCGTCGGTGGTGTAGGTGATCCGCTTGACGTCGGCGCCGCCGTCGGTCGCGCCGATCGCGATCGAGACGGGGGAGACCGTGTACCAACCGGCCGAGCAGGCGGCCGTGTTGCACTGGATCGAGCTGGTCGGCGCGGCCGAGTCGATCTGCGCGGTGAAGCTCGTGCCGGAGCTCGAGAGGCCGGCACCGTTCTGCGCGGTGACGTCGCCGCTCTGTGTAGCTGCCCCACTCGTGAAGCCATACGCGCCGGCGGTGTGCGAGAAGCCGGTGCCGAGCGCCGGGTAGGTGTAGCCGGCGACGCCGGAGTGCGCGTCGGCCGAGCCGCTCGCCGTGACGGTGAAGCTACCGGCGGCGCCGCCCTGGAAGTAGATCGTCGTGCCTGCGCCGGGCCAGTACGCCTTGTCGGGCGCCGAGAAGGCGAGGCTCGGTGCGCTCGGCGCGCTCGTGTCGAGCTCGACGACCTGGCTCGAGATGCTGGAGACGTTGCCGACGTTGTCCTCGGCGACCCACTTGACCGTCGTGGTGCCGTCGGCCGAGACGTCAACGCTCGCGCTCGCGGCGTTGAACGTCGTCGCCGTGCCGCTCGTCGTCGGGTCGCTGCCGTCGGTCGTGACCTTGACCCGCTTCACACCGGCGCCGCCGTCGGCCGCGCCGATCGCGACGGTGACGGGGGAGGCGCCGTACCAGCCGGCCGAGCAGGCCGCGCTGTTGCACTGGACGGAGCTCGTCGGCGCGGTGCCGTCGGACTGCGCCGTGAAGCTCGTGCCGCTGCCGGTGTTGCCGGCGGCGTCGTGGGCCGTGACGGAGCCGCTCTGCGTCGTGGCGGAGCTCGTGAAGGTGTAGTCGTTGCCGGTGTGCGACCAGCCGCCCCCGCCGAGGGCCGGGTAGTCGTAGCCCGCGACGCCGGACTGGGTGTCGGTCGAGCCGCTTGCGGTGGCGGTGAAGCCGCCCGTGCCGCCGTCGCGGAAGTAGACCGTCGAGCCGGTGCCCGGATAGTACGCCTGCGTCAGGCCCGAGTAGGCGAAGGCCGTCGGCGCCGTCGGCCCGGTCGTGTCGACCTGGATGTCGACCGACTGCGTCGTCGAGACGTTGCCGACGTTGTCGATCGTGAACCACTTGACCGTCTGGGCGGACGAGACCTGGAACGACGCGGTCGTGCTGTTCACCGTCGTCGCCGTGCCGCTCGACACCGGGTCGCTGCCGTCGGTCGTGTAGGTGATGCTGCCGATGCCGGAGCCCGTGCCGTCGCTGCCTGCGATCCCGGCCGTCATCGGCGAGGTGTTGACCCAGCCGCCGGGACACGGGCTGCCGTCGCAGGTGAGCGAGCTGCTCGCCGGCGTACCGTCGGTCTCGGTGGTGAAGCTCGTGCCGGAGCCGGTGAGGCCCGCGCCGTTCGTGGCGGTGACCGAGCCGCTTTGCGTGGTGGCGGAGCCGGTGAACGTGTAGGCGCCGGCGGTGTGCGAGAAGCCGGTGCCGAGCGTCGGGTAGGTGTAGCCGGTGACGCCGGACTGCGCGTCGGTCGAGCCGCTCGCGGTCGCGGTGAAGCCGCCGCCGGCGCCGGTCTGGATGAAGACCTTGGTGCCGGTGCCGGGGTAGTAGGTGTTGGTGAGCGCCGAGAAGCTGAAGTTCGTCGGTGCCGAGGGGGCGGTGGTGTCGAGCTCGACGTCCTGGCTGGAGACGGTGGAGATGTTGCCGACGTTGTCCTCGGTGATCCACTTGACGGTGGTCGTGCCGAGGGTTGTGACGCCAAAGGTTGCGGTTGCGGCGTTGACGGTCGTCGCGGTGCCGCTCGACGTGGGGTCGCTCCCGTCGGTCGTGTACTTGATCCGCTTGACGCCCGACGCGCCGGTCTCGCCGCCGGTGGAGATGTCGACGGTGACGGGCGAGGTCGTGTACCAGTCGGCCGAGCAGGTGGTCGTGTTGCACTGGATGGAGCTGGTCGGGGCGTTGAAGTCGCCCTGGGCGGTGAAGCTCGTGCCGGAGCTCGAGAGGCTTGCGTTGTTCTGGGCGTGGACGTTGCCGCTCTGCGTGGTTGCCGTCGCGTCGAAGGTGTAGTCGCCGGCGGTGTGCGCGAAGCCGGTACCGAGCGCCGGGTAGGTGTAGCCGGAGACGGCGGACTCGGCGTCGGTCGAGCCGCTTGCGGCGATTGTGAAGGCGCCGGTCGCGTTGCCCTGGAAGAAGACGACCGAGCCGGTACCGGGGTAATAGGCGTTCGTGAGCGCGGAGAAGGCGAAGCCGGTCGGCGCCGACGGGGCAGTGGTGTCGAGCTGGACGTCCTGGCTGGAGACGGTGGAGACGTTGCCGACGTTGTCCTCGGCGACCCACTTGACCGTGGTCGTGCCGAGCGCGGTGACGTTCAGGCTGGCCGCGTTGCCGGCGACGGTGGTCGCGGTGCCGCTGGAGGTCGGGTCGCTGCCGTCTCTGGTGTAGGTGATCTGCTTGACGCCTGAGCCGCTGCCTTCACCGGCGACCGCGATGTCGACCGTGACGGGGGAGGCGGAGTACCAGCCGGCCAGGCAGGCGGCGGTGTTGCAGAGCACGGAGCTGGTCGGCGCCGTGCCGTCGGCCTCGGCCGTGAAGGTCGTGCCGGAGCTCGACAGGCCGGCGCCGTTCTGCGCCGTGACGTTGCCGCTCTGCGTTCCGGCGGAGCTCGTGAACGTGTAGGCGCCACCGGAGTTCGACCAGCCGCTGCCGAGCGACGGGTAGGTGTAGCCGGAGACGGCGGACTCTGCGTCGTCGGCGCCGCTCGCGGCGAGGGTGAAGCCGCCCGTGCCGCCGTCCTTGAAGAAGACCTTCGTGCCCGTGCCAGGGTAGTACGCCTCGGTGGGCGACGTGACCGAGAAGGTCGTCGGCGCCGTTGGGGGCGAGGTGTCGAGCTGCACGAGCTGGCTCGAGACGGTCGAGATGTTGCCGACGTTGTCCTCGGTGATCCACTTGACCGTCGTCTGGCCGAGCGCAGTGGCGTTGAAGCTTGCGGTGTTACCGGCGACTGCCGTGCCGTTCGTGACGACGTCGGAGGCGTTGATCGTCGGCGCGGAGACGTCGGTCGTGTAGACGATGCGCCTGACGCCCGAGTGGCTCGTCTCGCCGGCGGCTGCGATGTCGACCGCGACGGGCGAGGCCGTGTACCAGCCGGTAGAGCAGGCGGCCGTGTTGCACTGGACGGTGCTCGTCGGAGCGGCGCCGTCGGCCTCGGCCGTGAAGCTCGTGCCGGAGCTCGAGAGGCCGGCGTTGTTCTGCGCGGTGACGGGGCCCGAGTCGGTTCCGGCGGTCGCATCGAAGCTGTAGGCGCCGGCCGTGTTCGACCAGCCGACCCCGAGCGCCGGATAGGTGTAGCCCGCGATGCCGGAGTCGGCGTCGGCCGAGCCGCTGCCCGTGACCGTAAAGCCGCCCGTCACGCCGCTCTGGAAGTACACCGTCGAGCCCGTGCCCGGGTAGTACGCATGCGTCGGCGACGCGTAGGTAAGGCTCGGAGCCGACGGGGCGGACGTGTCGAGCTGGACGTTCTTCGAGCCGACGGCGGTGATGTTGCCGACGTTGTCTTCGGCGACCCAATTGATCGTCGTCATGCCGAGCGCCGTGATGTTGAAGTTGGCGGTGGCGGCGTTGACGGTGGTTGCGGTGCCGCTCGAGGTCGGGTCGCTGCCGTCGGTGGTGTAGGTGATCTGCTTGACGCCGGAGGCTCCGGTCTCGCCCGCCGTGTCGATCGAGATCGCCACCGGGGAGCTCGTGTACCAGCCTGCCGAGCAGGCGGCGCTGTTGCAGCTGATCGTGCTGGTTGGTGCGCTGGCGTCGGCCTGGGCGGTGAAGCTCGTCGCGCTGCTGGAGAGCGAGGCGTTGTTCTGCGCGGTCACGCCGCCAGTCTGGGTTGCCGCTGTGCCGTCGAAGCTGTAGTCGCCGCCGGTGTGCGTCCAGCCGGTGCCGAGCGCCGGATAGGTGTAGCCTGCGACGCCCGACTCACCGTCGGTCGAGCCGCTCGCCGTGACCGTGAAGCCGCCCGTGCCACCCTGGAAGAAGACGGTCGAGCCGAGGCCCGGGTAGTAGGCGTTCGTGAAGTTGGAGAAGGCGAGCGACGGAGCCGTCGGCGCGGTCGTGTCGATCTGGATCGTCGTCGACTGGGTGGTGGAGGCGTTGCCGACCTTGTCGGTCGCGAACCACTTCACGGTCTGGGACGAGGCCACCTGGAAGCTCGCCGTCGCGGCGCTCACGGTCGTTGCCGTGCCACTCGCCGTCGGATCGCTGCCGTCCGTCGTGTACGTGATGCTCGCGACGCCGGCGGAGCTCGAGCCGTCAGACGCGTCGATCTGTGCGTTGACCGGGCTTGAGTTCGTCCAGCCGCCTGCGCAGGCGCTGCCGTTGCAGCTGAGCGAGCTCGTCGGCGCCGTGCCGTCGGTCTGCGCGGTGAAGCTTGTGCCGGAGCCCGAGTTGCCGGCGGTGTCCTGCGCGATGACGGAACCGCTCTGTGTGCCGGCGGAGCTGTCGAAGGTGTAGACGCCGTTCGTGTTCGACCAGCCGCTGCCGAGGGCCGGGTACGTGTAGCCGCCGATGCCGGACTCGCCGTCGGTTGCGCCGCTTCCCGTGACGGTGAAGCCGCCGGCGCCGCCGTCCTTGAAGTAGACGGTCGAGCCGGTGCCGGGGTAAGACGCGTTCGTCAGCGCAGAGAACGAGAACGCGGTCGGAGCCGACGGCGGCGTCGTGTCGATCTGGATCGTCACCGACTGGGTGATGGAGGCGTTGCTGACCTGGTCGGTCGCGAACCACTTTACGGTCTGGGACGACGAGATCTGGAAGCTCGCCGTCGCGGCGTTCACCGAGGTGGCCGTGCCGCTCGTCGTCGGGTCGGTCCCGTCGGTCGTGTACGTGATGTTTGCGACGCCGGAGCCGGAGCCGTCAGCTCCGTCGATCTCCGCGTTGACCGGGGTCGAGTTCGTCCAGCCGCCTGCGCAGGCGCTGCCGTTGCAGGTGAGCGAGCTCGTCGGCGCGGCACCGTCGGCCTCGGCCGTGAACGTCGCGCCCGACCCGTCAAGGCCCGCGCCGTTCTCCGCCGTGATCGAGCCGCTCTGCGTCGCGGCCGACGTGTCGAAGGTGTAGGAGCCGCCGGTCGTGTTCGACCAGCCGGCGCCGAGCGCCGGGTAGGTGTAGGAGGCGATGCCGGACTGCGCGTCGGTCGCGCCGCTCGCGGCGACGTGGAAGCTGCCGGCCGTCCCGGCGGGGAAGAAGACCGTCGACCCGGTGCCCGGGTAGTACGCGCCGACCAAGGCCGAGAAGGCGAAACCGGTCGGGGCGCTCGGGGCCGAGGTGTCGAGCTTGACGAGCTCGCTCGAGACGGAGGAGACGTTGCCGACGTTGTCCTCCGCGATCCACTTGACGGTCGTCTGGCCGAGCGTCGTGATGTCGAAGGACAAGCTCGACCCGGCGACGGCGGTGCCATTCGTGACAGCGTCGGAGGCGTCGATCGTCGGGTCGCTGCCGTCGGTCGTGTAGACGATCCGCTTCTGGCCCGACGCACCGGTCTCACCCGCGGTAGCGATCGCGAAGGTGACCGGGGAGGCCGTGTACCAGTCGGCGGAGCACGCGCCGCCGTTGCAGGTGTCGGAGCTGCTCGGCGCGGCGAAGTCGCCCTGGGTGGTGAACGTCGTGCCGGTGCTGGACAGGCCGGCGTTGTTCTGGCCGCGCACCGAGCCACTCTGGGTCGTCGCGGTTCCGTCGAAGGTGTAGTCGCCGCCGCTGTTCGACCAGCCGGTGCCGAGCGCCGGGTACGTGTAGCCGGAGACGGCGGACTCGGAGTCTGTCGAGCCGCTCGCGGTGACCGTGAAGCCGCCGGTTGCTCCGCCCTGGAAGTAGATCGTCGAGCCGCTGCTCGGGTAGTAGGCGTGGCTCAGGCCGGAGAAGGCGAAGCCGGTCGGTGCGCTCGGCGCCGAGGTGTCGAGCTTGACGTCCTGGCTCGAGACGGTCGAGACGTTGCCGACGTTGTCCTCCGCGATCCAGTTGACCGTGGTGGTGCCGAGCGCGGTGATGTCGACGCTCGCGGCGGCGGCGTTGACGGTCGTCGCCGTGCCGCTCGAGATCGGGTCGCTGCCGTCGATGGTGTACGTGATTCGCTTCACGCCCGAGGCGCCGGTCTCGCCGGCGGCCGCGATGTCGACCGTGACCGGCGACGCCGAGTACCAGCCGGCCGAGCACGCCGCTGTGTTGCAGGTGACGGAGGTCGTTGGAGCAGAGCCGTCGGCCTGCGCCGTGAAGCTCGCGCTCGACCCGACCAGCCCGGCGCCGTTCGTCGCCGTGACCGCACCGCTCTGGTCGGATGTCGCCGCGCTCGTGAAGGTGTAGTCGCCTCCGCTGGTCGACCAGCCGCCGCCCCCGAGGCCGCCGTACGTGTACGACGAGACGCCCGAGTCGCCGTCGGTCGTGCCGCTCGCGCTCACCGTGAAGCCGCCGCTGCCGCCGCTCTGGAAGAAGACGGTCGAGCCGCTGCCCGGGTAGTAGGCGTGAGTGAGCGACGAGAAGGCGAAGCCGGTCGGCGCGCTCGGCGCGGAGGTGTCGAGCTTGACGAGCTCGCTCGAGACGGTCGAGACGTTGCCGACGTTGTCCTCGGCGATCCACTTGACCGTCGTCTGGCCGAGCGTGGTGATGTTGAAGGACGCGCTCGCGCCGGCGACGGCGGTGCCGTTGGTGACGACGTCGGAGGCGTTGATCGTCGGGTCGCTGCCGTCGGTCGTGTAGACGACGCGCTCCGTGCCGGCGCCGGTCGTTTCGCCGCCGGTGGCGATCGCGAACGTGACGGGCGAGCTCGTGTACCAGGTCGAGGCGCAAGCGACCGTGTTACAGGTGACCGAGCTCGTCGGCGCGCTGCCGTCCGCCTGGGCCGTGAAGCTCGTGCCCGTGCTCGAGAGGCCCGCGTTGTTTTGCGCCGTGACGGAGCCGCTCTGTGTTCCGGCCGTGCCGTCGAAGCTGTAGGCGCCGCTCGTGTTCGACCAGCCCGTACCGAGCGCCGGGTACGTGTAGCCCGCGATGCTGGAGTCACCGTCCGCGGAGCCGCTCGCCGTGACGGTGAAACCGCCGGTGGCGCCGGTCTGGAAGTAGACCGTCGAGCCGGTGCCGGGGTAGTAGGCGTTCGTCGGCGACGAGTACGCGAGGGTCGGCGCTGACGGCGGGCTGTCGTCGAGCCGAACGAGCTGGTTCGAGACAGTGGAGATGTTGCCGACGTTGTCCTCGGCGATCCACTTGACGGTCGTCTGGCCGAGGGTGGCGAGGTTGAAGGACGCGCTCGTGCCGGCGACCTCGGTGCCGTTCGTGACGACGTCGGAGGCGTCGATCGTCGGGTCGCTGCCGTCGGTCGTGTAGACGATCCGCATCGCGCCGGAGGCGCCGGCCTCGCCGCCCGTCGAGATCGCGAGGGCGACGGGCGAGCTCGTGTACCAGCCGGCGCAGGCCGCCGTGTTGCAGGTGATCGAGCTGGACGGCGCGTTGAAGTCGCCCTGGGCGGTGAAGCTCGCGGCGGAACCCGTGAGGCCCGCGTTGTTCGTCGCCGTGACGGAACCGGCGCCCGTGGTAGCGGAGCTCGTGAAGCTGTAGATGCCGCTCACGTTCGACCAGTCGGCGCCGAGCGATCCGTAGCCGTACGAGGCGACGCCCGACTCGGCGTCGGTCGCACCGCTCGCGGCGACGGTGAAGCCGCCGGAGCCGCCGCCCTGGAAGTAGACGACCGACCCGATGCCCGGCCAGTAGGCGTGCGTGAGGCTCGAGAAGGCGAAGGCGGCGGGCGCGCCCGGATCCGTCGTGTCGACGAGGACGATCGCGGTCGTGCTCGCTGCGTTTCCGACGTGGTCGGTGCCGGTCAGCGTGTACGCGTAGCAGAGGCCGTCGACGGGGATCGTGTCCGCGATCGTCCCGGTTGTCGTGACGTTCCCGGCGATCGTGGTCGGGTTGCCGGTGATCGACGCGGCGGTCGGGCAGACCCCGGCGCTCGACGGCGACGCCTGGGTGCGGACGAGTGCGTTGCCGCCCGTGCCGGCGAGGCCGGAGGCGGTCGAGGTCGCGGTCTCCGCGAAGAGCGAGGTCACGTTCGGCGAGACGGCGAGCGTGCTCGAGAAGCCGCCGACCGAGATCGCGCCGCCCGCGGGGGCCGTCGTGTCGTTCCGCACGGTGAAGCTTGTCGTCGAGCTCTGGTTGCCGGCGGCGTCGGTCGTGCCCGCGTCGACGGTGGCGTCACCGCTCGTGGTCGGCGTGAAGGTGAAGGCGTTCGTGTCGAACGTGCCGGAGCCGGGGCTCGTCGTCGTCGCGTCCGTGTGCGTCATGTTCGAGCCGCCGTCGGCGAAGCTCGAGGTCGCGATAGACGCGCCGCCCGAGCCCGCGTCCGTGACGACGGTGCGCAGCGTGAAGCTCTTCGCGCCGGTTCCGAACGAGCCGTTGTAGAAGATCACGGAGCCGGTGCCCGGGAAGTACGCGACGGGAAGGCCGCCGACGGTGCCGACGCTGGTGAGCGAGAAGACGTTGGTCGGAGCCGTGGTGTCGACGACGATGCTCTTGTTCGCGCCGAGCGACCCGGCGGCGCCGGGAGCGGCGAGCGTCAGCGTCGCGTCGTTGCCGGCCGCGTCCTTGACCGTGCTGCCGTTCAGCCCGAGCGAGCCGGTGGCGGCGTAGTCGAGGCCCGCGGCGGTGTCGCCCGTCTGAACCGTGTAGTCGAAGGTCAGCGTCGAGGTGCCCGTGCCCGAGGCGTAGTCGGCGGTCCGGCTCGGCGTCGTGTTCAGCGTCAGCTGCGGGGTGCCGGTGACGTCCACGGGCTCGCCGAATGCGACCTGGACGTGAATCGTCACGCCGGCCTTGTAGGCGCCGTTCGCGTTGCTCGCGGTGACGCCCGCGACGGTCGGCGCGGTCGTGTCGACGACGATGTTCTTGTTCGCGCCGAGCGAGCCCGCCGCTCCCGGGGTGGCGAGAGTCAGGGTGGTGTCGTTGGCGGCGGCGTCCTGGATCGTGCCGCCGTTGAGGGTGAGCGCGGTGGTCGCGGTGTAGTCGAGATCGGCTGCGGTGTCGCCGGCCTGGACGGTGTAGTTGAACGTCAGCACGTTGCCGCCCGAGCCCGACGCGTAGTTCGCGACCCTGGAGGTCGGGGTCGTGTTCAGCGTCAGCTGCGGGGTACCGCTGACGGTGGCGTTCTCGCTCAGGGTGACCGTGACCGCGATCGTCTGGCCGGCCCTGTACGGCCCGTTGGCCGTGCTCGAGCTCACCGAGCTGACGGTCGGCGCGGTGGTGTCGACGACGATGCTCTTGTTCGCGCCGAGGCTGTCGGTGGCGCCCGGCGTGGCGAGCGTGCGGACGGCGTTGTTGCCGGCGGGGTCGGCGAGGGTACCGCCGTTGAGGCCGAGCGACGTCGTGGCCGCGTAGTCGAGCTGGGCGGCCGTGTCGCCGGCCTGGACGAGGTAGTCGAACGTGAGCGTCGAGGTGCCCGAGCCGGAGGCGTAGTCGGCCGTGCGGGCCGGCGCCGTGCCCAGCGCGAGCTGGGGGGTGCCGGTCGCGACGACGGGCTCGCTGAAGGTGACGGTGACCGGGATCGTCTGGCCGGCCTTGAAGGCGCCGTTGGTCGCGGTGGAGTTGACCGAGCTCACCGCCGGGGCGGTCGTGTCGATCGCGATGTTCTTCGCGTTGCCGAGCGAGCCGGCAGCTCCCGGGGCGGCGAGCGTCAGCGTGGCCGCGTTGGCGGCTGCGTCGACGATCGTGCCGCTATTGAGCGCGAGCGCGGTCGTCGCCGTGTAGTCGAGGTCGGCGGAGGTGTCGCCGGCCTGGACGGTGTAGTCGAAGGTCAGCGTGGAGCTGCCCGAGCCGGAGGCGTAGTCCGCGGTGTGGCCCGGAGTCGTGCTCAGCGCGAGCTGCGGGGTGCCGGTGACGGTGACGGGCTCGCTGAAGTTGACCGTGACGGCGATCGTCTGGCCCGCGTTGTAGGCGCCGTTGGCGGTGCTCGAGCTGACGTCCGTGACCGCGGGCGCGGTCGTGTCGACGACGATGTTCTTCGCGCTGCCGAGGCTTCCGACCACGCCGGGGGTGGCGAGCGTGCGCACGGCGTTGTTCCCGGCTGCGTCGGCGAGCGTGCCGCCGTTGAGGCCGAGCGAGGTGGTGGCGGCGTAGTCGAGGTTCGCAGCGGTGTCGCCGGCCTGGATGAGGTAGTCGAACGTGAGCGTCGAGGTGCCCGTGCCGGAGGCGTAGTCGGCCGTGCGGGCGGTCGGCGTGGTGTTCAGCGTCAGCTGCGGGGTGCCCGTGACGGTGATCGGCTCGCTGAAAGCGACCGTCACGTGGATCGTCTGGCCGGCCTTGAAGGCGCCGTCGGCGGTCGTGGCGCTGACCGTGCTCACGGTCGGCGCGGTCGTGTCGACGACGATGTTTTTCGCGTTTCCGAGCGAGCCGGCAGCTCCCGGGGCGGCGAGCGTCAGGGTCGCGGCGTTCGTCGCGGCGTCGGCGATGGTGCCGCCGTTGAGCGCGAGCGCGGTGGTGGCCGTGTAGTCGAGGTCGGCGGAGGTGTCGCCGGCCTGGACGGTGTAGTCGAAGGTCAGCGTGGAGCTGCCCGAGCCGGAGGCGTAGTCGGCGGTGTGCGCCGGCGTCGTGCTCAGCGCGAGCTGCGGGGTGCCGGTGACGGTGACCGGTTCGTTGAAGCTGACAGTGACGGCGATCGTCTGGCCGGCGTTGTAGGCGCCGTTCGCGGTGCTCGAGCTGGCGCCCGTGACGGTCGGCGCGGTCGTGTCGACAACGATGCTCTTGTTCGCGGCGAGCGAGCCGGCGGCGCCGGGAGTGGCGAGCGTACGGACGGCGTTGTTGCCGGCCGGGTCGGCGATTGCGCCGCCGTTGAGGCCGAGCGACGTGGTCGCCGCGTAGTCGAGGTCGGCCGAGGTGTCGGTGGCCGCGACGGTGTAGTCGAAGGTGAGCGTCGAGGTGCCCGAGCCGGAGGCATAGTTCGCGGTCCGGGCGGTCGGCGTCGTGTTGAGCGTCAGCTGCGGAGTGCCGGTGACGCTGACGGGCTCGCTGAAGCTCACGGTGAGGTGGATCGTCGATCCTGTCGTGTAGGCGCCGTCGGTCGTGCTCGAGGTGACGTTGGTCACCGTCGGCGCCGTCGTGTCGACGACGATGTTCTTGGCGCTGCCGAGCGAGCCGGCCGCGCCGGGGGCAGCGAGGGTGAGCGTCGCCGCGTTGCCGGCCGGATCCTGGATCGTCCCGGCGTTGAGGGCCAGCGCGGTCGTCGCGGCGTAGTCGAGGTCGGAGGAGGTGTCGCCGGCCTGCACCGTGTACTGGAACGTCAGCGTGGAGCTGCCCGACCCGAAGGCGTAGTCGGCGGTGCCCGCCGGCGTCGTGTTCAACGTCAGCTGCGGGGTGCCGGCGACCGTGACGGGCTCGCTGAAGTTGACGGTGACGGAGATCGTCTGGCCGGCGTTGTACGCGCCGTTGGCGGTGGTGGAGCTGACGCTCGTGACGGTCGGCGCGGTGGTGTCGATGACGATGTTCTTGCTCGCGCCGAGGGAGCCGGCCGCGCCGGGGGTGGCGAGGGTGCGCACGGCGTTGTTTCCGGCTGGGTCGGCGAGGGTGCCGCCGTTGAGGCCGAGTGAGGTGGTGGCGGCGTAGTCGAGGTCGGCTGCGGTGTCGCCGGCCTGGACGGTGTAGTTGAAGGTGAGCGTCGAGGTGCCCGTGCCGGAGGCGTAGTCGGCCGTGCGGGCGGTCGGCGTGGTGTTGAGCGTCAGCTGGGGGGTGCCGGTGGCGGTGATCGGCTCGCTGAACGTGACGGTGACCGGGATCGTCTGGCCGGCGTTGTAGGCGCCGTTCGAGGTCGCGGCGCTGACCGAGGTGACGGTCGGCGCGGTCGTGTCGACGACGATGCTCTTGGCGTTGCCGAGCGAGCCGGAGGCGCCGGGGGTGGCGAGCGTCAGCACGGCGCTATTGGCGGCGGCGTCGAGGATCGTGCCGCCGTTGAGGGTGAGCGCGGTGGTGGCCGTGTAGTCGAGGTCGGCGGCGGTGTCGGTCGCCTGGACGGTGTAGTTGAAGGTCAGCGTGGAGCTGCCCGAGCCGGAGGCGTAGTTGGCGACCCGCGAGGTCGGGGTGGTGTTGAGGCTGAGCTGCGGGGTGCCGGTGACGGTGACCGGTTCGCTGAAGCTGACGGTGACCGCGATCGTCTGGGTCGCGTTGTACGGGCCGTTGGCGGTGCTCGAGCTGACGCCCAAGACGGTAGGCACCGTCGTGTCGACGACGATGTTCTTTGCATTCCCGAGCGAGCCGGCCGCACCCGGAGCCGCCAGCGCACGCACGGCGACGTTGCCGGCCGGGTCGCTGAGCGTGCCGCCGTTGAGGGTGAGGGCGCCGACGCCGGTGTAGTCGAGGTCGGCCGCGGTGTCGGTGGCCTGGACGACGTAGTTGAAGGTGAGCGTCGCGGTGCCCGAGCCCGAGGCGTAGTCGACCGTGCGCAGGGTCGGCGAGGTGTTCAGCTGCAGCTGCGGGGTGCCGGTCACATTGACAGGCTCGCTGAAGGTGACGGTGACCGGGATCGTCTGGCCGGCCGTGTAGGCGCCGTCGGCGGCGGTCGAGGTGACCGAGCTGACCGTCGGCGCAGTCGTGTCGACGACGATGTTCTTCGCGTTGCCGAGCGAGCCCGCCGCGCCCGGCGAGGCCAGCGTCAGGGTCGCGGCGTTGGCGCCGTCGTTGATCGTGCCGGCGTTGAGCGCGAGAGATGTGGTGGCCGCGTAGTCGAGGTCGGCCGCGGTGTCGGTCGCCTGCACCGTGTAGTTGAACGTCAGCGTCGAGCTTCCCGAGCCGGAGGCGTAGTCGGCGGTGCGCGCGGTCGGCGTCGTGTTCAGCGTCAGTTGCGGGGTCCCCGTCACGAAGACGGCCTCGCTGAAGTTCACCTGGACGGCGACGACGGCGGCGGTCGTGTAGGCCCCGTTCGCCGTCGACGACGTGACGCTGCTGACCGTCGGAGCGAGCGTGTCGATCTTGATCGCCTTGTTCGCTGCAAGCGAGCCTGCCGTCCCCGGCGTCGCGAGCGTGAGTGTCGCAGCGTTCGTGGCGGGGTCGCCGATCGTGCCGGCGTTCAAGGCGAGCGCGGTGGTTGCGTTGTAGTCGAGCGTCGCCGCCGTATCGCCGGCCTGCACCGTGTAGTTGAAGAGGAGCGTCGACGTGCCGGAGCCGGACGTGTAGTTGACGACCCTGGCGGTCGGCGTCGTGTTGAGCGTCAGCTGCGGAGTGCCCGTCACGTTGACCGGCTCGCTGAACGTGACTTGCACGCCGATGACCGCGCCCGTGGTGTACGGGCCGTTCGCGTTCGTCGCGCTCACACCGGTAACGGTGGGAGCCGTGGTGTCGACGACGATGTTCTTCGCGTTGCCCAGGGAGCCGGCCGCTCCGGGCGAGGCGAGCGTCAGGACGGCGTTGTTCGTCGCCGGGTCGCTGATCGTGGCGCCGTTGAGTGCGAGCGACGTGGTCGCGCCGTAGTCGAGGTCGGCTGCGGTGTCGGTCGCTTGCACGGTGTAGTTGAAGGTCAGCGTCGAGGTGCCGCTGCCCGACGAGTAGTTGACGACCCGCGCAGTGGGTGTCGTGTTGAGCGTCAGCTGCGGCGTGCCGCCGGCGACGTTGACGGGCTCGCTGAAGTTGACCGTGATCGGAATGACGCTGCCGGCCTTGTAGGAGGCGTCGCTCGCCGTGGAACTGACCGAGCTGACCGTCGGCTGCGTCGTGTCGATCTTGATCGTCTTGGCACCGGAGAGTGAGTTGGCGCCGGGGACGGTCGGGAGTGTCAGCGTGGCAGCGTTGGTGGCGGCGTCCTTGATCGTGCCGCCGGCGAGTGCGAGCGAGCTGGTATTGAAGTAGTCGAGCGCGGTGGCCTGGGTGTCGCCGGCCTGGACGGTGTAGTTGAAGACCAGGGCCGTGCCGCCGGAGCCGGAGGAGTAGGTGGCGCTCCTGGCGGGCGTCGTGTTGAGGGCGAGGGTCGGGGCGCCGGTGACGGTGACGGGCTCGCTGAAGTTGACCGTGATCGGGATCACCGTGGCGGTCTTGTACGAGCCGCTCGCCGTCGTCGTCGTGACCGAGCCCGTGACCGTCGGTGCGGTGGTGTCGATCTTGATCGTCTTGGCGGCGGAGAGCGAGTTGGCGCCGGGGACGGTCGGCAGGGTGAGCGTGGCGTTGTTGGTGGCGACGTCCTTGATCGTGCCGCCGGCGAGTGCGAGCGAACTGGTTGCGACATAGTCGAGCGCGGTGGCCTGGGTGTCGCCGGCCTGGACGGTGTAGTTGAAGACCAGGGCCGTGCCGCCGGAGCCGGAGCTATAGGTGGCGCTCTCGGCGGGCGTCGTGTTGAGGGCGAGGGTCGGGGCGCCGGTGACGGTGACGTTCTCGCTGAAGTTGACCGTGATCGGGATCACGGTCCCTGCCGGGTACGAGCCGTTGGCGGTCGTCGTCGTGACCGAGCCCGTGACCGTCGGCGCGATCGTGTCGAGCTGCACGGTCTGGGTGCTGACGGTCGAGATGTTCTGGACGTTGTCCTCGACGATCCACTTGACCGTGTTCACGCCCTGAGTCGAGATGTTGAAGCTCGCCGTCGTGCCCGTCACTTCCGTTCCGTTCGTGACGGTGTCGGTCCCGTCGATCGTCGGCGCCGAGCCGTCCGTCGTGTAGACGATCCGCCGCGGGCCCGACCCGGCGTCCGACCCGGTGATCTGGACGGCGACCGGCGACGCGTTGAACCACGGTGCGCAGGATCCGGCGTTGCAGGTCACGGACGAGGTCGGCGCCGTGATGTCCTGGACGATCGGAACGACGTTGGTGATGGTGGTCAGGGTCGCGCCGTTCGTCTCGGTCAGCGTCCGCTCGGCCGCCGAGGGCGCTGCGATGGGCGTCGGCCCGACGTACGTCCAGGAGTAGGTGGACGACGTGTAGTCCGGGTCCGTGATCGGCGTCTCGGCTCCGTGCGTCCAGCCCGCCGTCGCGACGACCGGGTAGTCGACGGACTCGACCGCCGACGCCGTGTCGGTGATCAGGTCGCTCAGCGTGAACGAGCCGCTCTTGTTGCCGTTGAAGTAGATCGTCGACCCGGCGGAGGCCTGGTACGCGCTGGCCGTGGGGCTGCCGATCGTGACGGCGCCGCTCGTCGGGGCCGTGTAGTCGTCCCTAAGACCGAACGTCGTGCCCTTCCAGTTGGTCG
>DATCOE010000160.1:0-10430 GCA_036564885.1 Gaiellaceae bacterium | reverse complement strand
GGGTGCAGCGGGTCGGCCAGCACGTCTTCGATCGGCCCCTGCTCGACGACCTGGCCGGCGTACAGCACGAGGATGTCGTCTGCGAGATAGCGCGCACTCGCGAGATCGTGCGTGACGTAGAGGAACGCGATCTGCCGCTCCTCCTTCAGCTTGAGCATCAGATTCAGAATCCCGATGCGAATCGAGACGTCGAGCATGCTCGTCGGCTCGTCGGCCAGCAGGACCACGGGCTCGACGGCGAGCGTGCGCGCGATGGCCACACGTTGACGCTGACCGCCGGAGAGCTCGTGCGGGTACTTGTCCGCGATCTGTGCGGGCGGCACGAGACCGACCGTGCGCAAGAGCTCGAGCACCCGTTCCTCGATCTCGTCTCCGTGCACGATGCCGTGGATCCGGAGCGGCCGTTCGAGGTGGTGCCGGATCGTCTTCACCGGATTGAGCGAGCCGAACGGATCCTGGAAGATCATCTGCACCTGCGACCGGTACCGGAGCACCGAGCGCCGGCTCCGGTCGCGGGCGACGTCCTTTCCCCGGTAGATGACGCTGCCGCCCGTCGGAGCGTAAAGGCGTGCGACCAGCCGCGCGACAGTGCTCTTGCCGCTGCCGCTCTCGCCGACGAGCGCGGTGATCGTTCCCGGACGCAACGTGAAGCTGACGTCGTCGACGGCGTGGACGTAGCTCCGGCGCCCGAAGAAGCCGCTGTCGGCCGGGAAGCGCTTCTCCAGATGGCGGACCTCGAGCGCCGCTTCGCTCATGCGAGTTCCCCGGCGACGTGGCAGGCGACGAAATGGTCGGGCTCGAGCTCGCGCAGCAGCGGCCGCTCGGTCGTCTGCCGCACATACATCGCGTGCTGCTCCGGCACGCAGAGCGGGCAGCGGGGATGGAAGCGGCAGCCCGCAGGCGGGTCGGCGAGGTTGGGCGGCGAGCCGGGGATGCCGACCAACCGCCTCATCGGTCCAGTGAGCGGCGGAAACGACTCCATCAGACCGCGCGTGTACGGATGCAGTGGGCTCGCCTGGAGCTGGGCGGACGGCGCCGACTCCACGATCTCACCCGCGTACATGATCGCGATCCGGTCCGCGAACTCGAGCAGCAGCGAGAGGTCGTGCGTGATGAAGAGGATCGCGAATCCGAAGTCCCGCTTGAGATCCTGGACCTGCTGAAGGATCTCGCGCTGCACGACCACGTCGAGCGCGGTCGTCGGCTCGTCCATGATCAGCAGCTCGGGGCTGAGCGCGAGCGCCATCGCGATGATCACGCGCTGGCGCATCCCTCCGGAGAGCTCGTGCGGAAACGCGCGCACGCGGCGGCGGTCGATACCGACGGTCTCCAGCAGCTCCTCCGCGCGTGCGAGGGCGGCATGCCGTGACACGGGCTCGTGCGCGCGCATCATGTCGATGAACTGGTCTCCGACGCGCATCACCGGGTTGAGCGAGTTCATCGCGCTCTGGAACACCATGGCCACGTTGCGCCACCGGTAGCGCCGCAGCTCTTCGCGACTCTTCCGCACGAGATCGTCGCCGCGGAACAGGACGCTACCGCCGGCGATCCGGGCCGGCGGGCGCAGGATCTGCAGGATCGCGTTCGCAACCGTGCTCTTGCCGCAGCCCGACTCGCCCGCAAGGCCGACCACTTCGCCGGAACGAATCGTCAGGTCGATACCGTCGACCGCGCGCACACAGCCCTTGCCGACGCCGTACTCGACCGCGAGATTCCGGATCTCGATGACCGTCTCGCCCCGTTGGGCCGCGGCCGAAACCGCCACGACCGGCTCCACGATGTTCATCACTTCACGCGCCCTCCTGGACGCGGACGCGCGCGCGGCCGGCGCCCAACCGTGAGAGCGCTCTACGGACGAGCCGACGCCGCACCCGCGTGGACCGGAGCCGCGGGTTGCTCACCTCGTCGATCCCGGCGAGCAGGAACGTCAAACCCAGGACGGTGATGCCGATCGCGAGACCCGGGAAGAGGAACGACCACCACTCGCCCTGGAGCATGCTCGAGTTGACCGTGGCCCAGTAGAGCGCCACGCCCCAGCTCGGCTTGTCCATCTGGCCGAGCCCGAGAAACTCGAGCCCTGCGTCGACGAGGATCGCGACGTAGAAGACGAGCACGAACGCAGCGGAGATGCGGCTGACCATGTTCGGCATCAACTCGCCGAACACGATGCGTCTGGTCGACTCTCCGGCGACCTTCGCCGCAGAGATGAAATCGCGGTTCTTCAAGGTCAAGGCTTGCGCGCGCAAGATGCGCGCCTCGAACGCCCAGAGCGTCGCCGCGATCACGAGGATCATCACCATCATCCCGCGCGCATGCAGGAACGCGGTGATGTCGACGAGCAAGGGAATCGTCGGAATGACGAAGAAGACGTTCGTGATGAGATTCAGCACGTCGTCGACGAAGCCGCCGACGTAGGCGGCGAAGACTCCGAGGACCGTCGCGATCACGGTGGCGAGAGCACCGGCCGCGGCGCCGAGCAACAGCGAGCGCCGGGCGCCCCAGACAACCTGAGCGAACACGTCGACACCCTGGTCGGTCGTGCCGAACAGGTGGTGCAACGACGGCGGCTGGCGCGAATCGAGGAGCGAGAAGTCGAGCGCGGAGCTGTAGCTCGTGAGCAACGGCGCGAGCAGGCCGAGCAGGACCATCCCGAAGATGAGGAAGAGCCCGAGGCTCGCCTTTGGGTTACCGAGCAGCAGCCGGAGCCAGCCGGGAACGATGCGACGCCGCCGCGAGTCGGTCGGCGTGCCGAGGGGCGCAAGCTCGACCATCCGCGCGCCGCGCTCCGGCACTTCCACCGGTGTGGGCAGAAGCTGCGACATCTACGAGGTCCGCACGCGGGGATCGAGAACGAGGTTGAGGATGTCCATCACGAAGTTCGCGACGATCGGGCAGAACGCAAAAAACAGCAGGAGCGCCTGCGTCAGCGGGTAGTCGTTTCCGAGCGCCGCCTGCTGGAGCGTGAGGCCGGCACCGGGATAGCTGAAGACGAGCTCGACGAAGATCACGCCGCCGACCGCGGTCGCGAACTGCGGAGCGAAACCGTTGAGCGGCGGCAGGATCGCGTTGCGCGCGGCGTACCGCGTCATGACGCGGCGGTCGCGCAGTCCCTTCGCATGCGCCATCGCCACGTAATCCTCGCTGATCGTGTTGATCATCACCGTACGCATGTTCAGCGCCCAGCCGCCAGCGTAAGCGAGGACGATCACGAGCGCGGGCAACGTGCCGTGGCGGATCGCGCTCCAGACGAACGCCCAGTTCGCGCCGGGGATCACCCCGTTGTCGTACGCATGCTGGATCGGGAACCAACCGAGCTTCAGCCCGAGGAAGTACACGACCAGGAGGCCCGTGAAGTAGGCCGGAAACGCGCTGAACACCATGAAGATCGGCATGAAGATCGAGTCGAAGCCGCCGCCGCGCCGCCAGGCGGCGACGGTGCCGATCGCGGTGCCGAGAATGAATGCGAAGGCGAACGCGAGCCCGACGAGCACGATCGAGTACGGCAGCGTCCGGGCGACGACCTCGGACACCTTCGTCGGATAGTTCGAGGTGGAGATGCCGAAATTGAGCGTCGCGACCCGGTGCAGATACTCCCAGTACGCCGACCAGAGCGACTGGTTTCCGCCGCCGAGCAGCGCCCGGTAGGTATCGATGATCCCCGGATTCGACTGGATCTGCGCCGGCGAGAGCCGCTGGAGGATGCCGCCGATCGGGTCGCCGGGCATCACGCGCGGAAGCAGGAATGTGATCGTCAGCGCCATCCATGTGGCGAAGGCGTAGAAACCGAGACGTCGTAGGAACCAGCGCATGGGGTTGTCCGCCTGACGATAGACCGCCGCGGGCGGGACTGGGTGTCCCGCCCGCGGCGGTTGTCGGAGGGCCTTCTTACCTCAGCGTCACGCGCCGGCCTTGCCGCCCGGGCAAATCCGCGTGAACGAGAGGACGTTGTCCGGAGCCGTGCTGAAGACCGGATCGCCGTAGTAGTTCTTCGGCGACGTGAAGCAGTGGAAGTACTTCGTGCTGTACGTCGACCAACGCGGCCCGATGAACAGCGGCACGATCGGCTGAGCCTGCAGGAAGATAGTCGCGACCTGCGAGAAGATCTTCTGCTGCACTTCCGGGTTGAGGCTCGCCTTCCACTGGTTGAGGAGGGCGGTCGCCTTCGCGTCGTAGGTGTGCGACCAGTTGCCGGTGTTCGTGGCGTCCTGACCGCTCGGCGTGTACTTCAACTGGGACAGGTTCGAGAGGAAGAAGCCGTACGGCGAGCCCTGGGAGGCGTTCTGCCAGAGCAGCGTCGGGTTCTTCGTCGCGGACGCGTTCGGATACCACGAGTTCCAGTCAGGCTCGAGCGCGACCTTCGAGTCGATGCCGATCGCCTGCAGGTTCTTCGTGATGATCTGGTTCGACGCGACCCAGTCCGACCAGCCCGAGATCACGTGGATGTCGAGTGAGACCGGGTTGCCCTTGGGATCGATGAGCGAGCTGCCCTTGTAGGTGAAGCCGTTGTCTGTCAGCAGCTTCTTCGCCGCGGTCGGGTTGTAGGCGGCGGCCGCCTTGGCAGCGGTCTTCACGCTCCCGGTCACCCAGCTCGGGAAGATGCCGTTCAGGCCGATCGCGTCGGTCGCCGGCGCGTAGCCGTATTCGCCCAGCTTCGAGACGTCGCTCCGGTTGATCGCCAGGCTGAGCGCCTTGCGGAAGGCGACGAGGCTATACGGATACTGCGTGTTGTCGAAGACGAGCGACACCGGATAGGCCGTTGTCGCGTAGAAGGCGTGGTAGTGCGCCTTGTCCTTCGATATGTACGCCTGCGCGACGTTCGGGACGAAGTTGTGCGTCCAGTCCACCTGGCCGCTCTGGGTCAGGAGCAGCGCCGCGTCGTTCGAAGCGGCCTGCACGTACTCGAGACACGCGATCTTCGGCGCCCCCGCCTTCCAGTAGTGCGGGTTCTTGTTGAAGACGTAGTCCTGCGTCGTGAAGCGGCCCATCACCGCGAACGGGCCCGATCCAACCGGGGTCTCGTTCGTGAACGTCGCGGGGTCCGCGACCTTCGACCAGATGTGCTGCGGGACGACGAACTGCTGGTTCAGGACGGCGGGAATGAACTGCGAGTCGACCGTCTTGAGCTTGATGACGACCTTGTACGGGCCCGACGCAGCGACCGAGGCGACGTTCGAGTCGGGCGAGGTGAACCCGATCATGTCCAACGTCTTGTCCTGTTTGCCGGCCGTGAGGCTGTAGACGACGTCGGCCGACGTGAGCGCCTGACCGTCGGACCACTTGACGCCGTGTTGAAGGTTCAAGGTCAGTGTCTTGTTGCCGTTGCTCCACTTCCAGCTTTGCGCGAGCCACGGATACTGGTGGCCGCCGCCCGCGGCGGTGCTGATGACGAGCGGCTCGTAGAACGCGCCGCGGACGAACGCGCCGCTCGGAAGACCGGTCGCGGTGTACGGGTTGAAGTTCTTGACGAAGGCGGGATCCCCCGACCCGGTCATGACGAGGCACTTGTGCGCCGCCAGGGTCGACCCGGCGGCCTTTGTCGCTGCCGGCACCGACGCGGTGCCGATCAAGGCAGCGAGCGTGGCGGTGAGTCCCACCGCCGCGGCGATCGCGGGGAGCCGGCGGATGGAACGAACATGACGTCGCATCTGCAGATCCTTTCTTTGGCCCGAAGGCGAATCGAGACGATTCGGTCGCATCGCACCGAAAGTTCCCGGTAACGGTTACCAAGATAGAACCGGAAACACCCGAGTGTCAAGGTCCCGTGGCGGTGCTTACCCGGCATATTCGCACGGGGGGCCGGGTTTCATGCCCCGAAAAGACCGCACCCCTTCCGAAACGTTCCGGAAAGTGCTTGAATGAGAGCCGTGAGCGAGCACTCGAACGGCACCGACAGCCGCCCCTCGCGCGTGACGATCCGCGAGATCGCCGACCTCGCGGGCGTGTCGATCGCGACCGTCTCCCGCGTCGTCAACGGCCGCGAAGACGTTTCCGACGAGACCCGCGAGCTCGTCCAGCGGGTCGTCCGCGAGCGCGGCTACTCCGCCAACCGGAGCGCCCGCGGGCTCTCCGCCGGCCGCACCGGCTTCATCGGCGTCACGGTGCCGAAGGTGCACCCCGTCTATTTCTCGTCCATCCTCTCCGGGGCGGCCGAGGCGCTGTACGAGCAGGACCTGCGCATCGTTCTCTGTCCGACGGAGCACGAGCACGACCGCGAGGTGTCGCTGCTCGAGCGCCTGATGCACGGAACGACCGACGGGGCGCTGCTCGTGCTCCCGGAGGAGACAAACGACGAGCTGGAGAGCCTCCTCAGTTACGGGTACCGCTTCGTCGTGGTCGACCCGCTCAAGCAGCTGAATGACCGCATCCCCGCGGTGTCCGCAGCGAACAGCTCAGGCGCGAACCAGGCGATCAAGCACCTGCTGGGCCTCGGGCACCGGCGCATCGGCGCCATCACCGGCCCGATCGGCTGGCTCGCCACCGAGGAGCGCCGGCGCGGCTACCACGCCGCGCTCGCCTCGGCCGGGATCATGCCCGACCCCGCGCTCGAGGTCGCTGCGGACTTCCAGGTCGAGGGCGGCATCGCGGCGGCAAGCCGCCTGCTCGACGCCGCCGAGCGGCCGACGGCGATCTTCGCGTTCAACGACAACCTCGCGATCGGCGCCATGCAGGTGGCGCGCGCGCGAGGCCTTCGGATCCCGGAGGACCTGTCGATCGTCGGCTTCGACGATATCGAGTGGGCGCAGCACGTCACGCCGGAGCTCACGACCGTTCGCCAGCCGCTCGCGGAGATGGGCCGGATGGCGGTCAGCCTCCTGACCCGGCTGCTCGACAACCAAAGCTTCGAGGCGCTCCATGTCGAGCTCGCGACGCGCTTCATCGTGCGCGGCTCGACGGGGCGGCTTCAGTAGGGCCAGACGGCGGCCCAGCCGAGAGGGCTGTGGCTAGCATGACCGCGTGGCCGCCGAACGTCTCGAATCCCTGCTGCGCGATGCGTTCCCGGACGCGGACGAGCTCCGCGTCGAGGATCGCACCGGCGGCGGCGACCACTTCCAGGTGATCGTCGCGAGCCCGCGCTTCACAGGGCTCTCGCTGCTCGACCAGCACCGCCTCGTCAACGAGGCGCTTGCCGAGCCGCTGCGCGACGGCACCATCCACGAGCTTCGGATCACGACGAGAGGAACCACATGAGCGAGCTGTCGGAACGCATCCAGAGCGTCATTTCGAACGAGCCCGTGGCGGTGTTCATCAAGGGCACGCCGCAGGTTCCGATGTGCGGCAACTCCCACCGCGCGCTCACCGCACTGCGCGAAGCGGGCGCGCCCGTGGCCGCGGTCGACATCCTTCCCGACCCGGCGATCCGCCAGGAGCTGCAGGCGATCTCCGGCTGGCCGACGATCCCCCAGGTCTTCGTGAAGGGCGAGCTGATCGGCGGCGCGGACATCACGCAGGAGCTCGGCGAGAGCGGCGAGCTCGCCCGGATCCTCGAGGCGAAGCTCGGGCCCGAGTACCGCAACGCAGCGGGGGAGCGCGTCGTCGACGTGCTCAGCGGCGCGCAGGCGTAACGGTCCCAACCCAGCGGTAGCCGATCGCGGGAATGGCTCCCGCGCCGATCAGCGTGCTCTCGAGCGCCTCGCTGCTCGGGCCGCCGAGCCAGCGGTGCAGGTACGGCACCCACTCGAGCGCGCGCTCGTCGTAGTGCGCACGAAGCGCGGCGAGCAGCGTGTCGTCCGGGTGCAGATCGGAATGGCGTGCCGCCCAGGCGCCGAGATCGGGCGGGCCGGGCGGGTTCGCCCCGGCGGCCGCGAGCATGCGGTGCTGCCCTTCGTACCAGTCGCGCGCGTTGGGGTCGATGCGATTCGCCGCGAACTCGTCGACGATGAGCAGCGGCGCGAGGCTCGCGAGCTTCACGATCCCCTCGTCGAGCGGATAGACGTGATGGAGCACGCGCCCGGCGACGGCGGCGTCGTACGCGCCGTCGACCTCCTGGAATCGCGCCCGGCTGAAGAGCGGCCCGTCGGGCGCCTCCGGATCGACGCCGATGACCTCGTACCCGGCCGCCCTGAGCGTCTCGACGAGGCCGCCCTCGCGTCCGCAGCCGACCTCGAGCACTCGTCCTGGAGGCGGCGGCAACTGGTGTAGTACGAACGTGCCGAAGTCGCTCACAACCGTCAGCGTCGCAGAGATCCGCCGCCGCGTGGTGGAGGCACAGGGCTACGCGTCGCGTACGCGAACCGGCACAGCCGCCGAGGTGCTCGCGACGATCCGGCGCGTCGGCTGCATCCAGCTCGACTCGGTGTCCACGGTGGAGCGCAGCCATCGCCTCGCGCTCGGCGCGCGGATCGGCGGATACCCGGAGCCGTGCGTGTCGCACCTGCTGCGCACCGGAAAGCTGTTCGAGTACTGGGCGCACGAGGCGTGCCTGCTGCCGGTGGAGGACTACCCGATGCATCGCTGGCGCATGGCCAAGTTCGCGGAGTCGCACCCGTGGCGGGGCAACGTGTTCGAGCGCGAGCCCGAACTGACGCAGCAGGTGCTGCGGGAGATCGGCGAGCGCGGGCCGCTCGGGTCGCGGCACTTCGAGGGCTCCGGGCCCCGGGCCGAAGGCTCCGAAAGCAGCGCTACCGGGATGTGGAACTGGAAGCCGGCGAAAGTGGTGCTCGAGGCGCTGCACTCCGCGGGCAGGCTCGCGATCGCGGGACGCGACGGCTTCCAGCGGTTGTACGACCTGCCCGAACGCGTGCTGCCGCCTGAGCTCGCAGACGGGGCGGTCCCGAGCGACGACGAGTACACCCGGTGGGCGACGCTGCGCGGGGTCGAGGCTCGCGGCGCGCTCACCGAGTCGGCGGTCGCCGAGATGTGGCGCCTGAAGGGCGGCGCCGCGCGAGTCCGGCCGCACGCGGAGGCACTTGTTTCAGAGGGGAAGCTCCGTCGTCTCGACGTGGAAGACGGCAAGGCGCCCGTGCTCGTGCCCGCCGGTGTGGAGCCCGGTGGGCCGCTGCCGCCCGCGCTCCTGCTCTCCCCCTTCGACAACCTCGTCTGGGACCGCGCGTTCCTGAAGCGCATCTTCGGGTTCGAGCACGTGATCGAGATCTACAAGCGCGAGCACGAGCGCGTGTACGGCTACTACGTGCTCCCCCTGCTGCGCCGCGACCGGCTCGTCGGCCGCGCCGACCTGAAGCACGACCGCTCGGAGAGCGTGCTGCGCGTGAAGGCGTTCCACCCGGAGCCGGGCGTGCGCGGCGACCTCGACTCGGTGCTCGAGACGGCCCTCGTCCGCCTGGCACGTGTCCTCGGCGCGCAAACCGTGGCCCGTTGAGCCGTGCAGCTCGACCCCCGGTGCCTGGCCCGCGGCTGGAGCCGCCCGCGCGGCGGATAGACGACACCCCACCGTAGAATCGAGCCATGGACTTCGAGACCCGCGCCATCCACGACGGACAGGAGCCGGATTCCGCCACGGGCGCCGTGACCGTACCGATCTACCAGACCTCGACGTACGTGCAGGACGCCGTCGGCGAGCACAAGGGCTACGACTACTCGCGCGTCGCCAACCCGACGCGCACCGCCTTGCAGGAGTGCCTCGCGTCGCTCGAGTCGGCCGGCCACGGCATCGCGTTCTCGTCGGGGCTCGGTGCGACGACCACGCTCATGCACCTCGTCGATCCCGGCCAGCGCGTCGTGCTGATCGCCGATGTGTACGGCGGCGTGTACCGGATGACCTCGCAGGTCTATGAGCCGAAGGGCTACCAGTTCGAGTACGTGCCGGCGGATCAGTTCCCGAACCTCCGCGAGCACCTCGACGAGAACACGCGCATGGTGTGGATCGAGTCGCCGTCGAACCCGCTGCTGAACGTCGTCGACATCCGTGCGGCCGCCGACGCGGCGCACGAGGTCGGAGCGATCCTCGTCGTGGACAACACGTTCGCGACGCCGTACCTCCAGCGTCCGCTCGAGCTCGGCGCCGACGTCGTCGTCCACTCGACCACGAAGTACCTCGGCGGCCACTCCGACACGGTCGGCGGCTTCGCAGCCACCAACGACCCGACAATCGCGGAGCGGCTGTACTTCCTCCAGAAGTCGCTCGGTGCGGTCCCCGGGCCGTTCGACAGCTGGCTCGTCCTCCGCGGCATCAAGACGCTCGCCGTGCGCATGCGTAAGCACTGCGAAAACGCGCTGGCGATCGCGGTGTGGCTCGAGCGGCACCCACGGGTCGAGCACGTCTTCTACCCCGGCCTCCCGACGCATCCCGGGCACGCGATCGCGGCGCGTCAGATGCGCGACTTCGGCGGCATGGTCTCGTTCCTCGCCGAGTCGGAGGAGGAGGCTGTCGCGCTCGTCGCCCGCACGAAGCTCTTCCAGCTCGCGGAGTCGCTCGGCGGCGTCGAGAGCCTGATCGAGGTGCCGGCGCGCATGACGCACGCATCGACCGCAGA
>DATCOE010000159.1:0-2937 GCA_036564885.1 Gaiellaceae bacterium | reverse complement strand
CTATCCGCGCGCGTTCTACGACCGGCACGCAACCGGCCAGGTGCTCTCGCGCGCGACGAACGACCTCTATCCCATCCGGTACTTCATCGGTTGGGGCCTGATCCAGGGGATCCAGAGCCTGATGATGATCGTGGGCGCGGGGATCGTGCTCGTGATCGTCAACCCGCGCCTCGCGCTCTACACGGCGGTGGCGATGCCGCCGATCACCGTGTTGGCGCTGCGCTTCGCGCGCAAGGTCTCGCCGCTGTCGCGCCAGGTGCAGGAGCGGAAGGGCGACGTGACGGAAGCCGCAGACGAGGCCGTCGTCGGCATCGAGATGGTGCAGGCATTCGGCCGCGAGACCGAGGTACGCGGCCGCTTCGGCGAGAAGGCCCAGGCCGTGCGCGACACGGTGCTTCGGCAGGCCGGCGTCGAGGCGACGCACCTGCCCGGGCTCTACTACCTGCCGTCGCTCTCCATCGCGGCGGTCGTGTTCTTCGGCGGGCGACAGGTGATCGCGGGCTCCCTGTCGATCGGGGAGTTCGTGCTCTTCGAGACGCTGCTCCTCCAGCTCGTGTGGCCCCTGGAGGCGCTCGGCTGGATCACGAACCTCGGCCAGCGCGCGCTTGCGTCCGCGGGCCGGAGCTTCGCGTGGCTCGAAGGGATCCAGCCGCTGCCGGAGCCCGTCGACCCGAAGGCCCTACCCGCCGGACCGCTCGCCGTGCGCTTCGAGGCGGTGCGCTTCGCGTACGGAGGCGAGAAGGAGGTGCTGCGCGACCTCGACCTCGTCGTCGAGCCCGGCGAGATCGTCGCGATCTGCGGGCCGACTGGGTCGGGCAAGACATCGCTGCTCAACCTGCTGCCGCGCTTCTACGACCCGACCGGCGGGCACGTGCGCGTCGGCGGCGTCGACACGCGCGACCTGCCGATCGCGCAGCTTCGCGCATCGGTCGCGCTCGTCACGCAGCGGCCGGTGCTCTTCTCGGTACCGCTACGCGAGAACCTCACCGCGGGCCGCGAGGACGCCGAGTGGGACGAAGTGCTCGCCGCGTGCATTGCTGCAGGCGTCGACGCGTTCGCCGACGAGCTGCCGGACGGCTACGACACGCTGATCGGCGAGCGTGGCATCAACCTGTCCGGCGGCCAGCGCCAGCGTGTCGCCCTGGCACGAGCGCTCGTCACGAACGCGCGCGTCGTCGTGCTCGACGATCCGCTCTCCGCGGTCGACACGCTCACGGAGCGGCGGCTCGTGCAACGCCTCCGCCCCGCGCTCGTCGGGCGCACGGTGCTCATCGCGACGCAGCGGCTCTCGACTGTGGAGCTCGCCGATCGCGCTGTCGTGCTGATCGACGGGCGCATCGTGGAGTCGGGCACGCCGCGCGATCTTCTGCGCGCAGGCGGAGCCTTCGCCGAGCTCTTCGCCGACGAGGTGGTGGCGGCGTGAAGCGGCTCTGGCGGTACCTCGACGGCCATCGACTGCTCGCGTTCCTCCTCGTCCTCGTCGCGACCGGGAACGCCGCCTGCCAGACAGGCGGCTGGCTCCTCGTGCGCGACGCGATCGACAACGGCATCCGAGCGCGCAACGAGCACCACCTGACAGTAATCGTCTCGATCTACCTCGGCGTCGCCGCAGTGGGGTGGATCTTCCAGGGGGTGCTCATCCGCGGTCTCGCCGGGATCGGCCAGCGGATGGTGATCGGGCTGCGGCGTGATCTCTTCGACCATCTGACCGGGCTCTCGCTCCGCTACTTCTCCCAGCAGAAAGCAGGCTGGATCATCGCGCGGCTGACGAGCGACGTCGATGCCGTCTCGGACGTCCTCTCGCAGGGCATGCCGACGCTGATCGCGAATCTCGTGCTGCTGCCGGCGGCCGTGATCGCGCTGCTGATCGCAGACTGGCGTCTCGGTCTCGTCGTGTTCGCGATCGTCCCACCTGCGCTCGCCCTCACGCGTTGGTTCCAGCGCACGTCGCATGTCGCGCTCGTCGAGACGCGCAACCGGATCGGCGTGGTGACCGCGCAGATCGCGGAGTCGGTCTCCGGCATGGCCGTCATCCAGGCGTTCAACCGCGAGCGGCGGTTCCAGGCGCAGTTCGACGAGCTGAATGCCGCGAACCGCGAGCAGAACGTCTACACGCAGAAGATCTTCTCGATCTTCTTCCCGGCGATCGAGTTCCTCGGAATGATCGCAACGGGCGCTGTGCTCTACACGGGCTCGACGCTGCTCGCGCACCACTCGATCACGATCGGGACGCTGATCACCGCGCTCTACCTGCTGCAGCTCGTGTTCCAGCCGCTGCAGGAGCTCTCGGACGTCTACGGACAGCTCCAGTCCGGTGCCGCCGCGATGGTGAAGATCGCGGCGATCCTCGACGAGGAGCCGGAGATCCGCGAACCGGACAACGCGCGCGTGCTGCCGCGGATCGAAGGAGACCTCGAGATCGACAAGGTCGTGTTCGCGTACGGCAAGAAGCCGGTGCTGCACGGGATCGAGATCGCAATCCCCGCAGGCGGCTGTCTTGCGCTCGTCGGCGAGTCGGGCGGCGGCAAGTCGACGCTCGCCCGCCTCGTCGGCCGGTTCTACGACCCTGACTCGGGCGCCGTGCGCGTCGACGGCGTCGACCTGCGCAACGTCGCGTTGCGCTCGTATCGCCGCCAGCTCGGCGTGGTGCTCCAGGATCCGTTCCTCTTCAGCGGCACGATCGCCTCGAACATCCGCTTCGGCAAGCCCGACGCGAGCGATGCGGAGGTCGAGGCGGCAGCGGCAGCCGTCGGTGTCGACCGCGTCGCCGCCCGGGTCAGCGGCGGGCTCGAGCACGCGGTGCGGGAGGGCGGCTCGGGCCTCTCGGCCGGTGAGCGCCAGCTGATCTCGATCGCGCGCGCGCTGCTCGCCGACCCGCGCATCCTGATCCTCGACGAAGCGACGTCGAACATCGACCGGCCCACCGAGGTGCTGATC
>DATCOE010000158.1:0-2474 GCA_036564885.1 Gaiellaceae bacterium | reverse complement strand
ACCTTCTGACCTTCGTCCGTGCGGTGCCGCCGCAGTGGGTGCGCTTCATGGCGAAGTGGGTCGGCGATCCCGACACCGAAGCGGACTTTTTGCGCGAGCGCTCGCCGATCACATACGTCGACCAGGTGCGCGCAGCACTGCTCGTGATCCAGGGTGCGAAGGATCCGCGGGTCGTGAAGACCGAGTCCGACCAGATGGTCGAGCGGCTCCGCGAGCTCGGCCGTGAGGTGGAGTACGAGGTCTTCGAGGACGAAGGCCACGGCTTCACGCGGTACACGAACGAGCTCCGCGGCATGCGGCTCACCGCCGACTGGCTCGAGCAGCACCTCTGCGCTGAGATTTGACCAGCGCCTGAGAGGTAGCGACGATGGGTGGGTGCCCGGCCGCCTGAGCTCGCTCCGTCGCTTCGCCTCCGAGCACCCGCACTGGATGGTCGTGGGGCAGCTCGTGCTGCTCGCCGTCTTCTTCGGGTTCGTCGGCTGGGCCGTGCACGGCTCGTTCCACGACGCGGCCGACGACCTCCGGAACGCCGACCCGGTCCTCTTCGGGCTCGCGTGTCTGGCAGTGGCCGCGTACTACCTGCTCTTCGTCCTCGGCTGGATGCGGATCCTCGCGGACTGGGACATCCGGCTCTCATATCCGGCCGCGCTCCGCGCCGAGATGGTGTCGATGCTCGCGAAGTACGTCCCCGGCGGCGTGTGGACGCCGGCGGCGCGCGTCATCGCGGCAAAGCGCGCAGGGGTCACGGACGGTGCGCTCGTCACGGCGTCGATGCTCCTCGAGGCGGGCATCTCCGCCGTCGCGGGCGTGATCGTGTTCGTCGTCTCGCTCGCGTGGGTGAAAGGCGTCGACGCGCCGATCGCTCCGCTCGTCGCATTCGGAGTCGTCGTTGCCGTGCTGCTGCACCCGCGCGTCTTCCGGCCGCTTGCGTCGAAGGTGCTGCGGAGGCTCGGCTACGACGAGCTGCCGCCGCTACGCGCCGCGACGATGCTGATCCTGCTCCTCTTCTATTCGGGCACGTGGATCGTCGGCGGTGTCGCGCTGTGGCTCCTGCTGCGCTCGGTCGGTGCGCATCCCGACGTGGCGTCGATCGTGTTCCTCGGCGGCGTCGGCGCGGTCGGCGCGATCGTCGCCGTGCTCTCCTTCTTCGCGCCGTCCGGCCTCGGCCCGCGCGAAGCCTCGATGTACGGCCTGATGCTCGCCGTCGCGTCACAGGGAGCCGCGCTCGGTGCAACGGTGCTGAACCGCGTCGCGATCACACTCGTCGAGCTGTTGCTGCTCGTCGTCGGTGGGCTGCTGCTGCGCGGCCGCGCCGACGAGGACGCGCTCGCGCCCGTCGACGCGCGAACGTAGATCTAGACCAGCGTGCGGCGCAGCGCGTCGTGCCAGCCGGCGACGAGCTCCGAGCGGTCCGTCTCGGGCTCACAGCGCGCCGAGGTGCGCCGGAACGCAGCAACGTCGTCCTGGGACCAGCGCCCGACCGCGACGCCTGCGAGCGCCGCCGCGCCGAGTGCGGTCGTCTCACGTTCGGCTGCGACCTCGACCGGAAGCCCCAGCACGTCGGCGAGGAACTGCACGAGGAATCCGTTCGCCGACGCGCCGCCGTCGACACGGAGCACGGCCGGGCGCTCAGTCATCGCGTCGACGACGTCGAGCACCTGGTAGGCGATCGCCTCGAGCGCGGCGCGCACGAGATGCTCTCGTCGCGTGCCGCGCGTGATCCCGCAGATCAGTCCGCGCGCGTCGGGCGCCCAGTGCGGCGAGCCGAGCCCGGTGAGCGCCGGCACGAAGTAGACGCCGTCGCAGGAGTCGACCGACCGCGCG
The DNA here is from genome assembly GCA_036564885.1 of Gaiellaceae bacterium. GTDB lineage: Bacteria > Actinomycetota > Thermoleophilia > Gaiellales > Gaiellaceae > Palsa-739. The sequence continues at coordinate 650 of DATCOE010000158.1, read as the reverse complement.
AGCGCTTCGCTCTCTGCGGAGTCCGCGAGCACCCCGAGACCGTCACGGAGCCACTGCACGGCCGCGCCCGCGACGAAGATCGACCCTTCGAGGGCGTATGTGCCGCCACTTCCCGCGGCGGCCGTCCGCACGAGCCCATGCGGCGGCGTCGAATGGTCCGCGCCGGTCCCGACGAGGACGAACGCGCCCGTGCCGAGAGTCGCCTTCGCTCCGCCGTGTGCATAGAGCGACGCCTGCTGGTCGCCGGCGAGCGCAGCGACCGGCAGCGGCGCGCCGAGCAGCCGGCCCTCACCGAAGATCGCCGCCGACCTATGCACATCCGGCAGCAGCGCACGCGGCACGCGGAAGAGCTCGAGCAGCTCGTCGCTCCAGTCGAGTGTCGCGAGATCGAGCAGCATCGTGCGCGACGCGTTCGAGACGTCCGTCGCGTGCACGGCGCCGCCTGTCAGCTGCCACAGCAGCCATGAGTCGACGGTGCCGAACGCAAGCCCGTCGGTCGCGCCCGTGCGGCGCAGGATCCACTCGAGCTTCGTCGCCGAGAAGTACGGATCGGGCGTGAGCCCGGTGCGGGCCCGGATCTCGGCCGCGGGTAGCTCGCGGCAGCGCTCCGCGGTGCGCCGGTCCTGCCAGACGATCGCAGGGTGCACCGG
>DATCOE010000157.1:0-12650 GCA_036564885.1 Gaiellaceae bacterium | reverse complement strand
GGCGATCACGATCGCGCCGCCGTGCTCGGCGGCGTTGCCGACGATCGCGACGATCACGGCCGCGATGAAGAACTCGCTCGCGCCGACGGCATGCGCGAACGCGTTGAGCGAGTGCACGAGGATCTCGCTGACGAACGCCGTCGCGGCCGTCGCCGCGCCGAGCGCGACGAGCGACGCGGGCAGCGTCCACGCTCCCGCCGCAGGATCGTCGCGCGCGGTTCGACGGTGGCGGCGCAGGTTGCGGCCGGTGAACGCGAGATACAGCACGAGGAGCAGGACGGATACCGGGATCGACGCGACGACGGCGGTGTGCCGTTCGGGGTTGCCGGTGTAGCCGAGGACGATCGGCACGAGCGCGACGAGCACGGCGGCTCCGCAGAGCCCGAGATGCGTGAGCAGCGACCGGCGGTCGAGCTTCGCCTTGTCCGGCCCGACGATCTGGGCGACGCCGAAGACGAGCAGGATGTTCGAGATCACGCTGCCGGCGAGCGATCCGCGGACGACCTGGGGCAGCCCGTCGTTGATTGCGAGCAGTGCGATGATCAGCTCGGGCGCGTTGCCGAAGCTTGCGTTGAGGAAGCCCCCGACTCCGGGGCCCGTGTGCTCTGCCGCATTCTCCGTCGCCTGGCCGATCAGCCACGCGAGCGGGATGAGCGCGGCGCCGGCGAGCACGAACATCACCGTGTCGCCCACGTGCGCGAAGTGGCTCAGCGCGATCGTCGCGGGCGCGAGGGCAAGCAACGCCCAGAGGATGCGGCGTGCCACGGCGCCGCTAGCCTAGATGACTGATGCCGCAACAGTGCACGCACCCCACCGCGGCACCAACCATCTAGCCGCCCATGCTCGAGGCAGTCCTCTTTGACTGGGGTGAGACGCTCATGCACTGGGAGTGGGACCCCGACCTGCTCGCGGCAGGGCATGCGGCCGGACTGCGTGCGCTCGGACACGAGCCGCGACCGGCGCTCACCGAGCGGTTCCGCGAGGCGTACCTGCCACTTCTCGGCGCTCCAGGGGTGCTCGAGGAGGTCGAGTACGGCGCGCTGGTCGCGCGGCTGCTCGCCGAGTCGGGCATCGACGCCGGCGAGGCACAGGTCGAGCGCTTCCTCGAGGCGGAGCACGCGTTCTGGGAGCCGGCGCATCAGCTCGCCTCGACGACGCACGCCCTGCTCGAGACGCTGCGGGGGCGCGGCCTGAAGCTCGGGCTCGTCTCGAACGCGTTCGACCCGCCGGCGCTCCTCCACCGCGACCTCGAGCAGCTGGGCATCGCAGAGCGGATCGACGCCGCGGTGTTCTCGTCGGAGGTCGGGTGGCGCAAGCCGCATCCGGCGATCTTCGAGCGGGCGCTCGAGGCGCTCGGCGTCCAGGCGGAGCGCGCCCTCTTCGTGGGGGACTCCCTCGCGGCGGACATCGGCGGCGCCGCCGCGCTGGGCATGCACACCTGCCAGTCGCTCTGGTTCCGGGCCGACGACGATCCGGAGGCGGCCGAGCCGGAGTTCCAGGCGTTCACCCAGATGGACGTCCTCACCGTCGTGGGCCGCCTCCGTTAGAGGATCTGACGGCGAGCGGAGTCGCGACTCCGCTCCCACAAGCTGAAAACGCGGGGAAAATCAAGTCTTGCGGGGCCGGAAAGAAGTCGCACACAATGCGTCCGATGAGTGACGTGTCGCAGCGGCTCGAAGAGCTCGCACTTCCGCTTCGTCCCCAGGACGCAGTCGACTGTCGCGGCTGCGAGGTGCACTGCGACAAGGTGGTCTACCCGTCCGCCTGCCTCGACCGCTCGTGTCCGTTCGTCTACGCGTACGAGGAGCACGGGCACACGTTCGTCGGCTGCATGCAGAAGGTCTACGAGGCCGAGATCGACCTCGACATGCTCGAGATGGCCGAGCGTCAGCGCGACGGCTTCGGCGCCGTGCGGGCGATTCGCGTGCCGCTGCCGATGTGCCGCTCCGAGATCGAGCCGTGCTACGAGCACCGCAGCGGGGAGCTCGGCTGCGTCAACCCTGAGTTCAAGGAACTGCCGGCGGGATCTCCCACGTTCCGTGTGATCGCCCGGCTCCGGTAACGTCCGGCACCCGCCGCAGGGCCAGCACGCCGAGCAGAGGGCAGAACGCGGCGACGGCGAACGCGGTTCGCCAGGACGTCGCGCCGACGAGGGCGGCGAAGGCCGGCGCCGCCGCGGCGATGATCACGCCGAGCACCGTCTGCTGGAAGCCGAGCGCCGCTCCGCTGCGCTCGACGCCCGCGGTCTCGGCCGCCGCCGTGAACGCGATGCCGTTCCACGAGAGGCTCAGCCCGCCCGCCGCGATCAGGACGGGCACGAGGGCCGCGAGCGGAGCGTCGACGAGCAGCGCCACCGCCGCGGTGCCGAGGGTGATCAGCAGCCCGAGCGTTCGGAGCGGCTTCATCCGCGCTTGCACCTGATCCGACCAGCGGCCCGTACCGATGCGCGCGCCGATGCCCAGCACGTTCATCGCCGCGAGCACGAGCGCCGCCGAGGGGGTCGACAGCCCGCGGTGCTGGTGCAGGAACAGCACGGGGTAGCTCGTGATCGCGATCTGTGCGACGACGAACAGGCCCGAGCCGCCCGCGAGCAGCCAGTTCCGCAGCTCGCGGATCGGACGGCCGATGTCGGCGAGCACCGAGCTCTCCCGTGCTGGAGCCTCGCGTATCAACGCTGCAGCGACGGATGCGGCTGCGAGGCAGAAGGCTCCGAGCGCGAGAAAGGCATTCCGTGCGTCGGCGCCCGATGAGAGCCACGGCAGCAATGCGGCCGAGAGCGCGCCGCCGATCGGAACGGACGTGTGCCGGATGCCGAGCGCGAGGCCGCGCTGGTCGGCGGCGAACCACCCCATGACGGCGCGGCCGCTCGCCGCGTTGATGCTCGCGCCGAGCGCGCCCGTGAGCACGAGCAGACCGAGAAGCGCCCCGAAGCTCTTCGTCAGCGGGACGGCTGCGATGGCGACGCCTGCGCCTGCGAGCCCGAGCGACATGACGGCACGCTCGCCGATGCGGTCGGCGAGGAGGCCCCAGGGCAGGAGGGTCGGGAGCATTCCGAGCGGCACCGCGCCGAGCACGATGCCGGTCTGCCCGATCGAGAGGTGGTAGTGCGACCGCAGCACGGGCGCGAGTGCGGGCAGGCCCACCGAGACGGCGGCGAAGCTCGACTGCGCGAGCGTTCCCGCGCCCAGGATCACCCAGCGGTAGCGCCTCACTTCGCGGCGAGCGCGCGCTCGCGCATCTCCTTCGCCTTGCGCACCTCGTTCGCGTCGGGGCCGTGCTTCTCCGGGCCCGCGACCTCGAGCACCGCCGGCAGGCCCTGGAGCCTCGGGTGGCCGAGGAAGACCCCGAGCTTCTCGCCGAGCAGCCCTTCGCCGATGTTCGCGTGCCGGTCGCGGTTCGACCCGAGCGGGGCGGCCGAGTCGTTCACGTGCAGCGCGCGCAGCCGGTCGAGGCCGACCGTCGAGTCGAGCTCGTCGAGTGAGGCGTCGAGCACCGCCCGGTCGGTGACGTCGACGCCCGAGACGTAGAGGTGGCACGAGTCGAGGCACACGCCGAGCCGCGGGTGGCGGTCGAGCCGCTCGAAGATTGTCGCGAGCTCGTCGATGGAGCGCCCGATCGTGCCGCCCGCGCCGGCGGAGTTCTCCATCAGGAGCCAGGTCGTGTCGGAGCACAGCTCGAGTACCTGCTCGAGGGCCGGCACGACGCGCTCGAGACCCTTGTCGAGGCCCGCGCCGAGGTGCGATCCGACGTGGAGGACGACGCCGTCGGCGCCGATCGCGCACGCGATCTCCATCGTGCTGCGCAGCGCGGCGATGGACTTCTCGTAGATCGCGTCGTCGGGCGCCGCGAAGTTGCAGAGGTACAGCGCGTGGCAGAGCACGCCGGCGATCCCCGCCTCCTCGCGTCGCTCGCGGAAGCGGTCGAACGTCGCAGGGTCGTGATTCGTCTGCCGCCAGGTGCGCGGGCTCTGCGTGAACACCTGAACCGACTCGGCACCGATTGTCTCGGCACGGTCGATCGCCGTGTGGATACCTCCGCCGGAGGAGACGTGCGCGCCGATGTGCATCGGCTTCCGACGCTACCGGAGCCAGGCCTCCAGACGCGCCGCCTCGTCCTCGAGCGTCAGGATGCGCTCCGCCACCGGCTTCGCACCTCCTCGGCGTACGGCTGTCCCGCGGCGAGGCCTGCGTCGACGAATGCGTCGAGGTCGAACGGGATGCGGCGGAACTCAACGCCGCCGCCCGTGAGCACGGCGTACTCCGCGAGCGCGCTGAAGCGGACGTCGTCAGCCGGCTGGTGCCGGTCGTAGGGCGCGCCGGCGCTGCCGGGGTTCACGTAGAGCGCGCCGTCGATCCAGCGCGCCCACTGGAGATGCGTGTGCCCGCCTGCGAGCACGTCGACGCCGCTGCCGCCGAGCAGCTGCTCGGCCTCACCGTCGGAGGTCTCGGGCAGCACGACGTGCTCGTACGAGCGCGGTGACCCGTGGAACGCGCGCAGCTCGAGCCCGCCCTCCACCTCGAGGTCGAGCGTGGCGGGCCACGAGGCGATCTGCTCGAGGTGCCGGGGCGCGAGGCGGGAGAGCGACCACGCGCGCACTTCGAGCTGGCGGGCCGTCACCGGCTCCTCCGAGGCCTCCGGGAGGCGCAGGAGGAAGTCGTCACTGTTGCCGAGCACGACCGGCCAGCCGAGCGCGGCGAGCCGGTCGAGCACCTCGGCCGGCTGCGGACCGCCCTGCGCTGCGTCGCCGAGGCAGATGGCTCGCTGAATCCCCAGCCGCTCGAGCTCTGCGACGACCGCCGCGAGCGCGACGTCGTTGCCGTGGATGTCCGAAACGAGCGCGAGCGGCACGGCACTACGATAAGCCGCGATGTCCTCGCGTGTTCGCATGGCTCCCAGCCCCACCGGGCTGCTCCACATCGGCACGGTGCGAACCGCGCTCTTCAACTGGCTGTTCGCACGCCACGACGGCGGTGAGTTCCGGCTCCGCATCGAGAACACCGACACGACGCGTGAGGTGGCCGAGGCCGTCGACCAGATCCAGGACTCGCTGCGCTGGCTCGGTCTGGACTGGGATGGTCCCGCGACGTTCCAGCTCGACCGTATGGACGACTGTCGCGAGGTCGCGCAGCGGCTCGTCGCAGAGGGGAAGGCCTACGAGGACGACGGCGCGATCCGGTTCCGGATGCCCGACGAGGGCGTCACGGCCTGGGACGACGTCGTGCGCGGCCGGGTCGAGTTCCCGAACGAGAAGCTCGAGGACGTCGTGCTCGTACGCTCCGACGGACGCTCGACGTACAACTTCGCCTCGCCGATGGAGGACGTCTGGGACGGCATCACGCACGTGATCCGGGGCGACGACCACATCTCGAACACGCCGAAGCAGCTGAACATCATCCGCGCCGTCGGCGCCGAGGTGCCGGTGTACGCGCACGTCCCGATGGTTTACGGCTCCGACGGCAAGAAGCTTTCGAAGCGGCACGGCGCGGTGAGCGTGGAGGAGTTCCGGATCGCCGGCTACCTGCCGGACGCGCTGGTGAACTTCCTTGCGCTGCTCGGCTGGGCCCCCGACGGCGAGACGACGATCATGAGCCGCAAGGAGCTGATCGAGCGCTTCTCACTCGAGCGCGTCAGCGTGAGCCCGGCCCAGTTCGACTACGACAAGCTCGACTGGATGAACGGCATGTATCTGCGCGCGATGCCGCTCGACGAGTACGCGCACGCGCTGATCCTCTATCTCGGCGAGCAGGGCTACGACTGGGACGCCGGGCTCGTGCGCAAGGCCGCCCCGCTCGTGCACGAGAAGATCGCGCGACTCGGCGAGTTCCCGGGCTTCGCAGGCTTCTTCTTTCAGGACGTGGAGCCGAACCCCGACGATCTGGGTGACGCAGCGCCGATGCTGCCGGCGGCGCAGGAAGCGCTCGCGCAGCTCGAGCCGTTCACGGCCGAGGCGATCGAGGCGGCGCTCCGCGCGGCGGCCGACGAGCTCGGCCTCAAGCCGCGGCAGGCGTTCCAGCCCATCCGGGTGGCCGTCACCGGGTCGAAGATCTCGCCCGGGCTCTTCGGGAGCATCGAGCTGCTGGGCCGCGAGAAGACGCTCGCGCGGCTCAGCGTCGCCCGCGCCGCGTAGGCAGCGGGCGCGGGGGAGCGAGCGGGTCGAGCGCCCGCTGGAACTGCCGCCAGGCTCGCCACCGGAACGACGTCGTCGGCGTCGGCAGTCCGCGCTCCTCCTCGTCGCGTTTGTCTCCGGTGCCCTTCATCTGACCCCGCCCTTTCTTATTTACGAGAAGGAAACGTTCGGCGAGCGGTGTGAGGTACGGCCGGTAGACTCTGACTCGTGGCAACAGGGGTGAAAGGGCCGGTCGTGCTCATCGTGGACGACGAGCCGGCGATCAGGTTCCTGTACAGGGTGAATCTCGAGCTGGACGGCTACCGGGTGGTCGAGGCGGGCACGCTCGGTGACGCCCGCGCGCTCCTCGAGAACGAGCCCGTCGCCCTCGTCCTCCTCGACCTGCACATCGGGCTCGAGCGCGGAGACACGCTGCTCGACGAGATCCGGGGCCGCGAGCCGCGCATCGCCGTCCTGGTCGTGACGGGCTCATGCGATGTCGACCCGGGAGAATTGGGGATCGGCGCGGACGCCGTGCTCGGCAAGCCGTTCACGATCGACGAGCTCACGCGCACCGTGGGTGTGCTCGTCGGCGGCCTCGTTTCTCGATCGGCCGGCTCCCGATAGTCTGGAGCTCGATGTCGACCACAGCCGTCCACACCCCCGCCGACTACGAGGCGCAGCTTCAGAAGTACTACTTCGAGCGTTCCGAGGAGAGCCGCGCCGTGCGCGTCGGCGAGAAGGAGGTCTCGGAGCAGGCCGCGATCGTCGCGCGCTACCGCGAGCTCTTCTCGCGCGCTCAGGTCGAGGCGCTGCGCGACGCGGAGCACGCCGCGTCGGGCGACGAGCGGGAGCGCCTCTACCGGTTGCGCAAGACGTGCGAGGGCGGTCTCGTCTCGGCCGAGCTCGCCGAGCAGGAGGACGCACTCGAGAACGCGATCCTGGGCGCCCGAGTCACCTTCGACGGCGAGGAGATGCCGCTGCGCTCGGCGCAGGCGAGGCTCGCAGTGCTCGAGTCGTACGCCGACCGCGAGGCGCTCGGCGAGCTGGAGCGCGCCGAGTCGGCCCGCTTCAACGACGATCGGCTCGCGCTGATGACGGCCGGCGAGCAGCTCGAGGGCGAGCTCTCCGGCGAGCTCGATCCCGTCGCGCGTAGCGAGGAGGAGAAGGCGATCTCGCTGCGGCAGCTCGAGCAGGTGCTCGTCGCGGCCTCGGAGGCGACGACAGAGGCGTACGGCCGTCTGCGCGACACGTGGTTCGAGAAGCTGCTCGGCCCCGAGCGTGACGCGCTGCCGACGAACGCGCACGTCCACTACCTCCGCAGGCTCTCGCCGCTCGAGTCGACCTACACGAAGGAGCGTTCGGTCGACGTGTGCATGGCGAGTGTCCAAGCGCTCGGCTTCGACATGACCGCGATCCCGAACATCCACCTCGACCTCGAGGACCGGCCGCAGAAGAATCCGCGTGCCTGCGTGATCGCGTCAGATCCGCCCGACGTCGTGCATCTGATCACACGCGCGCAGGGCGGGCTCGCCGACTATCAGGCGTTCATGCACGAGGCCGGCCACGCGCTCCACTACGCCGGCGTCGATCCGCGCCTGCCGTACACGTTTCGCAAGATCTCGCGCGACCACGCGTTGACGGAGATCTACTCGTACATCTTCGAGGCGATCACGCGCGAGCCGGGCTGGCACGCGCTGCACTTCGGGCTCTCCGACTCGCAGGCGCAGGAGAACGCGCAGGCGACGCTCTTCCTCGAGGCGCTGCTCTACCGTCGCTACACGGCGAAGCTGCAGTACGAGCTCGGCTTCTGGTCGAGCTTCGCGGAGGAGCAGGGCCGCTCGCCGCGCGACTACGCGACGCGGTTGACCGAGGCGACCGGCATCCGGTACGACCCGCGCGGCTATGTGGCCGACATGGATTCCGGCTTCTACTCCGCCGACTACCTCCGCGCCTGGATCCGCTCCGCGCAGCTGCGCCACCACCTGGTTCGCGAGCTCGGCGAGGACTGGTGGCGGAACGCCAAGACGGGCGAGCGCCTGCGCGACCTGTTCGCCGAGGGCACGAAGCCCACGAGCGAGGAGATCGCCGGCCGGCTCGGCTTCGACCCGCTCGACACGGGCCCGCTCGTCGACGATCTCTCTGCCGTCTAGCTCGCCTTCGTCAGCAGCGCGTGGATCTGCTTCGTCAGGTCGGCGACCTGCTGGGTCAGCTCCTTGTCCTGCTGCGTGAGCTGCGTGTTCGCCTCGAGCAGCTGCGCGAGGTGATCGGTTTCCGTCTTGATCGCCTGTGTCCGCGCGGCCGCGGCCTCGTCGAGCTCGATGTGGCGCTTGTCGACGGCGTCGGCCGCGAGCTTGTCGCGTTCCGCCTGACGGGTCTGCGCGAGCAGGATCAACGGGGCGGCGTAGGCGGCCTGCGTGGAGAAGGCGAGATTCAGGAGGATGAACGGGTAGGGGTCCCAGTGGGAGATCAGCGCGATCGAGTTGAGGACGAGCCACACGATCACCGCGGCCGTTTGCACCACGATGTATCTCGGCGTCCCGAAGAAGCGCGCGACATGCTCGGCTCCGCGGCCGAACGGATCGTCTCCGAACGTGCCGTGATGGGTGTGTGTGGGGCGCGCCACCGAACGCGAGGCTAGAGCACGTCCCGGACGGGCTCGATGATCGGGCGCTCTTTAGACCGCGTCGCGCCAGGCCGCGCGCAGGCGCTCGCGGTAGCCGAGCCACAGGATCGCGGCAACGACGAGCAGGACGGCCTCGTCGAAGGGGCCGGGGATCGGCGCGAGGCCGAACGCCGCGAACCAGCGCAGCCAGCGGGGCAGGCCGCCGTCGCGGGCGAGCAGGCGGACGGCGCGAACGACTCGGCGCGAGAAGCTCATAGCCCCTAGTAGAACGAAAAAGCCCCCACGAGGGGGGCTTCTTCAGATAGCGCATACGGGATTCGAACCCGTGCCGCCGCCGTGAGAGGGCGGTGTCCTAGGCCACTAGACGAATGCGCCCCGGAGCGGGGTCAATTGTAGCGCCCAGGCGGAAAGGCGGCGTTCCGGCTAGGCCGGCCGCTGCGCCATCCGCACTGCCACGCCGACGACGAGCACCGAGGCAGCCGCGCCGAGCACTGTCCACGCGAGACCGTTCCCCGGCGCGAGCGACAGCGCGACGACGAGCCCCGAGGCGGCGATGCTCACGGCCACGAGCGCCCCGAGCGCGGTCGCGCGCGCGACGATGACAGCCCGTTCCGCGGCGATCGCGTGCTGCTCGTCGAGCGACCACGCCGCGAGTTCGGCACAGATGAGCAGCCCGGCCGCGACGAGCGGCGCGCCGTCGTCGACACCCGACCCGTGCACCACGAGCGACACCGTGTACGCGATGCCGAGCGGGATCAGCGTCCACGGCAGCAGCTCGTCCATCCGTCGCACGAGCACGAACGCGAGCAGTACCGCTCCGACCGCGCCGATGCCGGAGATGGCCAGCGCGAGCTTCGGCTCCCTCGACGCCGCATAGGCGAGCACGCCTGCATACGCGAGCGCCGACCCGGTCGCGAGCGCTAGGCGCGCGCGGGGCTTGCGTGACGCCTGAATGCCGCCACCTCCTCCAGCGGGACGTTGAGCGGGACTCCGTCGATCCACTCGATCACCGGCACGCCGGCCTGCTCGTAGCGCGCCCGCAGCGACTCGCGCGTCAGCCGCCACAGCCGGTACGAGAGATCCGAGAGCTCGTCGGTCGCCGGACGCACGAACGGCACCGGGGAGACCTCGATCACAACGAGATCGAAGCCCCGTGCGCGAAGGTCGAGCAGCGCCGCTGCCGACCGCGCGTCGAGCAGCGGCGAGAGCGCGAGCACGAGCGCCCTCGGCGGCAGCGTCCGCGGCGGCAGGATGTCGACGCCCTTCGACGCGAAGCTCAGCACGATGTTCATCTGCAGCAGCGAGTCGACGATGCGGTACAGTTGCTGCGTCCCCGATGCCGGCATCAGCCACGAGAGGAAGCCGCCGAAGCTCACGAGGCCGACGCGGTCCTTGCGCTGGAGATAGAGGTGTGCGAGCGAGGTCGCGGCGCGCACCGTCATGTCGAAGGTGCTGCGGTCGTCGTCCGACTCCACGTCGACGAACGTGTCGAGGAAGAGCACGACGTCCGTGTTTCGCTCGGGATGCTGCTCGTTGACGAGGAGCGCGCCGCCCCGCCGCGCGCTCGCACGCCAGTTGATCTTCCGTACGCGGTCGCCGGGCGTCCAGTTGCGGATGTCGGCGAACTCCACGCCCTCGCTCTTCGCGCGCGAGACCTGGTTGCCGACGTACGCCTGCGTCTCATACGGCGCGAGCAGCGCGTGCAGCGTCTCGACACGCGGATAGACCCGCAGCGGCTCCCGCCCGCCGAGGCGCGTCTCCCAGGACGTGAACCCGAGCCGGTCACGGGAGCGGAGCAGCAGCGGGCCGAGCGCGAATGCGCCGAACCGCGCACACCGCACCGGCAGCTCGAGCGTGCGCGGCTCCCCCGCAGCGAGGCGCACCGCGCACGGATTCGGCTTTTCGGCGCGCAGCGCACGGGGAAGCTGGAGGAGCACGTCGACGCGGTCTGCGCCGGACGTCGACGCGAGCTCGATCGTCGCGGTGACCTGCTCTCCCTCGAGCGCGCGCTCGCGGTCGAGAGAGAGTGTCGCCTGCAGGTCGGGCTCGCGCGCGAGCGCGGCCCCTGCGACTGCGGCGAGCGCGAACGGCGCCGCCAGCGCGATCAGCTCGACGCGGCCAAGCACGAGCCCGGCGAGCAGCCCGATCCCCGCGAGCCCCGCGTAGGCGGCGAGCCGCGGCGAGACGATCCGCGTCATCCCGCGGCTTCGAGGGCGTCCTCGGCCGGAGGCGTCGGCACCGTCTCGAGTGCCTCCGCAACGACATCCTCGCCGCGCACGCGCTGCACCCAGAGCTCGGGTCGCAGCGTCAGCCGGTGCGCGAGGGCGGGGATGGCGATCGCCTTCACGTCCTCCGGGACGACGAAGTCGCGGCCGGCGACCGCGGCCTTCGCGCGCGCCAGCTTCAGCAGCGCGAGGCTGCCGCGCGGGCTCGCACCGACCGAAAGCCGTCGTGACGCACGCGTGGCGGCCACGAGATCGACGATGTAGCCCTCGATCGACTCGGAGACGTGCACCTGCTCGAGCGAGCGCTGCATCTCGACGAGCGTCGGCGTGTCGACGACCGACTCGAGCTCGATCTCGTCCTCGCCGCGTTCGAGCCGCCGCGCGAGCATCTCGATCTCGTGCTCACGGCTCGGGTAGCCGACGCCGATGCGCATCAGGAAGCGGTCGAGCTGCGCCTCCGGAAGCGGATACGTGCCCTCGTACTCGATCGGGTTCTGCGTCGCGAGCACGATGAAGGGTCGCGGCAGCAGCCGCGTCTCGCCCTCGGTCGTCACCTGGCGCTCCTGCATCGCCTCGAGCAGCGCAGCCTGCGTTTTCGGTGGGGCGCGGTTGATCTCGTCGGCGAGGAGGAGGTTGGCGAAGATCGGGCCCGGTAGGAACGTGAACTCGCTCGTGCGCTGGTCGAAGATCGACGAGCCGGTCACGTCGGAGGGCATCAGGTCGGGCGTGAACTGGATGCGCGAGAACTCGAGCGACGTCGCCTGCGCGAACGAGCGCGCGATCAGCGTCTTCGCGAGCCCGGGATAGTCCTCGAGCAGCACGTGCCCGTCGCAGAGCAGCGCGAGCAGGATCAGCTCGAGCGCGTCGCGCTTGCCGACGATCGCGCGCTCGACCTCGTCGAGCACAGTGCTTGCGTGGTCGCGCAGGCCCTGGAGCTCCATCACAGCTTCTCCAGGGTGGAGACGACGCTGCGCAGGCGCCGCATCGGGATGCCGGGGTCGTTGTGGTCGTGTGGTTCGGGACGGTCGGGACGCAAGAGCTCCCACGCATCTTCGCCGAGCAGCACACGGGCCGCGTCGGGGCGCCGCTGGAGGTCGACGTTATGACCGGCCGAGAGGCGCGCGGCGGCGGCCTCGCGGAGGATCGGCAGCAGGCGCCGGTGCAAATTGCCGGCGCTCGAGGTCCCGAGCGTAATCTCCCGCTCGGTGCGCACGAGCTCCGATGGGCGCGTCGGGCCGACGGCGCGGGCCCGGAGCGCCGCCTCGAAGTTGGAGGGCGGGGGGAAGTCGGACGCGCTGCGGGCGATGCGCGTCAGCGCTGCGAGCGCTATCCCCGCGAGTACGAGGACGTACACGGAAAGGATCTGCTGGATCGACGCGGGCCGAATGCCGAGCATCACAACGAGCAGCGCGGTCGTGCCGGCCACGGCCGTGGCGATGCGGGAGCGCTCGCTCCTCACGCGACGGCCGCCTCTGCGGGTTGTCTCAGCTCGTCGCGCACGGCGACGAGCGCGTCGATCGCCTCGTCTCTCATCTCCGGCCCGGGCTCATGCTGGCTGAACTTTGCCCATTCGAACAGGTCGGTGAGGCGCCGCACGCTCTCCGCGCTCGTCTCGAGGTCGCCCAGCGCGCGCTCGACGTACTCGAACGGCGCCTCGGACGGCCTGCGCGGGATGCCCCCGACGGCGAGGGCG
>DATCOE010000156.1:0-20531 GCA_036564885.1 Gaiellaceae bacterium | reverse complement strand
TCCTCCGTCCGTCGCGCCGTCCTCGACATCCTGGACTTCTGGCTCTCCTTCGGTGTCGACGGCCTGCGTCTGGATGCCATCCCCTATCTGCACGAACGGGAGGGGACGAGCTGCGAGAATCTGCCCGAGACGCACGAGGAGCTGAAGGCGATCCGCGCGCACATGGACGCCCGCTGGCCCGGTCGGATGCTCCTCGCCGAGGCCAACCAGTGGCCCGAGGACGCGGTCAAGTATTTCGGCCAAGGCGACGAATGCAACATGGGCTTCCACTTCCCGCTGATGCCCAGGCTGTTCATGTCGATTCGCATGGAGGACAGGTTCCCCATCATCGACATCCTGGCCCAGACCCCGGCCATCCCCGACACCTCCCAGTGGGCGCTGTTCCTGCGCAACCACGATGAGCTGACGCTCGAGATGGTGACCGACGAGGAGCGCGACTACATGTACGCGGAGTACGCAAAGGATCCTCGGATGAAGATCAACCTGGGCATCCGTCGCCGCCTGGCGCCGCTGCTCGAGGGCGGCCGGGACGAGATCGAGCTGATGCACGCGATCCTCTTCTCCCTGCCGGGTTCGCCCGTCCTCTATTACGGGGACGAGATCGGCATGGGCGACAACGTCTACCTTGGCGACCGCGACGGGGTTCGCACTCCGATGCAGTGGACGGGCGACCGCAACGCAGGCTTCTCGCGCGCCGACTGGGCGCAGCTCTACCTGCAGCCGCTGATGGATCCCGTCTACGGCTACCAGGCCGTCAACATCGAGGCACAGTTGCGCACGCCCACGTCGCTGCTGCGCTGGGTGCACCGGTTCATCGCACTGCGCAAGGAGCATCCGGTGTTCGGGCTCGGCACGTACGAGGCGCTTCGCTCCGAGAACCTGCGGATCTTCGCGCACATCCGGCGCTGGGAGGAAGACGTCGTCCTCTGCGTGCACAACGTCGCGCGCACGGCGCAGGCGGTCGAGCTCGATCTCTCGGCGTTCGCCGGCATGGTCCCGGAGGAGATGCTCGGGCGCTCGCGCTTCCCGGCGATCGGCGAGTTGCCGTATCTGCTGACGCTCGCGCCGCGGGGGTTCTTCTGGTTCCAGTTGAGAAAGGAGCAGTGAGGTTGGACGAGCAAGCCCTCATCGACTACGTGACGCACCAGCGCTGGTATGGGGCCAAGTCGCGTACCGTCATGCACGCGCGGGTGCTCGACTCGGTCGTGCTGCGCACCGCCGAGCCGCAATTCGCGCTGGCACTCGTCGAGCTCGGCTACGAAACGGGCGTTCACGACATCTACCAGCTGCTCTACGCGCTCCGGGACGGCGAACTCGAGCTGGACGGCCTCGACCAGCCGCAGCTCGCGCGTGAGCTCGTGAGCGCGATGCGCTCGGGCCTGACGCTGCAGGGCGCCGAGGGGATCGTCGAGTTCCGCCCGGTCGAGGGCTTTGCAGGCCTCGGACGCGAGCTGAACGAGGCGCGCCCGGTCGGCGCGGAGCAGTCGAACACGTCGATCGTGTTCGACGACGAGCTGATCCTCAAGGCGTTTCGGAGGCTCGAGGCCGGTATCAACCCCGAGCTCGAGATCCTGCGCTTCCTCACCGAGCACGGCTTCGCGAGCATCGCGCCGCTCGGCGGCTGGTACCAGTACTCCGGCGGCCCGGTCGGCGCGACGCTCGGGATCCTCCAGGAGTTCGTGCGCGGCGGCGTCGACGGCTGGGATCTCGCGCTCGAGGAGATCGGCAGCGCCCCGGACGCGTTCCTCGGGCGCCTGCGGCGGCTCGGCGCGGTGACGGGGACGATGCACACGACGCTCGCGTCCGACCCGGACGACCCGGCCTTCTGTCCCGAGACGCCGAGCGTCGAGGCGCTCGGCCTGCTCACCGCGACGGTCGACGAGGAGATCGAGCGGATGTTCGTCGACCTGCCCGACGACGACGAGCGGCTCGCTCCGATCGCCGGCCGCGGCGAAGAGGTGCGCGAGCAGCTGCGCCTGCTCACCCACGCGGGCTCCGCGGGGAAGGCGATTCGCACGCACGGCGACTACCACCTCGGTCAGACGCTCTGGGCCGACGACCGCTGGGTGGTCATCGACTTCGAAGGCGAGCCTGCGCGCTCGCTCAGCGAGCGCCGCCGCAAGCGCTCGGCGCTGCGCGACGTCGCCGGGATGCTGCGCTCGTTCGCGTACGCAGCCACCGTCGCCTCCGTCATGCGCGGCACCGACATGCCGGACGGCTGGGAAGAGCAGGCGCGCGAGCAGTTCCTCGCCGGCTACTTCGAGACGGTCGACCCGTCGATCCTGCCGCCGGGGCAGGTGGCGATCGAGCGGCTCCTCGCGGTGTTCGAGCTCGAGAAGGCCGTCTACGAGCTGCGCTACGAGCTCGACAACCGGCCCGAATGGGTCGGCATCCCCGTGGCGGGGATCCAGCGACTGATCGAGCAGGCGGCAGCACTCCGGTGATCGAGCTCGGCGCGAACCCCCACGGCACGCTCGGCGCCCACGAGACGAAGGGCGGCGTCGTCGTGCGCGCGTACCGCCCGGAGGCGCAGGCCGTGCGTGTGCAGCAGGCCGGCGGCGCGGTCGAGGCCGAGCTGAAGGATCCGTCGGGGCTGTGGGAAGCATTGCTGCTGAAGGCCAAGCTGCCCCTCGTCTACGAGCTCGAGGTCGAGTATCCGGACGGGAGCACGTACACGCTGCGCGACCCGTACGCGTTCCTCCCGACGCTTGGCGACCTCGACATCCACCTCGCGATGGAAGGCCGCCACGAGGAGCTGTACGAGAAGCTCGGCGCGCACGTGCGCGACATCGACGGCGTCGTGGGCACGGCATTCGCCGTGTGGGCGCCGAACGCGCGCTGCGTCGCGGTCGTCGGCGACTTCAACTCGTGGGACGGGCGCCTGCATCCGATGCGCTCACTCGGCTCGTCCGGTATCTGGGAGCTGTTCGTGCCCGGTGTCGGCAAAGGCACGAAGTACAAGTTCGAGATCCGGACGCAGGAAGGACGCTTGCGCATCAAAGCCGACCCGCTGGCGTTCCACACGGAGGTCCCGCCCGACACGGCCTCGGTGGTCTGGAGTTCGACGCATGAGTGGGCCGACGAGCAGTGGCTCGCCGAGCGCTCCTCCAGCGACTCGCTCCGCGCGCCGATCTCGATCTACGAGGTGCACCTCGGCTCGTGGCGGCGTAACCCGCTCGAGAACAATCGGCCGCTCTCGTATCTCGAGCTCGCGGACGAGCTCGGCGACTACGTCGAGGACCTCGGCTTCACGCACGTCGAGCTCATGCCCGTGATGGAGCATCCGTTCGCCGGCTCGTGGGGCTACCAGGTCACCGGGTACTACGCGCCGACCTCGCGCTTCGGCACGCCGGACGACTTCCGCACCCTCGTCGACCGGCTGCACGAGCGCGGAATCGGCGTGATCCTCGACTGGGTGCCGGCACACTTCCCACGCGACGACTGGGCGCTCGCCCTCTTCGACGGCACGCACCTGTACGAGCACGCCGATCCGCGCCGCGGCGCGCATCCCGACTGGGGGACTCTCGTGTTCAACCTCGGCCGCAGCGAGGTGAAGAACTTCCTGCTGTCGAACGCGCTCTACTGGGTCAAGGAGCATCACGCCGACGGCATCCGCGTCGACGCCGTCGCGTCGATGCTCTACCTCGACTACTCGCGCAAGGCCGGCGAGTGGGTGCCGAACAAGTTCGGGGGCCGCGAGGATCTCGATGCCGTCGAGTTCCTCAAGGAGATGAACATCGCGCTGTTCGCACGCGAGCCGGGTGTCATCTCGGCGGCCGAGGAATCGACCGCGTGGCCGGGCGTCTCGAAGCCCACGTATGTCGGCGGACTCGGCTTCGGCTTCAAATGGAACATGGGCTGGATGCACGACACGCTCACGTACTTCCAGAAGGATCCGGTGTACCGCAGCTTTCACCATCACACGCTGACGTTCTCGCTCATGTACGCCTTCAGCGAGAACTTCATCCTGCCGCTGTCGCACGACGAGGTCGTGCACGGAAAGCGATCGCTGCTCGACAAGATGCCGGGCGACCGGTGGCAGAAGTTCGCCAACCTCCGCTCGCTCTACGCGTACATGTGGGCGCACCCCGGCAAGAAACTGCTCTTCATGGGCGGTGAGCTCGGCGAGTGGGAGGAGTGGAACCACGACGGGTCGCTGCACTGGAACCTGCTCGAGTACGCCGACCACCAGGGCGTGCAGTCGCTGGTGCGGGACCTCAACCGGACCTACCGCGCGACGCCCGCGTTGTGGGAGGTCGATTTCGATCCGGCCGGCTTCCGCTGGCTCGAGCCCAACGACACGGCGAACAACGTCGTCGCATTCGCGCGCGTCGGGGAGTCGGAGGAGAAGCCGCTCGTCTGCGTGCTGAACCTCTCGCCGGTCCCGCGCTACGACTACCGCCTCGGCATGCCGGTGTGCTGCCGGTGGCGCGAGGTGCTGAACACCGACGCGACGCACTACGGCGGCTCGGGCGTCGGGAACCTCGGCGGCGTGGAGGCGGAGGCCGTGCCGTGGCACGACCAGCCGTTCTCCGCGCTCGTGACGCTGCCGCCGCTCGGCGCGGTCTGGTTCGTGCCCGAGTAGCTACGCGGTTATCGCGCGTTCTTCGAACCGGACGGTGACGAGTGCGCCTGCACGGATGACGTGCTGTTGCATCAACGTGCGCGCCGCCGCTGAGTCGTTGCGCTCGATCGCCTCCAGGACGGCTTCGTGCTCGGCCACGTTCGCCGCCAGCAACGACGTGCTCTCCCGCAGCACGAGCCGGCTCAGCCCACGCGGGAAGCTCCGGTGCAAGTGCCGGAGCGTGGCGACGAGCACCTCGTTCCCCGCCGCCTCCTGGATGACCTGGTGGAACTCGTCGTTCGCGTTGCCCCAGACCTCGATGTCTCGCTCGGACAAGCGGCGGCGGCCGTTGCGGGTGCCGTTCCTCATCCGGCTCAGCGACTCGCGAAACTGCCCCTGCGCACGGTGCAGGCGCTCGATCTGCGTCTGCTGGATGCGCAGTGCCGCGACCTCGGCGGCGAGCCCTTCGAGCTCGGCCCGCACCGCGTACGCGTCCCGGATCTCACGCGGCGTGAGGCCGCGTACGAGCGCGCCGCGGTTCGGGCGCAGATCGATGAGCCCGCTCGCCTGCAGCTTGCGCAGCGCCTCGCGGATCGGCGTTCGACTGACGCCGAACTCCGCGGCAAGCGCTTCCTGCCGGAGTCGCGTTCCCGGCGGCAGGTCGCCGTCGAGAACGCGCGCCTGCAGCTGCGCCGCCAGCTTGTCGACGAGCGCGCGCCGTTCCTCCGTCGACTGGGCCATCAGGGCCAGGGCCGATTCTGGACGAGGCGACCGGCGCCTGCACACGGAGGCATAACGGGTATTGATACTATCAGTTTGGATCCATTTGACGAGAAAGTGGATCCAAGCTTAGAGTCTCGGTATCCCATCCCCGAGAGTCCGGTCCCCTTTCTACTTTCACGGAAGGACGTTTGCGATGAGTCGCATCCGCACCCGAGCCGCCCTCCTCACGGCAGCTGCGCTTGCGTTGTTCGTGGTCGCCGCCTCCGCCGGAGCAGCGACGCGCGGCGGGTCCGCGCCCGCCGTGAAGAGCGGCGGCACCGTCGTCGTCGGCCTCACCGCCGGCGAGCCCGACGTGCTCGACCCGACCCTGGCGCGCACGTTCTCGGGTCGCGAGGTCTTCCTCACGTTCTGCGAGAAGCTCTACGACCTCAACGCCAAGGCGCAGATCGTGCCGCAGCTCGCCTCTGCGCTGCCCGCGATCTCGAAGGACAAGCTGACGGTGACGATCCCGCTCCGCAAGGGGGCCAAGTTCAACGACGGCACGGCGTTCAACGCGGCCGCCGTCGTGAAGACGCTGCAGCGCGATCAGACGTTGAAGGGGTCGACGCGGGCGAGCGAGATCTCGCCGATCGACACCGTCGTGGCGTCGGGTAACTACACCGTCGTCATCCATCTGAAGACGGCCTATTCGCCGTTGACGGCGCAGTTCGCCGACCGCGCCGGGATGATCATGTCGCCTGCACAGCTCGACAAGCTCGGCGACAAGTTCGCGACGAACCCGATCTGCGTCGGGCCGTTCATGTACGACAACCGCGTCGCCGGTGACAGCATCACGGTCGTCAAGTCGCCGTACTACTACGACAAGAAGGACGTCCACCTCGACAAGGTCGTCTTCAAGGTGGAGAACGACGCCTCCGCGGCGGCCGCCGCGCTGAAGGCCGGCGACCTCCAGGTGCTCGACGCCGTCGCCTCGACAGAGCTGCAGGGCGTCGTGCATGCTGCGAACCTGAAGATCATCAAGGAGACGTCCCTCGGCTACCAGGGAATTACGCTGAATATCGGGAACAAGAACGGCCTGCTGAAGGGCTATTCGAACGTCGGAACGCCGATCGCAGCGAACACCGACCTGCGGACGGCGTTCGAGATGGCGATCGACCGCAAAGCCATGAACAAGGTCGTGTTCGGCGGTACCGTGCTGCCGGGCTGCACGCCCGTGTCGCCGTCCAGCGCCTGGTACGACCCAAGCGTCAAATGCACGCCGTACAACCCCACGCAGGCGAAGAAGCTCGTGCAACAGTCGGGCATCTCGAATCCGACAGTGCACCTGATGGTGCCGGTCGGCACCGTCGCACTCCGTCAGGCGCAGTTCATGCAGGCGGAAGAGGAAGCCGTCGGAATCCACGTGGTGATCGAGTCGACCGACTTCGTCACCTCGCTGAGCAAGGCCGACGCCGGGACGTACGACACGTTCCAGATCGGCTGGTCCGGGCGCGTCGATCCGGACGGCAACATCTACCAGTTCGTCGGCACTACGGGATCGCAGAACGACAGCGGCTACACGAATCCGCGCCTCGACCTGATCCTGAACAACGCACGCAAGGCGGCCACCGACAAGGCGCGACAGACGCTCTATCGAGCCGCGCAACGGATCATGCTCACCGACCGGCCGCTGATCTACCTGTACCACGCGGTGACGCGCGCCGGCCTATCGAAGCAGCTGACCGGCGTGACGATGTACCCGGATACCCTGGTCCGGGTCGCGTTCGCGGCCACCAAGTAGCGGGGGCGCGACGGTGGGCGGCTTCCTTGTACGCCGGACGGGAGCCGCCCTCGTCGTCCTCGTGCTGGCGAGCATGCTCGTCTTCCTCGGCGTCCGCGCGATCCCCGGGGATCCGGCGATCGCTCTCGGCGGGGAGAACCGCGACCCCGCTGTGCTCGCCGCGGTTCGTCACAAGTACATGCTCGACCGGCCCTTGCCGGTGCAGTACACGCACTGGATCTGGCTCGCGCTGCACGGCGATCTCGGCACCGACCAGCGCGAACTCCCGGTCGCGCACACGATCGTCAGCCGGCTTCCGATCACGCTCGAGCTCACGCTCCTCAGCATGGTCGTCGCGATGCTCGTCGGCATTCCGGCGGGGGTGATCGCCGCCGTTCGGCGCGGCAGACCGAGCGACTACGCGGCCACCGCCGTCGCGCTCGTCGGTCTCTCCGTCCCGCACTTCTGGCTCGGGCTGCTGATGATCGTCTGGTTCGCGGTCGACCTGCATTGGCTGCCGGCCAGCGGGTACGTCACGCTGCACCATCCACTCGCGAACCTCGACCACATGGTCATGCCCGCGATCGTTCTCGGCACGGGGTTCGCCGCCGTGCTGATGCGGCAAATGCGGTCGTCGATGCTCAACTCGCTCGGCGCCGACTACGTGCGCACTGCTCGGGCGAAGGGGCTCAGCGAGTGGCAGGTTGTCGGGCGGCACGCATTCCGCAACAGCCTGATCACGGTCACGACCGTGATGGGGCTTCAGCTCGGCGCGCTCATCTCCGGCGCAGTCGTCACCGAGACGATCTTCGGCATCGCCGGCTTTGGACGGTTGACGATCGACGCGGTCAACCAGCGTGACTACACGCTCATCCAGGGCGTCGTGCTCGTCGCGGCGACCGGGTACGTCATTGCGAATCTGCTCGTCGACGTCGTGTATTCGCTGCTCAATCCGCGGATCCGCGTCACGTGAGCGCGGTCGCCGGCACGGACGTCCCGGTCAGCCCTCGCACGAGACGGCGGCGGCTGCGGCGCAAGCGATTCCTCCGTCGTCCGATGGCAGTCGCCGGCCTCTTCGTCGTCGTCGCGTTCGTGGTAACGGCTCTCTTCGCACCGCTGCTCGCGCCGTACAAGGCCGGCGCCACCGACTTCAACTCGCTCCTCGCCCATCCCTCCTCGAAGCATCTGCTCGGGACGGACGAGCTCGGCCGCGACGTGCTCTCGCGCATCATCTGGGCTGCCCGCGCCTCGATGCAGGTCGGCCTCCTCTCGACCGTGCTCGGGATGGCGATCGCCGTCCCGATCGGCATGGTCGCGGGCTACTACCGCGGCTGGACCGACACCGTGATCGCTCGCGTGACCGACGTCCTGCTCGCCTTCCCGTTCATCATCCTTGCGGTCGGCCTCGCCGCCATTCTCGGGCCGTCGCTGCTGAACGCGACGCTGGCACTCGGAATCGGCGTCGTCCCGGCCTTCATCCGGATCGCCCGCGGCGAGATGCTCTCGCTCCGCGAGGAGGACTACGTGCCGGCAGCCGTCGTCAACGGCGCGAACGACCTGACGATCATCTTCCGCCACATCCTCCCGAACATGACCAGCACGCTGCTCGTCCAGGCCACCGTCACGATCCCCACCGCGATCGTGGGTGAAGCGGTCCTGTCCTTCCTCGGCCTCGGCGTTCAGCCGCCGACGCCGTCGTGGGGAACGATGCTCCAAGATGCGCAGTCCTACCTCGCGCAGGCGCCGCGGCTCGCGGTCTTTCCGGGACTCGCGATCGTCCTGGCAGCGCTCGCGTTCAACGTGCTCGGCGACGGGCTGCGCGACGTCCTCGACCCGCGAACGACCCGCTGATGACTCCGCCCCTGCTCGAGGTCTCGGACCTGTCGGTCCGGTTCGACACCGACGAGGGATCCGTGCACGCGGTCGACCGGCTGTCCTTCACGCTCGGCGCCGGCGAAGTGCTCGGCATCGTCGGCGAGTCCGGCTGCGGAAAGAGCGTCACGTGCATGTCGCTCGTGCGGCTCCTGCCGGAGACTGCAGTCATCAGCGGCAGCGTCCTCTTCGACGGCGTCGATCTCCTTGCCCTCTCGCCGCGGCGTCTCCGCCAGGTGCGCGGGCGCGAGATCTCGTACGTCTTCCAGGAGCCGATGACGTCGCTCAACCCGGTCTTCACGGTGGGCCATCAGGTCGGCGAGGTGCTGCGTCGCCATCTCGGGCTCTCGCGGGCCGCGGCGCGTGCTCGGTCGGTCGAGTTGCTTCAGCTCGTTCGGATCCCCGCCCCTGAGCGGCGCCTCGACGAGTATCCGCACCAGCTCTCGGGCGGAATGCGGCAGCGGGTCGTGATCGCGATGGCCCTCGCCTGCGATCCGAAGGTGCTCGTCGCCGACGAGCCGACCACGGCTCTCGACGTGACGATCCAGGCCGGGATCCTCGACCTGATGCGGGACATCCGCGAGCGTCTCGGGACGGCCATCATTCTGATCACGCACAACCTCGGCGTCGTCGCCGACATCGCCGACCGCGTGCTCGTCATGTACGCCGGGCGCAAAGCGGAGCAAGCGGCCGTCGACGAGTTGTTCGCGCACCCGCAGCATCCGTACACGATCGGCCTGCTCGGGGCGATCCCGCGTCCCTACGAAGGTGAAGACACGCGCCGGCGTCTGCAGGAGATTCCCGGCCGTGTCCCTTCGCTCCGCGAGCTGCCGACGGCGTGTGCCTTCGCCGATCGCTGCCCGCGCGCCGGCGAGCTGTGCCGGACGGAGATCCCAGAGTTGCGCGAGGTGCGGCCGAGTCATCTGGTCGCGTGCTTCCACCCTGGAGAGGACGGCGCCCGTTGAGCACAGCCCGCCGCGAGGCGCCGATCCCCGAAGCGCCTGTGCTCGAGGTCATCGATCTCGTCAAGCACTTCAGCGTCGGTAGCCGGCTCACCGGCGGCAAGGCGACGGTGCACGCGGTCGATGGTGTGTCGTTCGCGCTCGGCCGCGGCGAGATGCTCGGCCTCGTCGGCGAGTCCGGTAGCGGGAAGTCGACCATCGCCAACTGCGTGCTGCGGCTTGTCGAGCCGACATCGGGGACGATCGCGCTCGGAGACGTCGACATCACGCACCTGTCGCGGCGACAGATGCGGCCGCTGCGTCGTGAGCTGCACATGGTGTTCCAGGATCCGTACTCGTCGCTCAATCCACGCCTCTCCGTCGGCGACATCGTCGGCGAGCCGCTTCGCCTGCACGGGCTGGCGAAGGGCCGCACACTCGACGCTCGCGTGGCGGAGATCTTCGACGCGGTCGGGCTTCGCGTTGAGTTGCGGTATCGCTTCCCGCACGAGCTCTCCGGCGGGCAGCGTCAGCGTGTCGGGCTTGCACGCTCGCTCATCCTTCGGCCGAGGGTGCTCGTCGCGGACGAGCCGGTGTCGGCGCTCGACGTATCGGTGCAGGCATCGATCCTCAACCTGCTGCGCGACCTTCAGCGCGACATGGGCTTCTCGTGCTTGTTCATCACGCACGACCTGGCGACTGTCGAGTTCCTGTGCGATCGAGTCGCCGTCATGTACCTCGGCTGTGTCGTCGAGTCGGCTTCGCGCGCCGACCTGTTCCGGAGCCCGCAGCACCCGTACACGCAGGCGCTCCTGTCTGCGGCTCTCGTCCCCGACCCGACCGTGCAGCGGACGCGGCGGCACGTCGTGCTCGACGGCGACATGCCGAGCCCGCTCGAGCCGCCGTCGGGATGTCGCTTCCACACACGCTGCCCCCTGCACGAGCTCTCGGCTCCCGCCTCCGACGAGGAGGTGCCCGTGTTGCGCGAGTTCGCGCCGGGGCACCTCGTCGCCTGCCACCTGGTGGCCCCCGGGCGGCCCGCGCCGCGGCTCGTCGAGGACACCGCCGCTATCGTCCGGGGTGAGAGCGGATGACCTTCACAACGCGCCCCGAGCTTCGCGGCACCTTCGGGATGGTCGCGTCCACGCACTGGCTCGCTTCGGCGGCGGGGATGGCCGTGCTCGAGCAGGGCGGCAACGCCTTCGATGCTGCGGTCGCGACGGGCTTCACCCTGCAGGTCGTCGAGCCGCACCTGAACGGGCCCGGCGGCGATCTGCCGGCGCTGCTCTGGCCGGCGGGCGGCGAGCCGGTCGTCCTCTGCGCGCAGGGGCCTGCTCCGCGTGCGGCGACGATCGAGCGCTACCGCGACGAGCTCGGGCTCACGCTCGTGCCGGGCACCGGCCCGCTCTCCGCCGTCGTGCCGGGCGCGTTCGGCGGCTGGCTGGCGATGCTGCGCGACCACGGCACGCTGCCGTTGCGCGACGTCCTCCGCTTCGCGATCGGCTACGCCGAGGACGGGTATCCGCTGATCCCGCAGATCGCCGGCGCGATCCGCAACGTCGAGTCGCTCTTCCGCGACGAGTGGACGACGTCGGCCGAGGTCTACCTCCCGGTGCCGCAGCCCGGCGCCCTGCACCGGAACGAACGGCTCGCGGCGACGTACCGCCGGATCGTCGACGAGGCGGAGGCGCATTCGTCCGACCGTGACGGGCAGATCGCCGCCGCGCACGACGCGTGGTACCGCGGCTTCGTCGCCGACGCGTTCCTCGCGTTCCAGGCGCTCGAATGGATGGACAGCTCCGGCGAGCGCCACGCCGGCCTGCTCGCGGCAGACGACCTGCGGGACTGGACGCCTTCCTACGAGCAGCCGCTCGCGGTCGACTACCACGGGGTCACCGTGCTCAAGGCGGGCCCGTGGAGCC
Organism: Gaiellaceae bacterium; assembly: GCA_036564885.1. Classification (GTDB taxonomy): domain Bacteria; phylum Actinomycetota; class Thermoleophilia; order Gaiellales; family Gaiellaceae; genus Palsa-739. Next base: position 8,750 of record DATCOE010000156.1, on the reverse strand, counting down.
AGGCACCGGTGTTCCTCCAGCAGCTCCGCCTCCTCGAAGGCTTCGACCTCGCAGGCATGGGCCACGCGAGCGCGGCGTACGTCCACACCGTCACCGAGTGCGCGAAGCTCGCCTTCGCCGACCGCGAGGCCTGGTACGGCGATCCCGACTTCTACGACGTCCCCATAGAGGCGCTGCTCTCGCGGGCGTACGCGGACGAGCGGCGCGCGCTCGTCGGGGACGAGTCGTCGGGCGAGCTCCGCCCCGGCGCCCCCGGCGGCCGCGAGCCGCGTCTGGCGACTTCGGTCGGAAATGCGCCGCCCGCCCCCGGGGTCGGCGAGCCGACGCGCGGCGACACGGTGCACATCGACGTCGTGGACCGGTGGGGGAACATGGTCGCTGCGACGCCGAGCGGCGGCTGGCTCTGGGGCGCGCCGGTGATTCCCGAGCTCGGCTTCTGCCTCGGCACGCGCGCACAGATGTTCTGGCTCGAAGAGGGCCTGCCGGGCTCGCTCGAGCCGGGTAAGCGGCCGCGCACGACGCTCTCGCCGACGCTCGTCGGCCGAGACGGCGAGCCGTACCTCGCGCTCGGCACGCCGGGCGGCGACCAGCAGGACCAGTGGACGCTGCAGGTGCTGCTCGGCCACCTCCACTTCGGGCTCGACCTCCAGGCCGCGATCGACGCGCCGAACCACCACACGGAAGCGTTCCCGAGCTCGTTCTACCCGCGCGAGACGCGGCCGCGGCATGTCGCGGTCGAGGAACGCGCCGGCGAGGAGACGATGCATGGCCTGCGCGAGCGCGGCCACGACGTCGAGGTCTCTGCACCTTGGTCGCTCGGGCGCGTGAGCGCGGTCGGCCGTGAGTCGGACGGGCAGCTCAAGGCCGGTGCGAACCCGCGCGGCATGCAGGGCTACGCGGCCGGGCGCTGAGGATTGAGCCACCCGAGCCGGGGTAGGCCACCCCGGTGTCGGCCGGAGGAGAGCAACCGTTGAGGCGGAGATTCGGCGCGGTCCTGGTCGGCGACCGCCCAGGTGGAGACGGCACCATCGAGCTGCGCGTCTGGGCGCCGAAGGTGCGCTCGCTCGAGGTCGACCTTGCGGGCGGCCGGCACGAGCTCGCCGACGCCGGCGACGGCGTCTACGAGGCGCTCGTCCCCGCCCGTGCAGGCGACGAGTACCGGCTCGTCGTCGACGGCGAGGAGACGCATCCGGACCCGTGCTCGCGTGCGCAGCCGCACGGCGTGCGTGGCCCGTCCGCCGTCGTCGACACAGGCGCGTTCGCCTGGACCGACGAGGGCTGGAAGGGCGTCGCGCTCGACGACCTCGTGATCTACGAGCTCCACGTCGGCACGTTCACCGAGGAGGGGACCTTCGACGCCGCGATCGCGCGCCTGCGCGGCCTCCGCGAGCTGGGCGTGACGGCGATCGAGCTGATGCCCGTCGCGACGTTCCCGGGTGAGCGCGGCTGGGGGTACGACGGCCTCTACATCTACGCGCCGCATCGCGCGTACGGCGGTCCCGACGGGCTGGCGCGCCTCGTCGACGCGGCGCACGCCGAGGGACTCGCCGTGCTGCTCGACGTCGTCTACAACCATGTCGGTCCCGGCAACGAGGCGCTGCGTGCGTTCGCGCCCTACGTCACAAGGCACGAGACGTTCTGGGGCGACGCAATTGACTACGGCCAGGAGGCTGTGCGTGAGTGGGCGATCCAGAACGCCGAATTGTGGGTGCGCGACTACCACATCGACGGCTTGCGGCTCGATGCGGTGCACGCGATCTTCGACGACTCGCCGCAGCACATCTGCGCCGAGCTCGCGGCGCGCGTGCGCGATGCGAGCCCTCGTGCCCTTGTCATCTCGGAGGTGCAGGTCGACGACTGGCGGCCGATCGACGAGTGGGGCCACGACGCGCAGTGGGCTGACGGGATGCACCACAACCTGCACGCGCTGCTCACGGGCGAGCAGGAGGGCTATTACGCGGGCTACGGCTCGGTGACGCGGCTCGCTGCAGACATCCAGGGGCGGGATCTCGAGGGTCGGGGGCATGACCCGCGTCGCCTCGTCGTCTGCGCGCAGAACCACGACCAAGTGGGCAACCGCGCAATCGGCGACCGGCTGCCGCCGGCCTTGCTGAGAATCGCGGCCGCTGTCGTGCTGTTCTCGCAGTGCACGCCGCTCCTCTTCATGGGCGAGGAGTCGCTCGAGCCACATCCGTTCCAGTTCTTCACCGATCACATCGACGCGTCGATCGCCGAGGCGACACGCGAAGGGCGCAGGCGGGAGTTCGAGGCGTTCGCGTCGTTCTCCGGCGAGGACGTGTCCGACCCCCAGTCGATCGAGACCTTCTTCCGGTCCAAGCTCTCGCGCCGTGAGCCCGACCCGCTCTACCGCGAGCTCCTGGCGCTGCGCCGCGAGCTGCCTCGCGACCTGTCGGTGGAGGCCGACGAGGACGCGAACGTGCTGCGGATGCGCCGCGGCGGGGTCGAGGTCGTCGCAGACTTCCGTGCCAAGCAGGTACACATTCGCCGTTGATGGACGTGTGGCCCGGAAGACCTTTCCCCCTCGGCCCGCTCTGGGACGGTCAAGGAACGAACTTCGCGCTGTTCTCCGAGAACGCCGAGCGCGTCGAGCTGTGCCTCTTCGACGCGGACGACCGCGAGACGCGCATCGACATGGCCGAGCACACGGCGTTCAACTGGCACTGCTACATCCCTGGGCTCGGGCCGGGCCAGCGCTATGGCTATCGCGTGTACGGGGCGTACGACCCCGCGCAGGGCCACCGGTTCAATCCGAGCAAGCTCCTCATCGATCCGTACGCGAAGGCGATCGAAGGGGCGATCAAGTGGGACCGCGCGAACGTGCTGCCGTACGTGCCGAGCTCCGACCCGAACGCCGACCTCGAGCCGGACCACGAGGACGACGCGGCAGCGATCCCGAAGTGCGTCGTGATCGATCCGGCGTTCGACTGGCAGGACGACCGCCCGCCGGCGCACCCCTGGTCGGAGACCGTCATCTACGAGGCGCACGTGAAGGGTCTGACGAAACTCCATCCGGCCGTGCGGGACGACCTGCGCGGCACGTATGCCGGCCTCGCCTCCGAGCCGGCGCTGGAGTACTTCCAGCAGCTCGGCGTCACTGCGGTCGAAATCCTGCCGATCCATCACATCGCCGACGAGAGCTTCCTGCACGAAAGGGGGCTGACGAACTACTGGGGCTACTCGTCGATCGGCTATCTCGCACCGCACGCGCTGTATGCCGCGACGGGTACGCACGGCGAGCAGGTACGCGAGTTCAAGGGCATGGTCAAGGCGCTGCACGCCGCCGGCATCGAGGTGATCCTCGACGTCGTCTACAACCACACGGCCGAGGGCAACCACCTGGGCCCGTTGCTCTCGTTCAAGGGCGTCGACAACACGAGCTACTACCGGCTGATGCCGGACGAGCCACGCTTCTACATGGACTTCACCGGGACCGGGAACTCGCTGAACCCCGTGCATCCGTCGGTGCTGCGCCTGATCATGGACTCGCTGCGCTACTTCGTGATCGACTGCCACGTCGACGGGTTCCGCTTCGACCTCGCATCGGCGCTCGCGCGCGAGTTCTTCGAGGTCGACCGTCTCTCGGCGTTCTTCGACACGATCCACCAGGATCCGGTGCTCTCACAGGTCAAGCTGATCGCAGAGCCGTGGGACGTCGGCCCCGGCGGCTATCAGGTCGGCAACTTCCCGGTGCTCTGGGCCGAGTGGAACGGCATCTACCGCGACACGATCCGCGACTTCTGGCGCGGACAGGCGAACGTCGCGGATTTCGCGTCGCGTTTCACGGGCTCGAGCGACCTCTATCAGAGCGACGGCCGCACGCCGTCCGCGTCGATCAACTTCGTCACCGCGCACGACGGCTTCACGCTGCGCGACCTCGTCTCGTACAACGAGAAGCACAACGAGGCGAACGGCGAGGAGAACAAGGACGGGACCGACGACAACCGCTCGTGGAACTGTGGCGTCGAAGGGCCGACGGACGATCCGGTCGTCAACGCCTTGCGGGCACGGCAGCAACGGAACTTCCTCACGACGCTGCTGCTCTCGCAAGGCGTGCCGATGATCCTCGGAGGCGACGAGCTCGGCCGCACGCAGGGCGGCACCAACAACGCCTGGTGCCAGGACAACGAGATCTCGTGGTTCGACTGGGAGAGCGGCGACCACCAGTTGCTGGCGTTCACGGAGCGGTTGATACGTCTCCGCCACCTGCATCCGGTGTTCCGCCGCTCGGCGTTCCTCACCGGACGGGAGGTGCGCGACTCGGGGCTGCCCGACGTGTGGTGGTTCCGGCCGGACGGCCGCCGGATGACGCAGAAGGACTGGCAGCGGCAGGACGCGCGCACACTCGGCGTCTTCCTCAACGGGCAGGAGATCCCCTCGCGTACGCCCGCCGGCGAGGAGATCGCCGACGACTCGTTCCTGCTGCTCTTCAACGCGCACTTCGAGTCGGTGATCTTCACGCTGCCGACCCGGCGGTTCGGTGCCCGTTGGATCGTCGAGCTCACGACGTGCCAGGGTGTGCCCGAGGAAGCGATCCCCGGACGCGCCGAGGTGGCCGTGCAGGGCCGCTCTCTCGTGCTCCTGCGCCGGTTGTGACCGAGTTCCGCTGTACCTACCGTCTCCAGCTGAACGAAGGGTTCGGCTTCCGTGCCGCGCGCGAGACCGCGCTTCCCTACGTGCACGAGCTCGGCGCGTCGCACCTCTACCTCTCGCCGTCGCTCCAGGCAAAGCAGGGCTCGACGCACGGCTACGACGTCGTCGACCCGACCCGCGTCTCCGACGCCCTCGGTGGCGAGGAGGAGCTCCGGGCGCTCTGTGACGCCGCGCGCACGGCCGGGCTCGGCGTGATCCTCGACATCGTCCCGAACCACATGGCGGCCTCCGAGGAGGAGAACCGGTTCTGGTCCGACCCCGACCTGCGCGCGCAGTTCTTCGACGTCGACCCGGAATCGGGCTGGTATCGCCGCTTCTTCGACGTCGGCGAGCTCGGCGGCGTTCGCGTCGAGGAGCCAGAGGTGTTCGAGGTGACGCACGCAAAGGTGCTCGAGCTCGTGCACGACGGCCTCGTCGAAGGGCTCCGCATCGACCACCCGGATGGGCTCGCGAACCCGCGCGAGTACCTCGACCGGCTGCGCGACCGCGGCGCCGCGCACGTCTGGGTCGAGAAGATCCTCGAGCCGGGAGAGGCGCTGCGGAGCTGGCCGGTGGAAGGGACGACGGGGTACGAGTTTGCGAACGACTCGACCGCACTCTTCGTCGATCCGCGCGGCGAAGGGCCGATGACCGAGCTCTACGGCGGGCTGACCGGCGAGCGGCGCACGTTCGCCCAGATCGCGCACGCGGCGAAGCTCGAGGTCGCGCGGACGACGTTCGCGCAGGAGTTCGCACGGCTGCGTGCGCTCAACGACGACCCGCGACTCGAGGCGGCCGCGGCCGCTCTGCACGTCTACCGCACATACGTCGAGCCCGCGACAGGGCGTGTCGAGGACGAGGACCGTCACGCATCGGAGGTACTGCACGAGGAGCTGCGGCGCATCGTTCTGCTCGAGGGTGAGCGCTCGCCGCAGCTCGACGAGTTCGTCGTCCGGTGGCAGCAGACGACCGGCCCGGTGATGGCGAAGGGCGTCGAGGACACGGCGTTCTACCGCTACTTCCGGCTCACGGCGCTGAACGAGGTCGGCGGCGACCCGGGACGGTTCTCGATCGGCCCGGACGAGCTCCACGAGTCGGCACTCGAGCGCTTCGCGAGGCATCCGCTGCAGCTTCTCGCCTCGCAGACGCACGACACGAAGCGCGCGGGCGACGTCCGCGCCCGCATCGGCGCGCTCGCCGGCATGCACGAGCGCTGGGCGGAGCACGTCCGCCGCTGGCGCGAGCTGACGGGCGGGATGGACGACCCGAACGAGGAGTACCTCGTCTGGCAGACGCTCGTCGGCGCCTGGCCGATCGTCCCGCCGCGGCTCGAGCTCTATCTCGAGAAGGCGCTGCGCGAGGGCAAGCGAACGACCAACTGGCTCGACCCGAACGAGCGGCACGAGGCGCGCGTGAAGGCGTTCGTCCGGTCGCTCTACGACAACCGCGCGTTCCTCGACGACTTCGAGCCCTTCGTGCAGGACGTGATGCTGGCCGGCGAGCACGCGTCGCTCGGTGCGCTGCTCCTGCGGCTGACCTCGCCGGGGCTGCCCGACATCTACCAGGGCGATGCGTTCTGGTCGCTGAACCTCGTCGATCCCGACAACCGCCGCGGCGTCGACTGGAGGCGCGCGTACCGCGCCGCGGAGCAGACGGCCCCGCGGCGCGAGACCCTGAAGTTCCACCTCATCCGGCGCGTCCTCCGGTTGCGCGCCGACCATCCCGAGGCGTTCTTCGGCTCTTACGAGCCGCTCGACCTCGGCCCCGACCGCGTCGGGTTCGTGCGCGGCGGCAGAATCCGCGTGGTCGTGCCGCTCCGGCCCAACGACTGGGTGGAGGTTCCCGGCGATCTCCTGCCGCAGTACCCCCAGGAACTCTCACTGCTGCGGTGAACTCCGCATACTGTCGCCCATGACGCACGACGCTTGGCCCTCTCCCGACGCGCCGCCCGAGCCGCTGCCGCGGATCGAAGACCTGCCGATCGCCGAGCAGGGCTACGAGCAGGAAGCCGTGCGGCAGGCGTTCGACTCGTTCTACCGCCATGCGGCGCAGCTCGACGCGTCCCTGCGCGCCCTCGAGGCTGTCGAGGTCTTCCGGCGGGACGCCGACGCGCTGCGCAACGATCTCCGCGCCCTGCGCGCGCTCGGCCTCGGCGGCGGCGTGCAGGAGCCCGCGTGGACGGCGCCGCGCTACGAGGCCCCCGGCTACAACATGCTCCACCCGGAGGTGCCGGTGGTGGTCCTGCGGCTCGCAGCCGAGGCCGCACTGATCGTCGCCGTCGCGGTGATCGCCGGCGTCGCGCACTTCCGGCCCGTCGTCGTCGTCGCCCTGATGGCCGCAGCCTTCGTGATCGTCGCCCTGTCGGAATGGCTCGCCGGGCGCGCGCGCTTCGTCCCTCCGGCGGTCGCGTTCCTCCCACCCGTCTCCGACGGCGAGCCCGCGCCCTACGTGGAGGCGCCGGCGCCGGAATGGGGAGCCGCGGCCGAGCCGGACGAGGAGACCGAGCCGGAGGCCTTGACGATCGTCGCCTCCGCCGAGGAGGTCGAGGCGGCGTCTGCCGCCGCGGTCGACCCGTGGGAGCAGCACAGCGAGGAAGGGGTTCTCGATGAAGGGGTTCTCGAGGAAGGGAGCCCCGAGGAAGGGAGCCCCGAGGAAGGGAGCGCCGAGCCCGGCGCTGCGGAGGGCGAGCCCGAGCTCGCCGAGCGCACCGGCTTGTTCCGCCGCCGCCGGCGCTGAGCCCGTCCGGCGCGTGCGATGAAGATCTACTTCGCCGGCCCGCTGTTCACGCCGTACGAGCGCGGCTACATCGACGAGTGCGCCGAGCAGTTGCGGGCCGACGGCTTCGACGTCTTCGTGCCCCACGAGCACGAGCTCGCGCAGTCCGACACGACGGCCGAGTGGATCTTCGCCAAGGACCTGGAGGGCCTGCGCGCGGCGAACGCTGTGCTCGCGCTGCTCGACGGCCCGATCGTCGACGACGGCACCGCCTGCGAGATCGGGATCTTCTACGCGTCGATGCAGTCCGATCCGGCGAAGAAGGGCATCGTCGGCCTGCTCACCGACCTGCGCGGCTTACGCGGGGAGAGCAACGGGATCAACCTCTTCGTCCAGGGCTGCATCGAGGCCGCCGGCGGCGAGGTCGTCCGCTCATTCGACGATGCGCTCGCCGCGCTCCGCCGCCTACGCGGCTGACCGGCTCGCCCGGCGCCTCCCCCACAGGGGCGAGGGAGGCGCCGAACGATTCAGGGGTTGCCGGTCGTTCTGGAGGGAACACGATGCAGCTCACCCATCTCAGCAGGCCGAGATGAGGTGGCCCTAAGAATTCGCGGCACGAGGCAGGCGGAGCCGAAGAAGCGCGCCGCCGCCGTGGGCTTCCTCGGCGGAGACCGAGCCGCCGTGCGTCTCCGCTACCTCGCGCACGATCGCGAGCCCGAGGCCGGAGCCGGGAAGCGACCGCGCGTTCGCCGCGCGGTAGAAGCGGTCGAAGACGTGATCGCGGTCCTCTGCCGCGATGCCCGGGCCGTAGTCGCGCACGACAAGCTCTCCGTTCTCGAGGATCACGTCGACGGACGAGCCTTCGCGGCTCCACTTGCCGGCGTTCTCGAGCAGGTTCCAGATCGCCCGCTCGAGCCGTTGCGGATATCCCTCGACGACCGCCGGCTCGATCCGGGTCGCCCAGGTGAGCTGCGGGTAGCGCGAGCGCGCTCGATGTACGGCGTTCTCGACGAGCTCGTCCACATGCACCGTCGCGCGCTCCTGGCGCGGATCGTCGCCGCGTGCGAGCTCGAGCAGGCCGGCGATCAGATCGCGCATCTCATGCGCTTCGCGTTCGAGGTCCGCATAGAGACGGTCGCGCGCGTCGGGGTCGAGACGCTCCTGCTGCTTCAGGACCTCGATGTTCGTCTGCATGCTCGTCAGCGGTGTGCGTAGCTCGTGCGATGCGTCGGCGACGAACCTGCGCTGGATCTCGAGCGACTCCTCGAGCGCAGCGAGCATCGTGTTGAACGCGCCGCCGAGCCGTGACAGCTCGTCGCGGCCGCTGACGGGGACGCGCTCGCTCGGCTCGCCCGTCTCTGCGATCCGCTCTGCCGTGCTGGTGA
>DATCOE010000155.1:0-20829 GCA_036564885.1 Gaiellaceae bacterium | reverse complement strand
GGCCACACGCTCGACGCGGTCTCGAAGGGCCGCATCTTCCCGAAGTTCCGCGCCGACCTGCTCGAGTCGGCGGTCGTCGCGCAGCGCATGCGCATGGGCGCGATCGAGGAGACGCAGATCCCGCGCAACCCGCTCGACGTGCTCGCGCAGCAGATCGTCGCCATCTGCGCCGAGGAGGAGATCGACGTCGCCGAGCTGCATTCCCTCGTGCGCGGCGCGTACCCGTTCGCGGATCTGTCGCGCGTGCAGCTCGAGAACGTGCTCGACATGCTCGCGGGGCGCTACCCGTCCGACGAGTTCGCAGAGCTGAGGCCGCGCATCATCTGGGACCGCACGGCCGGCGTCGTGCGCGGGCGCGAGGGAGCGCGTCGCCTCGCGGTCACGAACGCCGGCACGATCCCCGATCGCGGCCTGTTCGGCGTGTTCATCGTCGACGGCGGCGGCCGCGTCGGCGAGCTCGACGAGGAGATGGTCTACGAGGCGCGTGCCGGCCAGGTGATCATGCTCGGCGCGTCGTCGTGGCGCATCGAGGAGATCACGCGCGACCGCGTGCTCGTCTCGCCGGCTCCCGGCGTGCCCGGGTCGGTTCCGTTCTGGAAGGGCGAGGGCGTGGGGCGGCCGTACGAGCTCGGCGAGGCGATCGGCAGGTTCTCTCGCGAGATCCTCGGCCTCTCCGAGCAGAAAGCGTCGCAGCGGCTCGTCGAAGAGGTCGGCCTCGACGCGTTCGCCGCGCGCAACCTGCTGACGTTCCTCCAGGACCAGCAGCGTGCGACCGGTGTCGTGCCGTCGGACCGCACGGTCGTCGTCGAGCGCTTCCGCGACGAGATCGGCGACTGGCGCGTCTGCATCCTCACGCCGTTCGGCGCGCGCGTGCACGCGCCGTGGGCGATGGCGGTCGGCGCCCGCCTGCGTGAATCGCTCGGCATCGAGGTGCAGTCGATCTGGTCGGACGACGGCATCGCGTTCCATCTTCCCGACTCCGACACGCCGCCCGCGACCGAGTTGCTGCTGCTCACGTCGGACGAGCTCGACGAGCTCGTGATCGCCGAGGTGGGGCAGACCGCGCTCTTCGGTGCGCGCTTCCGCGAGAACGCTGCGCGCGCGCTGCTGATTCCGCGCCGCCGGCCCGGCGAGCGCTCGCCGCTCTGGCAGCAGCGGCTGAAGGCGCAGGGCCTGCTCCAGGTCGCGCGCAAGTACGCGAGCTTCCCGATCATGCTCGAGACCTACCGCGAGTGCCTACAGGACGTCTTCGACTTACCGGGGCTGAAGAAGCTGCTGCACGGGCTGCGCACCCGCGAGATCGACCTCGTCGAGGTGGAGAGCGCGAGCGCGTCGCCGTTCTCGTCGTCGCTCCTCTTCGACTACATCGCCACCTATATGTACGAGGACGACACGCCGCCGGCGGAGCGGCGTGCGCAGGCGCTCTCGCTCGACCGCGACCTGCTCAAGGAATTGCTCGGCCAGGAGGAGCTGCGCGAGCTGATCGACGTCGACGCACTCGCCGAGGTCGAGGCGTCGCTGCGGCCGCAGGCGAAGAACCCGGATCATCTGCACGACCTGCTGCGGCTTCGCGGCGATCTGCGCGTCGGGGAGTTCGACGAGGCGCACGCGGCGATTCTCGAGGCGGAGCGCCGCGCGATCCGCGTGCGCATCACGGACGAGGAGCGCCTGATCGCCGCCGAAGACTCGGGTCGCTACCGCGACGCACTGGGGGTCATGCCGCCGTCGGGGCTGCCCGACGTCTTCCTCGAGGGCGGCCCCGACTCGCTGCGGCAGATCGTGCAGCGGTACGCGCGCGGCCGCGGGCCATTTACGACCGGGCAGGTACACCGGTGGTTCGGCGTCGACGTCGAGCCGCATTTGCGCGAGCTCGAGCGCGAGGAGAAGCTCGTGCGCGGCGAGCTGCGTCCCGGCGGTGTCGAGCGCGAGTGGTGCGATCCCGACGTGCTGCGCCGGCTGCGTCGGGCGTCGCTTGCGGCGCTGCGCCGCGAGATCGAGCCGACCGAGCAGGCGGCGCTCGGCCGTTTCCTGCCGCACTGGCACGGGATCGACCGGCGTGCGACGCTGCGCGAGGCGCTGATCCCGCTGCAGGGGCTCGCACTGCCGGTGTCGCTGTGGGAATCGGAGGTGCTGCGGCGTCGCGTGCCCTCGTACCGGCCGGAGCAGCTCGACCAGCTGTGCGCGTCCGGCGAGCTCGTCTGGGCCGGCGCAGGGCTCGACCGGGTCGCGGTGTTCTTCCGCGAGGACGCGCCGGTGCTTGGGCAACCCTCTGGCACGGCGCCTCCCGAGGGCGCCGCGCACGGCGCGATTCGCGCGGCGCTGACGGGAGGCGCACTCTTCTGGTTCGACCTGCTCGACGCGACACAGCTCGAGGACGCGATCGCGCTGCCGGCGCTCTGGGATCTCGTGTGGGCCGGCGAGGTGACGAACGACGCGTGGCAGCCGCTGCGTGCCGAGCGTCGCTACCAGACGCCCCGCGCCGACCGGCGCGTCCGTCGCTTCTCCCGCGCGCGGTCGGCCGCGATCACCGCGACGCAGGGCCGCTGGTCGCTCGCCGCGGGGCTCTTCGCAGGCGGTGAACCGGACCGGCGCGCGCTCGCCGAGCTCTTGCTCGAGCGCCAGGGCATCGTGACGCGCGACAGCGTGCGCGGCGAAGGAATCGCGGGCGGCTACGGCGCGGTCTACTCGGAGCTGCGCGCGCTCGAGACGCTGGGAACGTGCCGGCGCGGCTACTTCGTCGAGGGCCTCGGCGGTGCGCAGTTCGCGCTCGGCGGCGCGGTCGAGCGTCTGCGAGAGCTGCGTCCGCGCGAGGGGGAGAAGGCGGAGCCGCTCGTGCTCGCGGCGGCCGACCCGGCCCAGCCGTACGGCGCTGCATTGCCATGGCCGAAGCGTGCGGGTGCGCGGGCGGCGCGCGTGGCGGGAGCGCACGTGGTGCTCCTCGGCGGCGAGCCCGCGCTCTTTGTCGAGCGCGGCGGCCGCTCGCTCGTGCCGCTGCGCGAGCCCGACGAGGAGTGGCTGCGCGAGGCGCTCGCCGCGCTCGTCGCCCACGTGAAGCACGGCGGCGCGAAGCGCCTGGCCGTCGAGCGCTTCGACAGCGAGGCGGTCGTCGACTCGATGATCATGCCGCTGCTCGTGGAAGCCGGCTTCCTCGCCGGCCCGCGCCGCGCCGTGCTCCGCGCGTAACGCTTCGCTTCGCTCGCTTCACGGGGGAAACCATGTTTCCCCCGTGGGCCCCCTTCTTCTCTGCTGTCGGTGAGCGTGGTCACTGCTGCGCGGAGCAAGCTCCGCTCCGCGACGGCTCGGGCGAGCGAGTCGCGGTGTCCTGGCGGGACACGGCCCGGGGTCTGACCCCAGAGAGCTACGCCGCTTCGGTCTCCGCGACGAGCGTCCGGACGAGCTCGTCGACGGGCAGCTCGCGCGCACGAGGGGCTCCGGTGCCGCCGAGATAGAAGCCGTAGCCGTCGACTCCGGCGAGGTCGGCGATGACGGCGCGCTGCAGCGGATACGGCAGTGCGTCGCCGGCGGCTCCCAGCTCGGCGAGGAAGGACGTACGGGCGGCGCGCGCGTGACGGCCCGAGTACGCGGGCGTGACGATCGTCTCGCGCTCGCGCAGCGCCGTGAGCCACACGCGCGGTGTAGCGCAGTCCGGCGTGAAGAGAAACGCCGTCCCCAGCTGCACGCCCTGTGCGCCGGCGGCGAGCGCGGCCGCGATGCCCGCGCCGTCGACGATCCCGCCCGCGGCAAGCACCGGCACCGACACTGCGGCGGCCGCCGCGGGGACGAGCTCGGCGAGCGGCACGAGCGACTCGTCGAACGAGCCGAGGAACGTGCCCCGGTGTCCGCCCGCCTCGGCGCCTTGCGCCACGATCGCGTCGACGCCGCTCGCCTCGAGCGCCTGCGCCTCCTCGACCGTCGTGGCCGTGCCGACGACGACGATCCCGGCCTCGCGCAACGGCTCCGGGTCGATCGCGCCGAACGTGCTGCTGAAAACTGCAGGGCGTTCTTCCAGTACGACGGCGAGCTGGTCGTCGAACGACCACGGCGCGAACCGGGGCTCCGGTGCTGCGCCGAGGCCGGCACGCTCGCGGTGCGGTGCGAGGAACGCCTGCAGCGCAGCGATGCGCTCGCCCGGCGCCTCCGCAGGCGGCAGCGGCGCGAACAGGTTGACGGCGAAAGGCTCGCTCGTCGCAGCGCGCGTCTGACGGATCGCCTCCCGCAGCGCGTCGGGAGAGAGCGTCGCGCCCGCGATCGTCCCGAGTGCGCCGGCCCTTGAGACGGCCGCCGGCAGCGACGCCGACTGGACGTTCGCCATCGGCGCCTGGACGATGGAGTAACGCACGCCGAGCAGCCCGGCGAGCGGCGTTTCGAGCCTCACGCGGGCAGCAGCTTGTAGCCGAAACCGCGCACGGTGACGAGACGCTCGGGCTTCGACGCGTCGCGCTCGATCTTCCGGCGCAGGTTCGAGATGTGCACCTCGCACGCGTGCTCGTCGCCGACGTGCTCGCTCGCCCAGAGATGCTGCATCAGCTCGCGCCGCGACACGACTCGCTCCGGCTGCTCCGCGAGCAGCGCGAGCACCTTGAACTCCGACAGCGTCAGATGCACGCGCTCGCCGTCGACGAGCACCTCGTGGCGGCCGAGGTCGATGTGCAGGCCGCCGAGGCTTCGCACCGTCGCACCGCCTTTCGCTCGGTCGAGCTCGCGCCGCCGCAGGATCGCGCGCACGCGGCTCAGCAGCTCCGCCGTCGAGAACGGCTTCGTCACGTAGTCGTCGGCGCCGAGCTCGAGCCCGAGCACGCGGTCGATCTCGGCGTCGCGCGCCGTGAGCATCAGGATCGGCACGTCGCTCTCGGCGCGCAGCGCGCGGCAGACGTCGGTTCCGGAGAGTCCCGGGAGCATCACGTCGAGGATCACGATGTCGTAGCTCTGCGCGCGCGCCGCCTCGAGGCCCGCAGCGCCGTCGCGCTGCTCGTCCACTTCGAAGCCCTCCCGCCGCAGCGTGAACGCGACGACGTCGAGCACGCCGGGGTCGTCGTCGACGACGAGGATGCTCGCCTGCGCGTTCACGCCGCGGGCACCGCCTCGCGCACGCGCGCCTGCTCGAGCACGATGCGCACGCGCGTGCCTTTGCCGGGGGCGGAGTCCAGCTCGATGCGGCCGTCGAGGCTGCGTACGGTTTGGCGCACGATCGCGAGCCCGAGCCCGAAGCCCTCGGCGTCGCGGTCCTTGCCGCGGTAGAAACGGTCGAACACGTGGCGCTGCGTGTCGGCGCTCATGCCGACGCCGGTGTCCTCGACCTCCACGCGCAAGGTGCTCCCGACGGCGTAGGCGCGCAACACGACCCGGCCCTGCTGCGTGTGCTTCGCGGCGTTCTCGCCGAGGTTCCGCAGTGCCTGTTCGAGCAGGTCGCGATTGACGACCGCGGTCAGCTGCGACGGGCATTCGATCTCCACCGCGACCCCGGCCGGCGGGCGCAGGTCGTCGGCGACCTCCTGCAGCAGCGGCTGGAGTGCGACGCTCTCCGAGCGCGGCCGCTCCTGCCCCGCATGGGCGCGCGCAAGCGTCAGGAGCGCGCGGGCGAGCCGCGCGAGCCGGGCCGCCTCGCGCTCGATGTGCGCGAGAAAACGGTCGCGCTCGACGGGGTCGTCCTTCGCCCCTGCCTGCAGCACCTCGACGGCGCCGATGATCGTCGTGAGTGGCGTGCGCAGCTCGTGCGCCGCGTTCGAGACGAACTCACGCTCGGCGAGCTCGCGGCGCTCCTGCTCGCTGAGGTCGTCGAGCACGATCAGCACCGTGTCGCCCTCGGGCTGCGCCGGGATGCCGACGACGCTGAGCGCGCGCTCCTCGTCGGGAGTCACGCGCGCCTGCGCGAGAGACGAGGCGGGAGCGAAGAGCCCCTCTGCGAAGTCGCGGAGCGAGAAGCCGGGCCACGGATCCGGCAGCGCGTCGCCCTCGGTCAGCCGACCGCCGAGCACGCGGCGCGCCTCCGCGTTCGCGAACTGCACGATCAGGTCGGCATCGACGGTCACGACGCCTTCGTGCAGGCGCTCGAGCAGCATGCGCAGGCGGTCGCGCTCACCCTCGATCTGCCGGAACGAGCGGCGGAGCTGGCGGCGCATGCGCTCGAAGCTGTGCGCGAGCGCACCGAACTCGTCGCGGAGGTGATAGCGCAGCGGCGACTCGAAGTCGCCGAGCGCCATCGCCTCGGCGGCGGCCGAGAGGCGGCGCAGGCGCAGCGCGATCAGCTGCGCGAGCACCAGGCCGACAAGCAGGGAGATCACGCCGGCGATCACGCCCGCGCGCAGCGCCTGGTCGCTGACGATCCCGATCGCGGCCGCGACGTCGGGCCGGACGTTCAGCGCGACGAGCGCACCGAGGCCATAGCCGTGTAGCGGCACGCCCGCGACGAAGACGCGGCCGTTGGACGTGCTGCCGCGGTAGCGGTCGCCGTGCAATGCGGCGCTGAGGGCCGCGCGCTCGTGCGAGACCGTGGAGACGGCGCCGCCGCGCGGCGCGCCGGAGGCCAGCTCTACACCGCGCGCGTCGAAGACGTGCAGCTCGAGATTCTCTCGGCGGGCGATCGCGGGCAGTGTCTGTGCCAGCTTCCCGTTCCGGGCGGCGGCCGTGATGTCCTGCGCGGCGACGGAGGCGCTGCCGAGCGCGAGCGCCTGGGCGCGGTCGCGGAACGCGTTCTGGGAGCGGGTCGAGAACTGCGACACGACGAGGGCCGTCGACACGGCGGCGACGAGTGCGAAGGCCACGCCGAGCCACCAGCGGATGCCGATGAATCGCCGACTCATGGGTGAATCGTAGGCGTAGGGGGACGCGAGCCCAAGCCAGAGCTCTGAGATACTCGCGCCGAGGGGGATCGATCTCGCGCCGTTTCTCGTGATCTCGGTGTTGCTCATCCTCATTCCGGGGCCCGACACCGCGATCGTGACGAAGCACGCGCTGCTCGCCGGCCGGCGCGGCGGCGTGTTCGCGGCGATCGGCGTCGCGGCCGGGCTCGCGATCTGGACGCTCGGCGCAGGTAGGAGGAATCGCGCAACCCGCGTCGTAGAGCGGAAGTTGGATGCGTTCTCCGCACCTCTATGACACGCTGCGCGGTTTTTGCCTCGGCGCCTTCGCGGTGTTCCATCGCGATCTCGATTCCGGCGTCGACCTGCCCTTCGCCTTCGAGGAGCACGGCTCGTACGGCCGCCCGACGCTGTACGAGTATCGCCCGCTCGTGCGCGGCTTCGTCGAGGCGCGCGTCGACCGTCTCTATGAGCGCGACGACGTGCGCTCCGCGGTGGACGACCTGCAGCGCGAGCCCGCGGCGCGGATCTTCGCGCGCGCACACGAGGGTGTGACCCCCGACGAGTCGCGTGCGCTCTATCGCAGTGTGCTCGTGCCGTTGCTCGTGCGCACCGCGGAAAGCTGCGGCGGCTTCGACTGGGACGACCAGGCCTTCGACCGGTCGTACGCGGAGCTCGAGGAGTCGCTCTTCGGTGACGGTCACGCGTACGGCGCGGTCGCACCGCTCGTCGGCGTCTCCTGCGGCTCGGGGATCGACCTCGGCGGCGGCATCCGCGTGCGCGCGGCCGCGGCCGGCGAGCTCGCGGCGATGTGGCCGGAGGCGACCGGCTTGCTCCCGCGCGACTTCGGACGGGAGCCCGACCGGCTCTGCGTGCTCGAGCTCGAGCGCTCGCTCGATCGCGGCGCCGACGAGGTGCCCGACGCGCCGGGCGAGCTCGCGGACGCTGTGACTGCGCTGCGGCTCGCCACTGCCGCGCCCGTTGCGGCCGGGCCGGTGCTGTTCGAGAGGCTGGACTGGCGCCCGTATGGCATCCGCCCGGTGCTGCCGATCGCGGCGACCGCGCCGCCCGGCGAGCCGACGCGCCTCGACCCTTTCCGCGCCTCGGTTGCGGTGCAGCTGCGGCCGAAGCTCGCGCTCGCCGACGACGACACGGGACTCGGCGACGCGCTCGACCGCTGGGAGCTCGCACTCTTCCAGGACGATCCGTTCCGCGCGGAGCAGCTGCGCCAGGCGCTGGGCTCCGCGCTCGGCAACGGCGACGGCACGTGGGCCGCGGGCATGCGCGCTGCCGCGCTGCTCGGCGAGACGCCGCAGGAGCGCTCCGACCTCGTCGAGCGCTTCCGCGAGCCGACGCTCGACCTCCTCCGCCGGATGCTCGTCGCCGTGCTGCTGCACGGCAACCGCGCGAAGCTCCTGCGCGAGCTCGACGACACGCTGCTCGGCGTGCGCGCGAAGGCCGCGGGCGTCGCAGAGTTGCGCGCGAGCTGACACAGATCGGCCGCTACGGTCGAGCCATGGAAGAGGCGCACGCCCTGCTCGCACGGCTCGAGCGCATCGAGGCGCTCGACCGCGAGAGCGCCCCGCCCGAGCTGCTGCTCCCGGAGCTGCAGGCCCTCGTCCGCGAGGCCGAGGCCTGGGCGCGCCGCGAGCACGACCCGGCCGCGGAGGCCGCCGCCGCAGCGTGCGCCACCGCCTGCGGCCCCATTCTGGGCGCTGCGATTCTGGGCGAGGCAAGAGTCCCTGCCTGATTGCCTGCCTCGAGCGCCTCGACTACGACGACGGCGAGCCGGGCTGGGCCGAAGTCAAGTCCTTACACGGATTGGGGGATCCGGCGCTAGGTTGGCCGCTCAGGGTCGGAGTGCTTCACCGGAAGAGGTACTCACTCTCCGCACCCACAGCGCCGATAACCGAGTTAGGACTGTGGTGCGCGCCCTTCTCTCGAACAAGAAAGCCCAACTCCTGCTCAACGCAGGGTTCGGAGTGGTGCTCCTCATCGTCGCGTTCTTCAGCGCGAGGCACTTCATGCACTCGGGCTGGCCGCTCCATCACGCCGATCCGGTGCTCGTCGTGGCCTCGGCGCTCCTCTTCTTCATCGCCTACGCCTTCAAGGCCTGGGGCTGGCAGCGGCTGTTCGCGAAGAACGAACGCCCGTCCTCGCAGTCGCTCGCCTTCGCCGGCGGCGCAGCCTGCGTCGGCGGCATCGCGCTTCCCGGCCGGATCGACGACGCGGTGCGCATCGCCTGCGTTCGGCGCTTCCCTGGCACGCGTGTCGGCCTCGGCACCGTCGGCCTGTCGCTGATCGTCCTCGGCATGCTCGACAACGCAGCCCTGACGCCGATGGCATCGGTCGCCGCCGTGAGCTCGAGCTCAATGCTCGTTCGCGCCGGCTTCCTCGTCGTCGCCGTGGCCGGCGTGCTCGCGGCCCTCGTGATCGCATTCCTTCCCATCATCGCGAGGCGGGAGCGGGTGACGCGGTATCGCGCCGGCCGCTGGCTTGCCTTGCATACGCACTGCACGAAGGAGGCGGGGGCCGCATGGCTCCTCGTCTCCGTCTCGTGGGGCCTGCGCGGCACAGCGGTCTTCCTGCTGCTGAACGCGCTCTCGCTCCACGGCTCGTTCGCGCTCGCGCTCGCCTTCCTCTGTGCGTCGGCCGCCTCGGCTGCGCTGCCGATCGCCCCCGCGGGAGCCGCCACGCAGGCCGGTGCCGGCGCGGCGATCCTGATGGCGAGCGGTATGAAGGGAGCCGAAGCGCTCGCGTTCTCCGTCGCCGCGCAGGCGCTCGTGATCGTCTCCGGCGCCGCAGTGATGCTGCTCATCACCGCGTGGCAGGTCGGCCTGCGTGTCAAGCCGCACCTCCAGCGCGCCCACGCAAGCCTCTAGCTGTCCTGCGCGGCGGTCGGCCCGCTCGCGACGAAGTCGCGCCGGCGAACCAGCACGAACCCGAGCACCGCGCCCGCGAACGCGACGAACGCAGCGACGAGCAGGATCTCGTTCAGCCCGCTGATGAACGCGGCGCGCGCGATCTCTCCGCCCCGAACTGCGCCCGATGCGACGGCCTGCGCCGACCCGGTTCCGTGCAGGTTGGACTTGATCGTGTCCTGGAAGATCGCGCCGAGGCCGGCGATGCCCGTGGCGATTCCCATCTGCCGGAACGTGTTGTTGGTCCCTGATGCCATCCCGGCCCGGCGTGGCTCGACGACGCTCACGGCCGTCGAGGCGAGAGGCGCGTTGACCATCCCGACGCCGACGCCCGCGACGAGGAAGCCGGGCAGCAGCTCCGTCCAGCCGGAGTGCGTCGTCAGACCGTGCATGAGCAGGAGCGCGAGCCCGATGAGCGCCATCCCGAGCCCGAGGAGCAGCCGGATGGGTAGCCGGGCCGAGAGCCGGCCTGCGATCGGCGCGACGAAGAACGAGAGGAGCGAGAGCGGCAGGAAGCGCACTCCCGCCTGGATCGGCGAGTAGCCGAGCACGTTCTGGAGGTAGAGCGTGAGGTAGATGAACAGCGAGAACATCGCCGCGGAGATCGCGAAGGCCACGATCTG
Source organism: Gaiellaceae bacterium (assembly GCA_036564885.1). Classification (GTDB taxonomy): domain Bacteria; phylum Actinomycetota; class Thermoleophilia; order Gaiellales; family Gaiellaceae; genus Palsa-739. The sequence continues at coordinate 10,488 of DATCOE010000155.1, read as the reverse complement.
CGCGCCCGCGAACGTCGGCACGCGGAAGAGCGCGAAGTCGAGCATCGGCTCGCGCTGCCGGCGCTCGATGCTGACGAAGCCGGCGAGCAGCACGACGGCCGCGACGTAGAGCGCGAGTTCGCGTCCGCTCGACCAGCCCCAGTCGTTGCCGCGCAAGAGCGCGAGGACGAGCGCGAAGAGGCCTCCGGTCAGCGTCGCAAAGCCGGGCAGGTCGAGGCCGCCGTGCTCCTCGTTGCGCGACTCGTGCAGCTCGCGGATCGCGCCGGCGACGCAGAGAACGCCGATCGGCAGGTTGACGAAGAAGATCCACCGCCAGCCGAGCCAGGTCGTGAGGACGCCGCCGACGAGCGGCCCGATCGCGACCGCGGCGCCGACCGTCGCGCCCCAGATGCCGAAGGCGGTGCCGCGCTCGTTGCCGTGGAACTCCTGGGAGAGGATCGCGAGCGAGACGGCGAACATGATCGCTCCGCCGATTCCCTGGGCGCCGCGGGCGAGGTTGAGGAACAGGGGAGAGGTGGCGGCGCCGCAGGCGGCCGAGGCGGCCGTGAAGAGCACGACACCGGAGACGAAGACCCGCTTCCGGCCGAGCAGGTCGCCCAGCGTGCCGGCGTTCAGCATCACGGCCGCGAGCATCAGGGCATACGCGTCGATGACCCACTGCAGGTCGGTGAAGGAGGCGTGGAGCTCCTTCTGGATGTCCGGCAGCGCCACGTTGACGACCGTGATGTCCAGCAGGAGCATGAAGATGGCGACGCAGACGACGATGAGGGCGCGCCATTTCCGGTCCACGGGACGGAACCTACCGGGGCCGTGACAATCCCCGTCGCCCTCCGGCGTCAACTACCGTAGTCAGGAGGAATGAGACGTCTGGAGAAGGATTCGGCTATGCCGATTCGAAAGGTGAGCGACTATGGCGCTCATGCGTTTGCTACCACGTCCGAACACTCGGGCGAGGACGGATAAGGGTCCCACCGTGGCCAGGATCATCGTGTTCGCCAACCAGAAGGGTGGCGTCGCCAAGACGACCACCACGCTGAACCTCGGCGTCGCGCTGGCCGAGAAGGGGATGCGGGTGCTCGCGATCGACCTCGATCCGCAGGGCAACCTCACGATGTCCCAGGGCTGGAACCCGGACGAGATCGAGCGCTCGATGTTCGACGTGCTCGTCCATAGGCTTCCGATCTCGGAGATCATCCGCACCCACGAGATCGACATCGGCGTCGCCTCGATCGACCTGGCGGGCGCCGAGCTCGCGCTCTCCTCGATGATCGGCCGCGAGCGCGCCCTCGAGAAGGCGCTCGTCGAGGTGCGCGAGAAATACGACTACATCCTCATCGACACTCCGCCGTCGCTCGGCCTGCTGACGATCAACGCGTTCGTCGCGGCCGACGGCGTGATCGTGCCGGTGCAGTGCGAGTACCTCTCGCTGCGCGGTCTCGTGCAGCTCGAGAACACGCTCTCGATGATCCGGGAGAACCTCAATCCGCAGGTCGAGATCCAGGGGATCCTCGCGACGATGTTCGACAAGCGCCTGCTGCACTCGCGGGAAGCGGTCGAGATCCTCAAGGAGAACTTCGGCGATCTCGTGCTCCAGACGAAGATCCGTAAGACTGTGCGGTATGCGGAGGCTCCGGTGAAAGGCATGTCGGTGTTGAAGTACGACCCGAGCGGGGATGCTGCGGACATGTACCGCGACCTCGCCAAGGAGGTGCTCGATGGCGCGTCGACGCGCCAGCATGCGTGAGGGCCCGCTCGCGGAGCTCTTCCGGGCGACGGAAGCCGCGCAGCGCCAGGCCGAAGGCGGGGGAGAGCCCGTCGGGCAGGAGGCCGCCCCCGGGACCCCGCCGGTGACCGAGCCGGAGGAGCGGACGGTCGAGCACGTCCCGAGCTGGGAGGAGGCCTCGCGCGCCCAGGCACCGGCAGCAGAGCTGCCGCCGGCCCCACCCACGCCCCGTCCCGATCCGTCGCCGGGCCTGCCGCCGCCCGATCCCGTGCCGCCGTCTCCTGGACCGATGCCGGGCCCGGACCCGACGCCGCCCCAGATTCGCCATCAGCCGCCGGCCCCGCGCCACGAGGCTCCGCCGCCGCCGCGCTACGAGCCGCCGGCGCCCGTGCCCCCGCCGCGCGCGGTCGAGCCGCTCGTGTCTCACAGCGAAGCTCCGCCGCGGTCGCGCTACGTCGATCCGCTTCCCGAGCAGCCGGCGCGGTTGAATCGCGCGCCGCGGCCCGACAGCGGCGCCTACCTCGCCGTGATCAAGGTGATCGGCGTCGGCGGCGCAGGCATCAACGCCGTCAACCGAATGATCGACGCGGGCATCAGCCAGGTCGAGTTCATCGCGGTGAACACCGACATCCAGGCGCTCCACATGAGCGACGCGTCGGTGAAGATCCATATCGGCCGCGAGCTCACGCAGGGCCTCGGCTCCGGCGCCGACCCCGTGATCGGCCGTGCGTCGGCCGAGGAGGGCTACGACCAGCTGAAGCACGCGCTGCGCGGCTCGGACATGGTGTTCGTCGCCGCGGGCGAGGGTGGCGGCACCGGCACCGGCGCAGCGCCGGTCATCGCGAAGATCGCGCGCGATCTCGGCGCGCTCACCGTCGGCATCGTCACGACGCCGTTCAAGTTCGAAGGGACGAAGCGGCGCACACAGGCCGAGCAGGGCGTCCAGGCGCTACGCGGGGCGTGCGACACGACGATCGTGATCCCGAACGACCGCCTGCTCGAGGTGCTCGACCGCTCGACCTCGATGCTCGACGCATTCAAGGTCGCCGACGACGTGCTCCGCCAGGGCGTGCAGGGAATCTGCGACCTGATCACGATGCCCGGCCTGATCAACCTCGACTTCGCCGACGTGCGCACGATCATGAAGGACTCGGGTACGGCGCTGATGGGCATCGGCTTCGCCTCCACCGGCGAGAACCGCGCGAAGGAAGCGGCCGAGCGCGCGCTGCGCTCGCCGCTGATCGACGAGGAGATCACCGGTGCGACCGGCATCCTGCTCTCGATCGCCGGCGGCGAAGACATGTCGCTGATCGAGGTGAACGAGGCCGCCGAGGTGATTCGCGGCGCCGCCACCGACGACACGAACATCATCTTCGGCGCGACGATCGACGACCGGCTCACGGGCCAGGTCTGGGTCACCGTCGTCGCCACCGGCATCGGCCGCGGTACGCGCGCCCGCCGGCCGCTCTTCTCGACGCCGGCGCTGACGACCAGCCCGACGGGCGGCACGAGACGCAACGACGAGGACGACATGGACGTCCCGTCGTTCCTCCGGTACTGACGTGGACGCCCGGCTCGCCATTGCGAGCAAGCGTGACGTACGCGAGTACGCCCAGACACCCGTGCCCGAGGACGTCGTGACGCGCATCCTCGACGCGGGCCGGCTCTCGGGCAGCTCGCGCAACACGCAGCTGTGGGAGCTCGTCGTCGTCGAGACGGCGCGGACGGAGCTCTCGGACGCGGTCTACGCGCCCGGCAACGTGCTCGGCGCGACGCTCGTCGTGGCGATCGTCGGCGAGGCGGGCGGGATGGACGTCGGACGCTGCGCGCAGAACATGATGCTCGCCGCGTGGAACGACGGCGTCGTGTCGTGCCCGAACGGGATCAAGGACGCCGAGGCTGCGGCGCGCATCTGCGGCGGCGAGGTGAAGGCGATCCTGTCGCTCGGCTATCCGGCGAAGCCGCGCGACCCGCAGTCGCGCAGCGCCGAGGAGTGGTCCGCGAAGGCGAACCGCAAGCCGCTCGACGAGCTCGTCCGGCACGTCTGACCCACCCTTAGCGTCTCACGGAGCCCCGTCCGGTGCCAGGCGTGTGACGTGGCCGCCAAGGCCAGCGCTTCCTACGCGCTCTGTGAAAGACCCCTCAAGAGCGGCGCACGGCGGCTGGCCCGCTCAGGGCCGCGAGGGCTAAGCACAGCGGCCCATACAGCCGGCGGTCCAGCGCTCGGAACCGCGGCGACGCCGAGCCCGGCGACACGAGATCCGTGTGACCAGCGACGCCGAGTGCGCCGCGCAGAGCAAGTGTTGCAACCACACCTCCGACCCCGAGCCGCCGCAGTGTCGTCGCCCGTCGCGGTCGACCGGCAACCAGCGCGGAGGCCGTGCCCAACGCGGAAGCTACGGCGAAGCACGCCACCGGCGAGGGGACCTCGCGACTTCCGACCACGGCGTCTGCGAATGCGGCGTGATCGGCGAGCGGCCACGTTGAGCCGAGACCCCAGGCGACATGCAGTCCAGCCAGGCCCAGCAGCGCAACTGCGGCCAGCTGGGGCGCGGTTGACGTCGTCGCCACGCCAACCCCTCCTAGCGCTTCGGCAAGGAGCACTCGGGCGCGTCGCCCGCGAGCTGGCCGAGCGCGCGTCCCGGTGTGACGTCGAAGACGAGCCCGATGGTCTGCGGCCGGCGCGTCGCGAGGCGAAGCATCCCGTCCTTGCCCTTGCTGAGGCAGCCGTGGGAGGCCCGCCAGTACGGGCTGTAGCGCACGGCGATGCGATAGGTGCCGCCTCGGTGGATGACCGCCGTCATGCCCGAGCCGGTGAGCGACGCGAGCCGCGGCTGGGCCGGCCCCGTGATGATCGGCCGCGCGTGCGGGACGGCGAAGATCGTCAGCGATCTCGTGAGCAGCACCGGCGTGAGACCCGAGCGGCCGCTGCGGAGGAGCTTCGCCTCGCCGCGCGCGCTGTAGTCGGGCGCCGCGTCGGAGAGGACGACGTACTTCACGCCGAGCCCGTGCAGCCAGTCCAGGTACGTCCTGGCGCCGAGCTTGCCGTACAGCACCGCGTTCTGCGGGAAGTCGTCCTGGCGGAACCAGCCGCGCGCGATCGGGATCCCCGCGTCGGCGAGGTAGACGGCGGGCCAGTGCGTCGCCGTGTCGACCGCCTCAACACGGAATGACGGGCCGAGGTGCTGGTGCAGGAACGCGATCGCGACAGGCCAGGTGCGCGGCTGCACGGTTATGTCGGCGCCGTTCTTGAAGTAGCTGGCGGCGAGCGGCGTCACGTTCCACGACACGGCGAGCAGGAGGATGACGATGCCGGGGACGAGCGGCCGCCACTTCCGCAGCGAGAAGACGAGCACGGCGAGCGGGATCGCCGCGTAGCGGAGACGGCCGACATTCTCGCCGATCGCCGAGGGGATGAGGTACGACGCGACGTACGCCGCGAGGTAGACGGCGAAGACGAAGCGCAGCACCCGCGCGCTCTCGACGCGCCAGGTGAACACGAGCCCGACGACGCAGAACGCGACGCCCGCCGCTGCCTCGGTGAAGGAGAACGGGAAGCGCCCGCCGCCGGGGAAGATCCGCCAGAGGACGAGCTCGGCCAGGCCGGCGGCGGCGACGCCCGCGACGGTCACCCAGTTGCGGCGGAGCGCGTCGCGCCGCGCGAGCGCCACGCCCGAGAGCACGACGACGAGCAGCAGGAACGCGAGCGGGCTCGCGGCGAGCGTCAGCGCGGCGAATGCCGCCGAGCGCCAGCGCGCCCCCAACTGCAGCGCCCAGATCGTCAGCAGCGCGATCGCCATCCCCAGCGCGAACGGGAAGGCGGCGGAGAGGACGATCCCGGCCCAGACGACGGCGAAGCTGCGGCTCGACCAGCGCGCGGTCGGCCCCCATTCGCGGCCGAGCACGACCGCGAACGCGAGCGCGGCAAGCGCGATCGTCGCGACCGCGAGCAGCCGGATGCCGAGCCACGCGGCGAGCGGGTAGTAGAGGAGGCTGTAGGTGACGAAGCTGTAGCGGCCGGCGTACCAGAAGTTGTTCCAGAGCGTGAAGCCGTGCTGGAGGAAGAGCGTGCGCTGGTACGCGTGCGCCGCCAGGTCGGTGCCGGGCGGCCCGAGCCACGCGAGCAGCGCAGCGACGAGCGCCGCCGCCGTCGCGGACAGGAGCGCTTCGCGGGCGAGCGGGTGAGAGCGCGTCACGGCTGCTGCGGGACGGGAGTGGGCGCGGCCGTGAGCCTGCGCAGGACGGGCAGCGTGAGGCTGCGATACACGAGCCCGCCTTCGATCGCGAGCACGGCGGCGAGGCCGGCGATCATCACAGGCCCGGGCGAATCATTCACGAGCAGCGACACGCCGAGCGCGGCGAGCATTGCGAGGCCGAGCGCCGACGTGCGGCGCGAGCGCGCGACGGCGACGCCGATCACGAGCGCGGCGACGGCGGGGAAGAGCAGCCACCACTGCTCGACCATGCGCGTGTACGCGAGCGGCACGCGGTTCGTCGCGACGTGCGCGAAGCCGTTGATGCCGCCGTGCAGCGCGCCGCGCAGATGGTCGGGGCTGTTCGAGGCGGCGTCGAGGTCGAGGAGCGCGAAGACCGTGAGCGCCGCGAGGCCGAGCGCGGGCGCGACGAAGCGCCACCCGGCACCGGACATCCCGACCGCGAGCACCGCGAAGGCGACGCCGATGACGATTGCGCCGCCGCCGTCGGAGCCGAGCTGGTTCTCGGCGATCGTGACGAGCGAGAGCAGCGCGACCGCGGCGAACGCCGGCCAGCCGAAACGGTCGGTGAGCAGCTTCGCGCCGAGGATCGCGGGCCCGAGCAGCAGCGTCTCGAGCAGGTTCGAGACGCCGAAGAAACGGCTCGTCAGCTCGGGGCCCATCGGCGCGAGCGAGAGCGCCTCGGGATGGACGGCCATGGTCGCTGCGTACGCTACAACGACGCCGACGAGCGCGAGGCCGAGTTGCGTTCCCGAGCGGAGGAAGCGGGCGCCGAGGATGCCCCCGGCGACGGTGCACGCGCCCAGGAGCGCGACCCGTGGCCCGGCCGAGCCGGCGAGGAGCCAGCCGAGCGCGAGGTTCGCGGCGAGCGCCGCGCCGAGCGCAGCGGCCGCGCCCTGCGGGAAGAAGAGGGCGAAGAAGACGAGCAGCCCGAGCACGAGCACGGAGGCGGCCATCGTCGAGTCGCGCGAGACGACGATGTGTGACTCGAGCCGGTCGAGCGTGCGCGCCGCGTTCGCGTCCTGCTGCGCGCGCAGCATGTGGGGCGTCTGCAGCGCGGTGCGTGCGACGTCGGCGATCGACACGAGCCCGGGCACGCGCGTCAGGCTCGAGCGCAGCAGCCCGTGGTACCCGCGGCCGATGACGGCGATCGGGTAGCGGCGGTCGTTCGCGACGCGCGTTGCGGGCGGCATGCCGACGACGATCACGGGGCCGCTGAGCGGGATCGAGCGCGTCTTCTGGACGTGGATCAGCACGACGTCCGCGCGCGGCCAGGCAAGGCGCGTGTTGTAGAGGATCCCGCGCACCATCCCGGCGAAGGCGTCGGCGGCACTCGTGCGGGGGCCGGCGTTCGGGACGACGAGCCCGACGGCGCCGACCGAGGCGAGCTGCGGCAGGTCGGCGGTGCTGAGGTCGCGAACGATCACGACGCGGAAGACCTGGTGGTGGTGGCCCGCGAAGTCCGAGGACGTCTGCGCGCCCGCGTGCTCGGCGAGGAGCAACGCGAGCGCGCACACGACCACGAGTGCGCGCACCGCTTTCACGAGACCCGAGGGTACCCGGTCGGGGGTCAGATTAGATGAGCCAGACTAGACGAGCGGGACGAGCACGGTGGCGCTGAAGGCGCCGGCGATCCCGAGCGCCCAGCTCGCGGCCGTGGTCAGAAGCACGACCCGGCGGATCGCAGGGGAGCGGTACGGGGCGAGCCAGACGACGCTGGCGATCCCGAACATGAGCCCGACGGCCGTCTCGACGGCGTGGAAGGCGATGCCGGCGGCGAGGCCGTTGGTGAAGGAGACGCCCTGGGACTGGAAAGCGAGGGCGATCGCGCCGCTCGTGATCCCGATGTTGCCGGGGGTGAGGGGGACGAGGCCTGCGACCTCGAGGGCGGGGATGATCACGACGGCGGCGGCGAGCGGGTGGTGGATCCCGAGCGCGGCGGCGACGGCGGTGGCCGCGGCGAGGCGCCCGGCGGTGGAGAGGGCGATCCAGGCGACGAGGCGGATCGCGGCCGCGGGCTCGCGGCCGAGGGCGCGGAAGGAGTCGAGCAGGTGGCCGGCGCGGCTCTCGGGGTCGCGGCCGCGGGCGCGGAGGGAGACGGCGGCGGCGACCGTGACGAGGCCGAGCGCGACGAAGAGCGGCCAGAGCGGCAAGGTGCCGGTGGCGGAGCCGGCCACGATGAGGGCGGCGAGCACGACGGAGCGTGCGGCGCCGAGCGCGGCGAAGGCGCTACCGGTCGTCCAGAGGCGCTCGCGGTTCGGGAGGACGCGGGAGAAGAGGCCGATGCGGATCGCGTCGCCGGCGCGGGCGGGCACGAAGGTGTTGACGAGCGAGCCCGCGCCGTAGCGGGCGCAGGCGTCGGGGAGGGTGAGCGTGCCGCCGCAGAGCCGGATGGCGCAGAGCCAGGAGCCGGCGGCCGCGACGACGGAGACCGCGAAGCCGATGCCGGCGAGCCAGAGCCATTTGGGGTCGGCGTTGTCGAGCGCGCCGAAGGCGGCGGCGACGCGCGTCCCGAGGAGCTGGGGCGTCGCGACGGCGACGACGAGCGCGAGGAGGACTGCCGCGGTGGCTGCGAGGCCGCGCGTGCCGAGGCGGCTTCGGACCTGCTGGAGGGTGTTGCCCATCTATTCCTTCTTATCGGCTCAGACTTACAACGGCCTGAATAGTTGGCCGGATACAGGATTCGCGCCTACGCTCCAGCGGTGAAGGGGGCGATCGCAGCGGGCCATCCGTTGACCGCGCAGGCGGGAGCGCGGGTGCTGGAGGCGGGCGGGAACGCCGTGGATGCGTGCATCGCGGCCGCGTTCACGTCGTGGGTGTGCGAGAGCCCGCTGACGGGCCCGGGCGGGGGCGGCTTCATGCTCGTCCACGACGCGCGGGACGGAAAGACGCGGCTCTACGACTTCTTCGTCGCCGTCCCGGCTGCGGCGCGCGCCACCGGCGAGCTGCTGGAGCTGGCGGTCGACTTCGACGGCGACACGCAGCAGCTCTTCCGCACGGGCGCGGCCGCCGTCGCGGTGCCGGGGACGGCGCTCGGGCTCGAGGCGGCGCATCGCCGCTGGGGGACGGTGCCGTGGGCGGAGCTCGCCGCCCCGGCGGCGCGGCTCGCGCGGGAGGGCGTCGAGCTGACGCCGGCGCAGGCGTACCTGCACCGGATCCTCGACGGGCTGCTGCGCCACTCGCCGGAGGGCGATGCCATGTACGGAGGTCGCGCGCTCACCGCGGGAGAGCGCTTCGCGGTCCCGGAGCTCGGCGAGACGCTCGAGCGGATCGGCGAGAACGGAGCGGAGGCGCTGTACGGCGGCGAGCTGGCGCGTGCCATGGTCGAGCACGTGCAGGCGGGAGGGGGCACGCTGGCGCTCGAGGATCTCGCGGGGTATCGCGTGGTGCGGCGCCGGCCGCTCGCGGTGTCGTACCGCGGTCACGAGTTTCGCTCGAACCCGCCGCCGTCGAGCGGCGGGCTGCTGGTCGCGCTCGGGCTCCGGGCACTCGGCGCTGCGGAGCCGGCGCCGGAGGCGATCGCCGGGGCGATGGAGGCGCAGGAGGCGGCGCGCGGCGGCGCGTTCACGCGTGCACTGCATCACGGTGGGCTGGCGAAGCGGGTGCTGTCGGGCACGACCCACATCTCGGTGGTCGACGCGCAGGGAAGCGCGGTATCGCTGTCGGCGTCGCTGGGCTCCGGCAGCGGGGTGGTCGTGCCGGGGACGGGCATCCACCTGAACAACATGCTCGGCGAAGCGGACCTCGTGACGGGCGCGCGGCCCGGCGAGAGGCTCACGTCGATGATGGCGCCGTCGATCGTGTTGCGGGACGGTGAACCGCGGCTCGTGCTGGGCTCGGCGGGCTCGGCGCGCCTGCGCGGCGCGATCCTGCAGGTGGTGGCGAACGTCGTCGCCCGCGGGATGAGCGTTGCGGAGGCGGTCGACGCGCCGCGGATCCATGTTGAGGAGGGCGTCGTGCACTGCGAGGACGGGGCGGTGGCCGATCGGTTCGAGGCGACGGGCCGGTCGGTCGTGCGCTTCCGGCGGCAGAACCTCTACTTCGGAGGCGTGAGCGCGGTCGAGGTCCTGCCGGACGGCTCGCTGGCCGCAGCCGGCGACCCGCGCCGAGGCGGAGCGGGAGTGGTGGTCGCGTGACGCGCAACTTCGTCGTTCGTGCGGCCGACCCGTCGGACGCGGAAGCGCTGACGCGTCTGGCGGAAGCCGTCAGCGGGGAGCCGGAAGGGTGGCTGATCTCAACCGACGGCGAGTGGCGCAGCGTCGGCGACGAGCGGCGGTATCTGAAGGCCGTACGCCGCTATCCGGATGCCGCGGTGCTCGTCGCGGAGCGAAGCGACGGCGCGATCGTCGGCCGGCTGTCGCTCGCGCGCGACACGCATCCGGCGAGTGCGCATGTCGCCGACCTGGGCTTGATGGTCGCGCAGGACGCGCGCCGCCAGGGCGTGGGGTGGGCGCTGATGGAAGCCGCAGTCGAGTGGGCGCGGGCGAGCGGCGTGCGCAAGCTGGAGCTGCACGTCTTCCCGTGGAACGAGCCGGCGATCAAGCTGTACGA
>DATCOE010000154.1:0-11654 GCA_036564885.1 Gaiellaceae bacterium | reverse complement strand
GGCCTCGAGCTCGAGTTCACCGAGGGCATGCAGTTCGACAAGGGCTATCTGTCGCCGTACATGGTGACCGACGCCGAGCGCATGGAGGCCGTGCTCGACAACCCGTACATCCTGGTCGCGAACCAGAAGATCGGGGCAGTCAAGGACGTGCTGCCGGTGCTCGAGCAGGTCATCCAGGCCGGCCGGCCGCTGCTGATCGTGGCCGAGGACGTCGAGGGCGAGTCGCTCGCGACGATCGTGGTCAACAAGCTGCGCGGCACCTTCCAGGCCGTCGCCGTCAAGGCGCCGGGCTTCGGCGACCGCCGCAAGCGGATGCTCGAGGACATCGCGACGCTCACGGGCGCCGAGGTGATCACCGAGGAGATGGGCCTCAAGCTCGAGAACACGAAGGTCTCGCAGCTCGGGAACGCGCGCAAGGTGGTCGTCACGAAGGACACGACGACGATCATCGACGGTGCAGGCGAAGGGGATGCGATCAAGGCCCGCATCAAGCAGATCAAGGCCGAGATCGAGAACACCGACTCCGACTTCGATCGCGAGAAGCTCCAGGAGCGCCTGGCGAAGCTGTCCGGCGGCGTCGCCGTCGTCAAGGTCGGCGCAGCCACCGAGACGGAGATGAAGGAGACCAAGCATCGCGTCGAGGACGCGCTGCAGGCCGCCCGCGCCGCGCTCGAAGAGGGCGTCGTCCCGGGTGGCGGTGTTGCACTGCTCAACGCTGCGGATGCGATCAAGGAGACCATTCTCGGTGGCCTGGAGGGTGACGAGCGCACGGGTGCGCAGATCATCATCAAGTCGCTCGAGGAGCCGCTCCGCCAGCTGGCGACGAACGCCGGCCTCGAGGGCTCGGTCGTCGTGCAGCAGGTCCGCACGGCCAAGCCGGGCCAGGGCCTCAACGTCGACACCGGCGAGGTGACCGACCTGGTCAAGGCCGGCATCACCGATCCGACGATGGTCACCCGCTCGGCGCTTCAGAACGCCGCGTCGATCGCGAAGAACATCCTCACCACCGAGGCGATCGTCGCCGAGGCTCCGGAGAAGGCAGGCGCCGGGATGGGCGCCGGCATGCCGGACATGGGCGGGATGATGTAAGGAGCCTCACGGCTCCTGGCTCGAAGCGAAGGGCGGCCGCGAGGCCGCCCTTCGTCGTTTCGCGTCACGTCTCTCAAACGCGAAGGCCCGCTTGCGCGGGCCTTCGAGGGGAATTGGGGAGGGGTGGTTCTGACCTCTTTGATCGGGCGGAGGGTCGCTTTTCCGTATCCCTCGAACGAGGGATCCCCACGTCAGAAGCCGTAGCGCTGCTCAGACCAGGGGTCGGCGTCGTTGTGGTAGCCGTAGCGCTCCCAGAAGCCCGGTTTGTCGACCGACGAGAGCTCGAGCCCCCGCAGCCACTTGGCGCTCTTCCAGAAGTACTTGCCGGGGATCACGAGCCGTAGGGGGTAGCCGTGGTCGGGCGTCAGCTGCTCGCCGTCGCCGTGCGTCGCGAGCAACGCGTTCGGATCCTCGAGGTAGGAAAGCGGCACGTTCGACGTGAACCCCGCCTCGGCGTGGGCAATCGCGAAGCGCGCCGTCGGGTTCGGACGCACGAGCTTCGCAAGCTCGCTCCAGTGCACGCCCTCGAACGAGGTGTCGAACTTCGACCACCGCGTCACGCAGTGGATGTCCTGGACGTTCGAGGCGCGCGGCAGTGCGTTGAACTGCTCCCACGACAGCTCGAGCTCCTGCTCGACATCACCGAAGATCCGTAGCGTCCACGCGGAGAGGTCGTCGTAGCGTGCGGCTGAGCCGGCGTGCAGGACGGGCCACTTCTCAGTCAGGTATTGCCCCGGCGGCAGCCGGGCAGGGTCGTAGCCCGCGTCGGCCACCTTCCGCTCCGCCTTCGACCTGAACACAGTCTCTAGTGTAGGTCCGATGGCAACCGTGACGCCGAGCACCGCCCGCCGTCCTCGCGCCTACGTGCGTGTGCAGGGCACGGACGCGGCAGATTTCCTCCAGCGGATGGTCTCGAACGACGTGCTCGCAGGCGCTTCGGTCGACGCGCTCCTGCTGACCGCGAAGGCCAAGGTGATCGCGCCGGTCCTCGTCTGGCGCCGCGGCGTCGACGACTTCCTGCTGCTCACCGAGCCCGAGCTCGGCGACGTCGTCGTGTCGCATCTGACCCGGATGCGGTTCGCCGCGAAATGCGAGATCGCACTCGAGGAGCACACCTCAGTGATCGTCTTCGAGCCGACCTGTATCCCGAACGGCGACCACGGCATCCCGAACCGCGACTACGGCATCCCCGCGTTGGAGGTGCTCGACGTTGCCCTCGACGTGACGCTTGCCGACGACGAGCTGGAGCGGCTGCGAATCGAGGCGGGGACGCCGCGCTTCGGCCGCGAGCTCGACGACCGCGTGCTGCCGGCTGAGGCCGGGCTCGACGAGCGCGCGATCTCGTTCAGCAAGGGCTGCTACCCGGGGCAGGAGCCGGTCGCGCGGCAGCACCACCGCGGCAAGGTGAACCGGAAGCTGCGCGTGCTCGAGGTCGACGGCGACGCCGCGCCCGCGGAGACGCCCGTCGTCCACGGCGAGAAAGAGGTCGGCCGGGTGACGAGCGCGGTGCCCGGTCTTGCACTCGCTTACGTGCGGGTCGAGGTGCCGGAGGATGCGACGCTCGACGTCGGCGGTCGTCCTGCTCGTCTGAAGATCAGCACGGCTACACTAGCCGGCTCATTGCGCCCGTAGCTCAGGGGATAGAGCATCGGCTTGCGGAGCCGGGGGTCGCAGGTTCAAATCCTGCCGGGCGCACCTCGTAAGCTCTACGGCGTGCCGCTGTACCTCACCGAGGCGGAGGTGGCCGAGCTGCTGACGCCGGCCGAGGCGATCGCCGCGGTCGAGGCGTCGTTCGAGCGGCTTGCGCGCGGCCGGGTCGTCAATCCTCCACGCGTTCGCGCCCCGCTCCCCGACGGCGACTTCGCGGTCATGCCATGCGTCGACCACGAGCTCGGCTTTGCCGGGCTGAAGACGTTCGCGTGGCTGCCGGGAGGCACGCCGTTCCTCGTCGTTCTCTTCTCGATCGCGCAGGCGCGGATCGAGGCGATCGTCGAGGCCGACACGCTGGGCCAGCGACGCACCGCCGCCGCCTCGGCCGTCGCCGCGAAGCACCTCGCGCGCGCGGGTGCGACGACGCTCGGCGTGATCGGCTGCGGTCGCCAGGCCGCAGCGCACGTCGCTGCGCTCCGCGTCGCGCTGCCGGCGCTCGAGCGCGTGCTCGTCTTCTGCCGCGACGAGGAACGGTTGCGGGCGTTCTGCGCGCAGCACCGTTGCGAGCCGGCCGCCTCGCAGCGTGAGGCAGCAGGATGCGATGTCGTCGTCACGGTCACGACGTCGTGCGATCCTGTGCTCCACGGCGAATGGCTACGCGACGGTGCGCTCGTCTGCGCGGTGGGCGCGAGCGAGCCCGATGCGCGCGAGCTCGATGACGTCGTGCTCCAGCGCGCGGCGTTCGTTTGCTGCGACTCACGCGAGCAGGCCCGTGGCGAGTCCGGCGACTTGATCGCCCCGGTCGCCCACGGCATCCTCGACTGGCTGGAGGTGCACGAGCTCCAGGACGTCGTCGCGGGCGACCTCGCAGGCCGCTCGGGTGAAGACGACATCGTGGTCTTCAAGTCGAACGGGATCGCCGCCTGGGACCTCGCGGCCGCGGCACGCGCCGTCGAGCTCGCCCGCGCCGCGGGCGCCGGCCGGGAGCTCTAGATGATTGATCGACAATTTTGGCCGCACTCGAATTACCGATCAACCATCTAGGCCTCGACTACAGGCCGGTGCGGGCGGCGGTGATCAGGTCGTCGCCGAGTGCGTGCACGACCTCGGGCCGGTCGAGCAGCCGCTTGATCTGCTCCGGCGAGCAGCGGTTCGTGACGTAGTGATCCTGAAGGATCTCCTGCAGCGGTCGCCCGCGATGGTGCTCGCGGATCACGTACTCGGCCATCCGGTCCTCACTCCGCGAACGCGTCGAGAGAAAAGAGAAAGCCCCCCTGATCGAATCCATTGCCCCCACAACGGGGCCGAGTATAGACCCCGAATCAGCCTCCTTCACGGGGCCACTCGAGATTGGCGTCCGGGATCGGGTCGCCGTGCGGGTCGTGGGTGGGGAAGCCGAGCGCGCGGTCGATCCGCGCTTCGAGCTCCTCTGAGATCACGTGCTCGAGCCGGTCGGCCTCGTCATGGACGGCGTCGACGTCCAGGCCGAGCGTCTCCGCCAGGTAGAGCTCGAGCAGGCGGTGGTGGCGGATCACCTCGAGCGCGACGCGCTCGCCCGCATCGGTCAGGTGCGCGCCGCGGTACGGCTCGTGCTCGAGTAGCTCCAGGGCAGCGAGCTTCTTCACCATCGCGGACGCCGATGCGGGCGAGACCGACTTGTCCTTCGCGAGCGCGCCGATCGTCACGCGGCCGTGCTCGGCCTCGAGCTTGTAGACGCTCTTCAGGTAGTCCTGGATCGACTCAGACAGGCCGGCCTTGCTCATCGGGAGCAGGGTAACGTGGCCGCCGTGGCAATCCGCGTAGGACACTCGGCTGACCCCGACGATGCGTTCATGGTGTGGGCGCTCGAGGCGGGTGCCGTCGACACGCGCGGGCTCGAGCTCGAGCCTGTTGTCTCAGACATCGAGACGCTGAACGAATGGGCCCTCGAGGGCCGCCTGGAGGTGACGGCGGTCTCCGCCGGCGCCTATCCGTCGATTGCCGATCGGTACGCTCTGCTCCCGCACGGCGCGTCCTTCGGTGAGGGCTACGGGCCCATCGTCGTCGCGCGCGAGCCGCTCTCCCTCGACGACCTGCGCGGGCTCGAGATCATCACACCCGGCCCGCTGACGACGGCGACGCGCGTGCTCCGGCTCGCACTCGGGGCCGACGTCCACACGCGCGACCTCCCGTTCGACGAAGTGCTCGACGAGGTCACATCGGGCCGCGCCCGGGCGGGCCTCGTGATCCACGAGGGCCAGCTCACCTACGCAGAGCACGGGCTCACCAAGGTGCTCGACCTGGGGGCCTGGTGGCAGGACGAGACGGGACTGCCACTGCCGCTCGGCCTCGTTGCCGCGCGGCGCGACCTCGACCGGCTCGACGACGTCTCGGCGGTGCTGCGCGAGGCGATCGACGCCGGCCTCGCGAACCGCGACGCGGCGATGCAGTACGCGATGGGCTTCGGCCGGGGCATCGACGCGAAGACCGCGGACGAGTTCGTGGCGATGTACGTCAACGACCTGACGCTCGACATGGGCGAGCGCGGGCGGCGCGCCGTCGCGCAGCTGCTGGGGCACGAGCCGGACTACGTCGGCGGATGACCCGCGCCGTCATCCTCTCGGCCGTGCGCACGCCGGTCGGGCGCTACGGCGGCGGCCTCGCGGGCGTTCGCCCCGACGACCTCGCGGCGCTCGCCGTGCGCGCGGCGGTCGACCGCGCGGGCGTGCCCGAGGCGGAGATCGAGGACGTGTGGCTCGGCTGCGCGAACCAGGCCGGCGAGGACAATCGCAACGTCGCCCGCATGGCGGTGCTGCTCGCGGGCCTCCCCGACTCGGTCGGCGGCGTCACCGTCAACCGGCTCTGCGCGTCCGGGCTCGCGGCGATCGTGGGCGCCTGCCACGCGGTCGTCGCCGGTGACGGCGACCTCTTCGTCGCGGGTGGCGTCGAGTCGATGTCGCGCGCGCCGCTCGTCACCGCCAAGCCCGAAAGCGCGTTCCCGCGCGGCGACCGCACCCTGTACGACACGACCCTTGGCTGGCGCTTTCCGAACCCAAAGCTCGCGGAGCGCTTTCCGCTCGAGGCGATGGGTGAGACGGGCGAAAACGTCGCCGAGCGCTGGACGGTTTCGCGCGAGGATCAGGACGCCTTCGCGCTCCGCTCGCAGCAGCGTTGGGCTGCGGCCGCCGAGGCGGGACGCTTCGACGACGAGCTCGTGCCGGTCGGCGAGCTCACGCGTGACGAGCATCCCCGGCCCGACACGTCGGCCGAGAAGCTCGCGAGCCTCAAGCCGGTGTTCCGGCAGGAGGGCTCGGTGACGGCCGGGAACTCGTCGGGGCTCAACGACGGCGCGGCTGCGCTCGTGATCGCATCGGAGGAGAAGGCCCGCGAGCTCGGCGTGCAGCCGCTCGGCTCGTTCGTCGGCTCGGCGGTCGCAGGCGTCGACCCGCGCGTGATGGGGATCGGCCCGGTGCCGGCCGTGCGCAAGCTGCTCGAGCGCACGGGGATCTCCATTGCCGATGTCGATTTGATCGAGCTGAACGAGGCGTTTGCGTCGCAGTCGGTGGCCGTCGTCCGCGAGCTCGGGATCGACGAGGACCGGGTGAACGTGAACGGCGGCGCGATCGCGATCGGGCATCCGCTCGGCATGAGCGGAGCGCGCCTGACGGTGACGCTCCTCCACGAGCTCCGACGGCGTGGCGGCCGTTACGGTGTCGCGACGATGTGCGTCGGAGTTGGGCAGGGACAGGCGGCGCTCTTCGAGGGGAACGCGTGACTCACGCCGAGCGCTATCTCGCGCTCGGGCTGCGGCTCGGCAAGCACGTCGACGGTCTCGTCGACGCCTACTACGGCCCACCGGAGATCAAGGAGCGGGTCGACGCCGAGGAGAAGCTCGACGCGGCGCAGCTCGCCGTCGACGGCGATGCGCTCCTCGCGGAGCTCGACGACAGCTGGCTCGCCGACCAGGTGCAGGGCTGTGCGACCTACGCGCACGTGCTCGCAGGAGACGAGATCTCCTACAGCGACGAGGTCGAACGTTGCTACGGCGTCCGGCCGACCAAGAGCTCGGAGGACGTGTACGCCGCGGTGCACGCCGAGCTCGACGAGTTGCTCCCGGGCGACGGAACGCTGTACGAGCGCCGGATCGCCTGGCGCGAGCGGCACCTCGTCCCCGGCGACAAGGTGGTCGCCGTGCTCACCGATCTGCTGCCCGTGCTGCGGACGCGGACAGCGGCGCTGCTCGACCTGCCCGCGGGCGAGGAGATCACGCTCGAGCCGGTGTCGGACGAGCCCTGGTGGGCGTTCAACTACTACCGGGGCAACCTCGCGAGCCGCGTCGTCCTCAACACCGACGTCCCCACGACGGGGCTCGACCTCCTCCACCTCGCCGGGCACGAGGTCTACCCCGGCCATCACACCGAGCACGCCGTCAAGGAACAGCTCCTGATCGTCGAACATGGTCGGATCGAGGAAGGCATCCAGCTCGTTCCGACACCGCAGGCGGTGCTCAGCGAGGGGATCGCCGAGGCGGGCATCGACGTCGTCCTCGACGACGCGGGCAAGGAAGAGGCCTACGCCATCCTGCGTCGCCACGGCCTCGAGCTCGTCGACCCGACGCTCTCGGAGCGGATCACGCGGGCCTCCGAGCCACTGCGCACGGTCGGCGTCGACGCGGCGCTGATGATCCACGAGGAGGGCGTGCCGGTCGAGGAAGTCGAGGCGTTCACCGAGAGGTGGAGCCTCGTCACGCCGGAGCAGGCGAGGCACAGCGTCCGGTTCGTGACGGATCCGACCTGGCGGGCCTACGTGATCACCTACGCCGCCGGCCGCGACCTCTGCCGCGCGTACATCGGCGGCGATCCCGCCCGGTTCCGCAGGCTGCTGACCGAGCACGTGCGCATCGGCGACCTGCTGGCCGCCGCTCGATAGGCTCTAGCAATGGCTGTCGCGATCGAGAAGGAGTACGGCCTCTTCATCGACGGCGCGCCCGCCGAGCCCGCCTCCGGCGAGGTTCGCGACCTCTGCGAGCCCGCGACCGGCGACCTGCTTGCGCGTGCGGGGATGGCCGGCGAGGCCGACATCGACCGTGCGGTCGCTGCGGCGCGCACCGCGCTCGACGGTGTCTGGGGCAAGACGCCCGGCACGGAGCGCTCTCGCTTGCTGCACGCGCTCGCCGACGCGATCGTCGCGAACCGCAAGGAACTCGCCGAGCTCGAGAGCCGCAACGTCGGCAAGGCGATCTCGTCGGTCAACGCAGAGATCGCGGGGGCGGCCGAGAACTTCCGCTTCTACGCCTCGGCGATCGCGACGATCGCCGGACGCTCGAACCCGATCGGCGGCTCGCTGCTCTTCTACTCGCAGAAGGAGCCCGTTGGCGTCGCGGCGCAGATCGTGCCGTGGAACTACCCGCTGATGATGGCGACCTGGAAGCTTGCTCCCGCGCTCGCCGCGGGCTGCGCCGTCGTGCTGAAGCCCGACCCGCAGACGCCGCTCTCGGTGCTGCGCATCGCCGAGCTCGCCGCCGAGGTCGGATTTCCGGCCGGGGCGATCAACATCGTCCCCGGCGACGGGCCGACCACGGGCGCGTACCTCGTGCAGCACCCAGGCGTCGACAAGGTTGCGTTCACCGGCTCGACGAAAACGGGCGGCGAGATCATGCGGCTCTGCTCGGACCCGATCAAGCGGCTGACGCTCGAGCTCGGCGGCAAGAGCCCGAACCTCCTCTTCGCCGACGCGAACCTCGCCGATGCGATTCCCGCCAGTGTCTGGGCGATCTTCGCGTCGGCTGGTCAGTCGTGCGAGGCCCGCTCGCGTCTGCTCGTCGAGTCGTCGATCTACGACGACGTCGTCGCGCAGGTGACGGAGATGGCCGGCCGGGTGAAGGTCGGCGACCCGCTCGATGCGGAGACGCAGATGGGCTCACTGATCTCGACCGCGCACCGCGAAAAGGTGCACGGCTTCGTCGAGAGCGCACGTGAGGAGGGTGCGGAGGTGACCGCCGGAGGTGCGATCGGCGACGGTCCCGGCGCCTTCTACCCGCCGACCGTGATCGCGAAGGCCGGGAACCGGATGCGCGCCGCGCAGGAGGAAATTTTTGGCCCCGTCGTCACCGTGATCCCGTTCGAGGACGAGAACGACGCGGTGAAGATCGCCAACGACGTCAAGTACGGCCTGATGGCGACGGTCTGGACCGGCGACCCCGGCAAGGGGCATCGCATCGCGTCGAAGATCAAGTCGGGAACGGTCGGCATCAACATGCCGTACACGGCGTTCCCCGGCATCCCGTTCGGGGGCTACAAGCAGTCGGGCTTCGGCCGCGAGCTCGGCGTCGAGACGCTCGATCTCTACCTCGAGACGAAGTCGGTCGTCACGTACACCGGCTCGCGCCCAACAAACCCGTTCGGGCTGTAACCGGATCGCCCTACCGCTGGGCCGTCCTCGCCGCGGGCACCGCGGCGCAGACGACGTACTCGGCGATCTGGTTCGGCGTCGCGGTGATGGCGCCGTTTCTGCGCGACCGCGACCACCTCTCGCTCGCGCAGACGGGCTTCCTGATCTCGAGCTCGCTCGTCGGCTCGCTCGTCAGCCTTTTCCTGTGGGGCCTTGCCACCGACCGCATCGGTGAGCGGCTCGTGCTCGTCGTCGGCCTGTCGCTCTGCGGCGCGTCGCTGATCGCGGCGGGACACGCGCACGGCTTCTGGGCGCTCGGCGGGCTGCTCGCGCTCGCAGGTCTCGCAGGTGCGAGCGTGCAGTCTGCGAGTGGTCGCGCGGTCATGCACTGGTTCGAGCCGTCGCAGCGTGGTCTCGCACTCGCGATCCGGCAGACCGCGATCCCGCTCAGCGGCTTTGCGATCTCGCTTGCCCTGCCCCCGATCGTCCACGCGGGCGGCATCCGCTGGGGCTTCATGACGATGGGCATCGCCTGCTTCGTCGGCGCCGCAGTCGGCGGGCTCGTGCTGCGGGAAGGGCCGCAGCGCGCGGCCCCCGCAGGCGCGGCGCTCGGCCCGACACCGATCCGTGACCGGCGAATCTGGCAGCTCTCGCTCGGCAGCGCGCTGCTGATCGCCCCGCAGCTCTGCGTCGTCGGGTTCACGGTGCTCTACCTGCACGAGCGACGAGGGATGTCGCCCGGCGGCGCCGCCGCTGTGCTTGCGGTGATGCAGGCGCTGGCCGTCGGCGGCCGCATCGGCGCGGGCCGCTGGTCGGACGTCCGCGCAAGCAGGCTCGCGCCGTTGCGCGCGATCGCGCTTGCGGCGGCGGTGTTTGTCGCCCTGACGACGGTGCTCCTCGACGCGCCGCTTCCCTTGCTCCTGCCGGTGCTCGTCATCGCCGGGGTGCTCTCGATGAGCTGGAACAGCCTCTCCTTCGCCGCCGCTGTCGAGCTCGCCGGCCACGAGCGAAGCGGCTCGGCGATCGGCCTCCAGCAGACGCTGCTCAACGGGCCGGGCGCGATGTACCCCGGGCTCTTCGGCGCACTCGTCGCGGCGACGTCGTGGCACGTCGGATTCGCGGTCGTCGCGCTCTTCCCGCTCCTCGGGTGGCGCGTGCTGCGAGCATTGACGGCGTGAGCCGCATCCTCGACCGTCTCGACGAGATCTACGCGATCGCGCAACATCGCGCCGGTTACTCGCCCGAGGAGGACGCCGCGCACGAGCTCGCCGCCGGGTGGATGCGCGAGGCAGGGCTCGACGTCTCGCGCGACGAGGCGGGAAACCTCTTCGGGAAGCGCGGCGTCGCGCGGGTGTGGGCCGGCTCACATCTCGACAGCGTCCCGACCGGAGGCCGGTTCGACGGCGCGCTCGGCGTCGTCGCCGCGATCGAGGCCGCGACGCGGCTGCCCGGGGCACCGCTTGCGGTCGTCGTCTTCCGGGCGGAGGAGACGGGGCCCATGGGGAGCCGGAAGCTGTCGGAGCTTCCGGAGGCGTTTCTCGAGGTGCACATCGAGCAAGGGCCGGTGCTCGCAGACGCGGGCGAGCCACTCGGGATCGTCACCGCGATCGCTGGCCAGGCGCGCGGTGTGAAGGTGTTCGAAGGGCGTGCCGACCACGCCGGGACGACACCGATGAACGCGCGTGCTGATGCGCTCGTCGAAGCGGCTCGGTTCATCCTTCGCGTGCGCGACTGCGCTCGCGAAGGAACGGTCGCGACTGTCGGAGCCATTCATGTCGAGCCGAATACGACAAATGTCGTGCCGGAGCGCGTGACCGTTTCGGTCGATGCGCGATCCTCTGACCCGGTGCTGCTCGACGCGCTGATTCGCGAGATCGACTTCGAGCCGCAATGGCGCCTCGATCCCGTACCGATGAGCGATGCATTTGCGCAGGTCCTTCCGAACGCGCCCAAGCTCGTGTCCGGAGCCGGCCACGATGCGATGTTCATCGCTGCCGCCGGCGTCCCGACAGCGATGCTCTTCGTGCGCAGCCTGAACGGCGGTGTCAGCCACCACCCGGACGAGCTCTCGAGCGCCGAGGACATCGCGCTCGCCGTCGAGGGGCTCACCGCGGCGCTCGCTAGGCTCACGGCGTGAGCGAGCGCGAGGTGATGAGCTGGGAGGATCTCGGCCGCGGCACGCGCGAGCTCGCCGAGGCGGTCGCCGCCGACGGCTACCGCCCCGACATGATCCTCGGCATCGCCCGCGGCGGGCTGCTCGTGGCGGGTGGCCTCGGCTACGCGCTCGGCATCAAGAACACGTTCACGATGAACGTCGAGTTCTACACCGGGGTTGACGAGCGGCTCGACATCCCGATGATCCTGCCGCCCGTCCCCGACCTCGTCGACTTCCACGAGACGCGTGTGCTGATCGCCGACGACGTCGCCGACACCGGCGCGACGCTCCAGCTCGTGCAGGAGTTCTGCGCCGGCAAGGTGGCCGAGGTGCGGTGTGCCGTCCTGTACGAGAAGCCGCGCTCGACCGTCCGCTGCGAGTACGTCTGGCG
>DATCOE010000153.1:0-12601 GCA_036564885.1 Gaiellaceae bacterium | reverse complement strand
GAGCATCACGAGGCGCCGGGAGAACCGGTCGGCCGGCAGGGCGAGCCAGGGGGCGAGGAGCGCCGAGAGCCCCCAGCGCGCGAAGCAGATCGCGGCCACGGCTCTGGCCCCGCCTGCGTCGTACGCGTAGACCGCGATCGCGACCGTGTAGGCCCAGCTCCCGAGGGTCGAGCCGGCCGCCGCGAGCTGGAGGCGGCGCAGCAGGGGGTTTGCGACGACCTGCGCCAGTGCCCGAAACGACTGGGCGAGCTGTCCTCGGAAGCTCACCCGCGGGAGGATGGCAGCGGATGTTGTGTATTTGAAGGGTTGGTGGGAAGATTTCTCCTCTGTCCCCCGTCTTGAGGGGTACAGCGCGCAACCAGCGCGCCAGAGCTTCGACAAGGAGGGACACATGTCCGAGGACGAGAGCCGCAGGACCGCCGATCACGAGGACGAGGCCGACGAGGTCGAGGCACACAAGCGCGTGGTCGCTGCGAACGACGAGCCCGGCGACGAGACGGCCGGCGACGACGTCGAGGGGCACATGCGCAAGAGCGCGCCCGGCGAAGAGGGCGCTCGCACCAGCTAGCGTCGCCGCAGAACGAGATTGTCGAAGAGCCCGGGGAACCGGGCTCTTTCGTTGCCCGCCTCAGGCCAGCAGGCGCTCGAGCGCGGCCAGCAGCTGCAGGCCCGCAGCACGTTTCTCGTCGTCCGCGCCTTCGAGCGTCGCGGCGATGCGGGCGAGCGCTCCGAGCTCCCCACCCCCGTCGAGCGCGGCCTGCGCGCGGCGTCCCCGCTGGAGCAGGTCGAGCGCGACCGCGGCCTGATTCGCGAACAGCCCGAGCAGGTTCATCTCGGCGAGCGTGAACGTCGAGTCGGCAGGCCGGTCGAGCACCTCGAGCACGCCGAGCGCACGCTCCTCGACGAGCAGCGGCACCGCCATGATCCCGCGCGGCACGTAGCCCGTCGCCGCGGCCGCCTCGCGTGAGAAGCGCGTGTCCGAGGTGAGGTCGTCGACCACGAGCGGCTGGCGCGTCGTGAGCACCCAGCCCGCAACGCCCGTGCTCGACGGGAAGCGCTTGCCCACGAGCTCGCCGGCGCCTTCCCCCGCCACCGCCTCGAAGACGAGCTCGTCGGCCTCCTCGTCGAGCAGGAAAACCGATGCCGCCTTGGCGTGGAAGATCGCGCGCGCGACCTCGACCGTCCCCTGCAGGAGCGAGCGGTACGACTCCTCGGCGCCGAGCACGCCCGCCGCCACCGCTGCGCGCAGGTCGCTCACGCGCCGCTCCCGACGTTCGTCGAAGTCAGATGGAGGATGCTCTTCAGCTGGAACGGCGTCAGGTCCGGATGCTTGGCGAGGATGAGGGCCGAGAGGCCGGCGACGTGCGGCGTGGCGAAGCTGTTGCCGGTGCAGCGGAGCGTCCCGCCGCCGAGCCAGGCGACGTCGACGTTGAGCCCGCGCGCGAAGAACTCGACCGGCGGATTCGGGTTGTAGTAGTACGCATACGGATCGTCGCTTTCGTGGCTGCCGACGGAGACGACGCTCGCGAACCGCCAGGGGAAGCTCTCGACGGGCATGTTGTGCGCGGAGGCAACGAGCATCGTGCGCCTGAAGTACGCGCGGTCGGCCAGCTCGTGCAGCTGGTCGACGTACTGCTTCTTCGTCGTCGAGAGGCTCATGTTCACGACGTCGAATCCCTGCTCGATCGCCCATCTGAGGCCGGCGAGCATGACGACGCCGCTGCCCGTGTACCCCGCGCCGAGCACGCGCACGCTCGTCAGCTCACACTCGGGTGCGAACGCCCGGATGATTCCGGCGCAGGCCGTGCCGTGCCCGCACAGGTCGCCGGAGTCGTCGGCGGCGATCGTGATCTCGTCGCCGTCCTTCGTCACCGCCACCGAGCGCTGCACCTCGCCGACGAGCGGATGGTCGAGCTCGACGCCGCTGTCGAGCACGCACACGCGCACGCCGGCGCCCGACGACCCGCCCCAGGCCCACTCGCGCGTGACGTGCTCCGGCCAGCTCGAGGGGAGATTCGCGCCTGCGCCCGCCGAGGTCGACAGGCTCCAGGCGGGAAGCTCCTCGTCCGTCTCGTGCGCTGTCACCGACACGGGACCGATCCTACGACAGCGGCGAGCGCGGGCGTATTCTCCGGCAGTGGAAGCCGCCACCACCGACGCCCAGCTCGTCTCGCGCTGCCGCGCCGGCGACGAGGCCGCCTGGAACGAGCTCGTGGAGCGCTTCTCGCGCTATGTCTACGCGATCGCGGTGCAGGCGTTCCGGCTGGCGCCGCACGACGCCGAGGACGTGTTTCAGGACGTCTTCGCGCGCGTGTACGAGCACCTCGACCGCCTGCGCAACGACGAGGCGATCCGCCCGTGGATCGCCCAGCTCACCCGGCGGCTCTGCATCGACCGCCTACGCGCCGGCGCACGTGAGGGCCCCGTCGACCCGGCCGACATCGAACCCGGGGAGGTGGACGAGACGCTCGGACGCCTCGACGAGGCGATGACCGTACACGCCGGCCTCGACGCCGTCGGCGACGCCTGCCGCGAGATCCTCGACCGCTTCTTCTGCCGCGACGAGAGCTATCGCGCGATCGGC
The DNA here is from genome assembly GCA_036564885.1 of Gaiellaceae bacterium. Taxonomy (GTDB): domain Bacteria; phylum Actinomycetota; class Thermoleophilia; order Gaiellales; family Gaiellaceae; genus Palsa-739. The sequence goes on along the minus strand of DATCOE010000153.1, from coordinate 10,017 downwards.
GAGGCGCTCGATCTGCCGCCCGGGACGATCGCGAGCCGCATCTCGCGCTGCCTTTCGAAGCTTCGCGCCGAGCTGGAGGGAAGATCCTGACGGCCTCGGCCGTCTAGGCATCACGATGACCGGCTACGACGAAGAGCGAATCGCAGAGCTGCTGAGGCTGCTGCCCGCGCCGCCCGACGGTTGGGTCAAGGCGGCGCAAGAGCTTCCGCAGGCCCGCGCGGAGATCGGGGAGATCGTCGCGCGCTCCGAGGCGGATGCTGCCTTTCGCGCGGCACTCGTGGCCGATCTCGAAGCCGCGCTGGCGGCCGAGGGGTACGAGGCGACTCCCTCCGTCGTCGCCGCCTTGCGGCTCCGCCTCGGCGCGGACTGAACGGCACCTGAACCGGCGCGGCACGCCATCGGGGAGAATGGCCCCCGATGGCGTCGCCGTCGTCCTTCCTCGATCTGACCGCCGCGGAGCTCCTCGACGAGCTCGCGGGACCGGTACCGCCCGGCGGCGGATCGGCGCTCGCGTTCACCGTGGCGATGGGGGCGGCCGTCGTCCGCATGGCGGCGCGCGCGTCGAAAGACACCTGGGACGCAGCGGGCGGGATCGCGGCGCAGGCGGACGCGTTGCGCGCTCGCGCGGCGCCGCTTGCTCAGCACGACGCCGAGGTCTACGAGCAGGCGCTCGCGGTTCGCGACGGCGCGGCTGCGCTGCCGCCGGAGAAGCGCGACTGGGAGATCGGCAAGGCCTTCGCAGCCGCGGCCGAGCCGCCGCTCGAGATCGCACGGGCTGCGGCCGACGTCGCTGAGCTCGCGGCGGTGGTCGCCCTCTCGGGCGATCCGCGCGTGCGGCCGGACGCCGTCGTAGCGGCGACGCTCGCGGCGGCGGCGGCGCGGGCTGCAGTGACCCTCGTCGAGGCCAACCTCACGGCCGTCGAGGGGGATGCGCGTGTCGCCGAGGCGGAGCGGCTCGCGTCCGCCGCCGAGCGCGCCGCTTCGCAGGCACGCAGTGCGGGCTCCTGAGAGCTTCGGCGTGGGCGCGGTGTCACCCGAGTACGCGACCGTGGCGTGCCCGTCGGTCACCCGCAGGCCGAAGGTCAGCTCCTCGTAGTGCGTGAGGCGCACGGGCGTCACGGCGAAGCCGGCCGTCTCGAACGGGACGCCGTCCGCATACTCGCGCAGCACGAAGACGTCGTCGAGGCGCGCACCGAAGCCGAGCTTCCCGCCGAGCACCCGGAGCGTCCCTTCGCCGCCGGGTGGTACCCAGAGCTCCGGCGGCGGCGCGTCGCCGTCCATCACCGCGAGGACGAAGGCCTCTACATGCTCGAGGGCGAGATCCGCTTCCGCCGGGGAGCCGACGAGTTCGTTGCTGGTCCCGGCAGCTTGGTTTGGGGTGTAGGGGGTCGTAAATCCCGATTTGGGCCTGGGCTCGACTGCTGGTGCCGCCGCGCGTGACCCGCCCTCGAGCGGCAGCCGCAGCAGATACGGAAGCTTGCTGTCGTCCTGCGGGTTACGCGCCACGACGAACACAGACGGCGCGCGGTCACCAGTCATCCGGCAGCGGAGTACTCGTGGATCAGCCCGCCGAGCACGTCCCGGCGGCAGATCTCCGCCGGGGGCGACCCGCGCACCTCTTGCAACGTTCCGCCTGGAGCGGCAAGCGCCAGCGACGTTTGGTCGAGTCACACTCAAGCAGCATCGGCGCGAGCCTGGCAGCGGCCCCAGACGGAACCAGCCAAGAGACTCACAGTCCCCTGAGCCGCGGACCGCTGTCAGGCGACAGGCGTGGCCGAAGCTATGCGGCGCGTCGCCCGCGAACGAACGCGGCTCGGCCTCCGCTCGAGCAGGCGCACTCCACTCGCGCAGGTCGGCAGCCGGCGCCCACGGCGCGCTCAGTCCAGGGCGTCGAGGGCGAGCGCGACCCCCTCGTCGGCCTCCAGCGTCCGCCCCTGGTCGTAGGCGGCCGCGAACGACGCCTCGTCGAGCTGTGCGCGGATGAGCGCGACGGTCTCATCTCTCTCCCTCTGAGCCCATGACTCGTGCGCGGCGTCGATCTCCTCGAACAGGCGATCCGCCAGGGACACGGCTTGCGCCGCGCGGGCCGCGCGGTCCCGCCTTACGAGAATCGCCGCGAACCGGACGAGATCGATTGCGACGAACATTGTGAACCCGAGCTCGCGGTCGATGCGGTACGACTCCTTCATCAGCTCGACCGCGTCGTCGAGCCGGCCCTCGTCGACCGCGATCATCGCCAGCGCACCGAGCCCTCGCGCTTGCAAGCGCTCATTCCCGAGCAAGCGTGCCTGGCGCAGATAGTCCTCGACGAGCGCTCGATAGCCCTCGAGATCGCCGAGCTCCTCGCGCATCCACGCGACGCTACGCGTGAGGGCGAGCACGTAATGGTCGTCGCCCAGCTCGCGAAACGCTTGGAGGCTCTGCTCCCAGAGCGCGAGCGCGCGCTCCCAGTCTCGTTCCGCCGTCGCGACTCCGCCGAGGACGTTGAGCGCGTAGGCCGTTCCCCATGCATCTCCCAGCTCGTCGGAGATTCGCAACGCTTCCTCTCCGCGGCGGCGGACCGTTGCGGGCTCTTCCGCGTTGAGTTCGAGCATGGCTGCCCCCGCCAAGGCCCTGGCGCGCGCAGCGGTCGGCTGCTCGTCGACGGCGAGGGCACGCTCGAGACGGGCCCGGCCTTCGGCGAAATGGCCGCGAAACTGCCAGAACGGCCATAGGGCTCCAGCCATCTGCAGAACCGCCTGCGTCTCTCCGGCCGCCGCGAGCCGGTCGAGCGTGGCGCGCAGGTTGTCGTGCTCCTCCGCCAGCCGGTCGACCCAGTGCTTGGGGCTTCCGCGCTTGATCTCCGGTTCCGCCTCCTCGGCGAGCGCGAGGAAGTGCTCGACGTGACGGGAGTGCAGCTCCTCCGCCTCGCCCGACTCCTCGAGCCGCTCGGTCGCGTACTCGCGGATCGTCTCGAGCATCCAGTAGCGCTCGCCCGTGTGGCGGACGAGGCTCTTGTCGACGAGCGACTGCAACGTGTCGAGGTCGGCTTCTGCGACCTCCTCGGCGGCTTCGAGCGTGGAGCCGCCGAGGAAGACGGCCAGCCTCGCGAACAGCCGCTGCTCCTCCGGCGAGAGCAGATCGTGGCTCCACTCGATCGTCGCGCGCAGCGTGCGCTGCCGCTCCGGCAGGTCGCGCGCGCCGCCGGTCAGGAGCGGCAGCCGCTGCTCGAGCCGGACGAGCAGCTGCCCGGACGAGAGCGCCTTCACGCGTGCGGCGGCCAGCTCGAGCGCGAGCGGCAGCTCGTCGAGGCGGCGACAGATCTCGGAGACCGTGTCGTCGGCCCCGAAGTCGGGCTTGACCGCCCGTGCTCTCGCCAGGAAGAAGCCGACGCCCTCCTCATGAACGAGGGGCGGCACCGGGTACTCCTGCTCGCCCGTGACGTGGAGAGGCTCCCGGCTGGTCACGAGCAGATCGAGATTGGGACAGGAGGCGAGCAGAGCGGCGAGGGCGGCGGCCGCCTCGACGACCTGCTCGAAGTTGTCGAACAGCAGCAGCATCGATCTGTCGGCGATGTGCTCGGCCAGACCGTCCTTCGCGCCGAGCGCTTGCCCCGCCGCCTCCAACACCAGCTCCGGGTCACGCAGCAGGGCAAGCGGTACCCACCAGACACCGTGCGGGTAGCGGTCAGCGAGCCCGCCGGCGGCCTGCAGCGCAAGGCGCGTCTTGCCTGTACCGCCCGGGCCGGTCAGCGTGAGCAAGCGGACGTCTTCCCGTGAGAGGAGCTCCAGCACCTCGAGCAGCTCCTTCTCACGGCCGAGGAACGGCGTCGCAGGGATCGGCAGGTTCGTGCGGTAGAGGCTCTTCAGCGGCGGGAACTCGCCCTCGCCGAGCTGGTAGATCCGCTCCGGCGCCGAGAGGTCCTTCAGCCGGTGCTCACCGAGATCGACAAGTAACAGACTGTTACTTGGATCGACGAGGGCGCGCGTGGACTGCGAGACGAGCACCTGGCCGCCGTGCCCGCAAGCCGCGATCCGGGCCGCCCGGTGCACGTCGACGCCGACGTAGCCCTCCTCGCCCAGGTGCGGCGTGCCGGTGTGGAGACCCATGCGCACCCGGATCTGGCCCGCGGCCAGTCCTTCCAGCGCCTCGGCGGCCGCCCGCAGCGCACCCGGCGCCGTCGGGAACGCAACGAAGAAGGCGTCCCCCTGTGTATCGACCTCGACGCCGCCATGGGCGCTGAACGCCTCGCGCAGGACGCGGCGATGCCCCGCGAGCGCCTCCGCATAGTCATCGGCGCCCAGCTCGTGCAACAGCCGTGTCGAGCCCTCCACGTCGGTGAAGAGGAAGCTGACGGTGCCAGAGGGGAGCTCGCGCCGCACAGCATCATGATGCGCCAGAGCTGGGTCTAAGTCACGGTATGAGCGGTTCTCGGCCATGACGCGCAAGCTCCCCTCTGCAGCCGTCCGCCAGGGACGAGCACACGGAACAGCTCGCGGAAAACAGCGCCCTTGTCGGGGATCAGGTCAATGACGCCGTTCGAGATCACGACGTCGAAGCTCGCGTCGGGAAACGGGAGCCGCTCCGCGTCCGCCTCGACGCACTCGACGTTGCGCGTGCCCATCTCCGCTGCAACGAGCGAGTCGGTGCCGGCTCCGGAGCCGAGGTCGAGGACACGCTCCGCCGCCGCGAGCCGCCCGAGGGAGAACGGGTTCGCGACACCGGCGAACGACTCCGCCGCGAGCTCCGGGACGTTCGTGAGCTCGGCCAGGTAGTCAGATCTTCGGCCCAGGCGCGGCCGGCCGGGAAGATGAAGTCCTTGCCGGGCTCCCGCGAGACCGACGAGTAGGTCTTCCGGATCTCGGCCTTCAGGAGCTCCACGCAGTCGTAAGGCGAGGCGGCGACAACGTCGGCTGGGCCAGTGATGCTGTCTCACAGTCCCTAGAACAACGTGCTGGTGGTCAGCGGCCAGCTTCCAGGATGTGACTGGTCGAAGGTAAGTGCGCACGCCTGCGGTGCGGGGCACCAGGCGGCATGACCGGCAGCGGGAGCGACGGGGGTTCGATCCCTTGCCTGTACGCACCGCATCGGCTGGCAGACCGAATCGCGGGCTGAGATTGCGTCTCGTCTCCGACAGGTCAAGAATCCGGGACATGGCTGCCTGCGTCCAGTGCGGAGCGGCCGTTCCCGCCGACGCGCGCTTCTGTCCCGGATGCGCCGCGCCGGTCGAGCAACGGTCGGATCCGTCCGAGGAACGGAAGCTCGCGACCGTGCTGTTCGCCGACCTGGTCGGCTCGACGGAGCTGGCAGGCTCACAGGATCCGGAGCGGACGCGGGCACTGCTCGATCGCTTCTACGACGCGATGGCGTCGGAGATCGAGCGGGCGGGCGGCACGGTCGAGAAGTTCGTAGGAGACGCGGTGATGGCGGCCTTCGGCGCGCCGGCCGCGTTGGAGGACCATGCGGAGCGGGCGCTGCACGCGGCGCTTGCGATGCAGCATCGGCTCGGCGAGCTGTTCGGCGTCCGGCTCGCTCTGCGGATCGGCGTGAACACGGGCGAGGTCGTCGTCGGCCGCGCACGGGAGGGCAGTTCGTTCGTGACGGGGGATGCGGTCAACGTGGGAGCGCGACTGGAGCAGGCAGCGGCGCCGGGCGAGATCCTCGTCGGCGAGCGAACAGCCGCAGCCGTCCGCGGCGCGTTCGAGCTCGAAGAGCCGGTCACGATCGCCGCAAAGGGAAAGCCGGGCGGGATCGTCTCCCGCCGGCTCGTCCGCGCGCTCTCCTTGATGCGGCCTCGCGGCGTCGGAGGGCTGCGTCCGGTCTTCGTCGGGCGCGAGCGCGAGCTCGAGCAGCTCCGTGCCGTCTACGAGCAGGTCGTGAATGCGGGTGAGCCGTACCTGGTGACGATCATGGGCGATGCCGGCGTCGGCAAGACGCGGCTCATCCGTGAGCTGTGGACGTGGCTCGCCGCGCAGGAGCCGCAACCGCTGCAGCGCACCGGCCGCTGCCTGTCGTACGGGCACGGCATCACCTATTGGCCGCTCGCTGAGGTCTTGCGTGAGCACTTCGACATCCTTGATAGCGATCCGCTGGAAGTGCTTGTCGAGCGTCTCGGTGACCGACGCTGGCTCGGGCTCACGCTTGGGCTGGATGTCGCGGAAGGGCTGCACCCGCTTGCAGCGCGTGAGCGGCTCCACGACTCATGGTCCGAGTTCCTCGACGAGCTCGTCCGGGAGCGGCCAACCATCGTCCTGATCGAGGACATTCACTGGGCCGAGAACGACCTCTGCGATCTACTCGAGACGCTGGTCGGACAGGTGGACGGGCCCCTGCTCCTGCTCGCGACCGCGCGGCCGGAGTTGTTCGAGCGCCGTCCGGGCTGGGCCGGCGCGCGCAGCAACCGGTCGCACCTCTTGCTCGACGCGCTCCCGCCCGCGACCGCCGGGCAGTTGCTCGACAAGCTCGTCGGGGTCGAGCTGCCGGCGTCATTGCGCGACGCGGTCGTCGAGCGCGCCGAGGGGAACCCGTTCTTCGTGGAGGAGCTGCTCGCGACTCTGATCGACCGTGGCGTGCTCGAGCGCCGGAACGGCGGCTGGACCTGCGCGGAGCTGCCGGAAGGCTTCGAGGTGCCGGACACGGTGCAGGCGGTGCTCGCCGCGCGCATCGACCTCCTGCCTGCCGCCGAGAAGGCGGCGCTCCAGGCGGCCTCCGTGATCGGCCGGGTCTTCTGGACCGGTCCCGTGTACGAGCTGCTCGAAGGGGCGGCGCCGGATTTCGATCTGCTGGTCGAGCGCGACTTCGTCCGTCGGCGTTCCGGCTCGTCGATCGCCGGCGAGCGTGAGTACGCGATCAAGCACGCGCTCACGCGCGAGGTCGCGTACGCGAGCCTGCCGAAGGCGAAGCGGGCGCAGCTCCACGCCGCTTTCGCCGGCTGGCTCGAGCGGAGCGGCGAGGGGAGCGACGAGCATGCGGCGCTGCTCGCGCACCATTACGCGGAGGCCGTGCGGCCCGAGGACATCGACCTTGCGTGGTCGGGACGCGAAGCCGAGGCGGAACAGCTTCGTGCGAAGGCGGTCGAATGGTCGCGGCGGGCGGCGGCGCTCGCCCTCGGCCGGTACGAGATCGACGAGGGCATCACCCTGCTCCGTCGCGCCGTGGTGCTCGAGCCGGATCCCGTCGAGCAGGCGAAGCTCTGGTTCGAGATCGGCCATGCGAGCGCGCTCAAGTACGACGGCGAGGGGTTCACTGCGGCGATGGAGAAGGCGATCGAGCTCGGTGGCCCTGCCGCCGACGTCTATACGGAGCTCGGGTACCAGACGGTGGAGCGCGGGGGAATGTGGATGACCCGTCCGGACCACGGGCTCGTCGGCGGCTGGATCGAGCGCGCTCTTGAGCTGAGCCCGGAGGGTTCGCCGCTGCGCGCGAAGGCGCTCGTCTCGCGCGCCTTGTGGAACGATGACGCGAAGGACGCCGTCGAGGCGCATCGGCTCGCCGAGCAGCTCGGCGATGTCGAGATTCGGTCGCGCGCGCTCGATGCGCTCACGAACGCGCGCTGGTATGTCGCCGACTTCGACGGCGCATGCGCGCGGCTGGAGGAGCGACTCGCCCTTCTCCCGGAGATCTCTGACCCGGATCACCGCGCGGAGATCTATTTCACGGCGAGCGTGGTCTATCTCGGCGCCGGCAGGCTCTCCGACGCGAGGCGGGCGGTCGCCCTGCTCGAGGAGACGGCGGAGGGGCTCACTCCCCACCATCGTCTGCACGGGATCGGCCAACACGTGGGGGTCGAGACGCGCGCCGGGCGCTGGGACGAGGTGCGGCGACTGGTGCCGCAGACCGAGCGTGCGGTCGAGGCCAACCTCGCGACGCCTTGCCCGCTGAACGTCGGCTCGTTGCTGCAGTGTGCGCTCGCGAGCGCACAGGTGGGAGACGACGCCGAGGCGCGACGTTTGGAGGAGGCGGCCGACGCAATCGGGATGGTCGGCTACGGGTTCACGACCAACCCGCCGAAGCTCGGCCTCGCCATCGTGCGCAACGATCTCGCCGAGCTCCGGCGCCTCGTCGACGCAATGGACCCGGAGGAGCTCGAGCCGTGGGCCTTCGGCCCACGCGCCGCGCGCTGCGACGCGCTCGTCGCGCTCGGCGCCCGCGATCAGATCGAGGCCGAGGCGCCGCACTGGCTCCAACCGGGAACCTATGTCGAGCCGTTCGCGCTCAGAGCGCTCGGTGCTGTGCGCGAAGACGACGCGCTGCTGAATCAGGCTGCAAGTCGCTTCCAGGCGATGGGCCTCGCCTGGCACGCTGGCGAGACTCGGAAGCTGCTCTCGCGTAGATGCCTGCCCGAAGGACTCAAGGGACCCTAACGCACACTGGCCTGCACAGTTCGCGAATGTCCCTCGAGTGGCGGCGGGCGGATGGTCGTCGTCACGACCTGCTAGCGAGGTTGCGCGCTGCATCCGCAGGACGGACAATCCGACCGTGGAGGCACCGCCCGAGACCCGCTATGCGCGCCACGGGGACGCGTACATCGCCTACCAGGTCGTCGGGGACGGGCCGGTCGACCTGCTGCTCCTGCCGCACTTCTTCCACCACCTGGAGCTTTGGTGGGAGGACCGGCATCGCGCCGGCTTCACCCGCGCGCTCGCCGAATTCGCGCGCGTGATCCTCTTCGACAAGCGTGGCACGGGGCTGTCCGACCGGACCTGCGGCGTGCCGCCGTTCGACGTCCAGATGGACGACGTGCGGGCCGTCCTCGACGCCGCCGGTTCGGAGCGCACCGTCCTCTGGGCGGGTGGAGACGCGTCGCCAATGATCCTGCTCTTCGCCGCGACTTTCCCGCAGCGGACGCTCGGTCTCGTGCTCTGGGATCCGCATCCGACGTATGTCCGCACCCCCGACATGCCCTGGCTGATGACGCGCGCCGAGTTCGAACATGCGGTCGACGAGACTGCGCGAGCGCTGGAGGAGCGGAGCGGGGAGCGGTTGCGGGAGGGGTTGCCGTCGATCGGCTCCGACGACGAGCTGCGGGCGTTCTGGCGCGTCAGCCGGCTGGCGACGAGCCCCGGCGACCACGTCGCCTTCACGCGGGTGCTCGCGCAGACCGATGTCCGGCACGTGCTGCCGACCATCCGCGTGCCGACGCTCGTTCTCTCGAACGAGGCGCTGCCTGACCACCATGCCACGACGCGTTACGTGGCCGAGAAGATACCGACGGCCCAGCTCGCGATCGTCCCCGGGCGCGACCGGAGCATGTTCGTCGGCGACCCGCGACCGATCCTCGACGAGGTCGGCGCCTTCATGGAGGAGATCCGGAACATGCCGCCCGAGGAGCCGGACCGCATGCTGGCGACGGTGCTGTTCACGGACATCGTCGGTTCGACGGCGCGGACCGCGGAGCTTGGGGACGCTGGCTGGCGCGAGCTCCTGCGCGAACACCACTCGCGGGTGCGCCGCGAGCTGGCCCGCTTCCGCGGCCGTGAGCTCGACACAGCGGGAGACGGCTTCTTCGCGACGTTCGACGGGCCGGCGCGGGCGATCCGATGCGCCTGCGCGGTTCGGAACAGCGTGCGCGAACTCGGGCTGGAGATCCGCGCCGGTCTTCATGCCGGCGAGTGCGAGCTGCTCGACGGCAAGGTCACTGGCATCGCTGTCGCGCTGGGCGCGCGCGTGGCGGCGCACGCGCAGCCCGGCGAGGTGCTCGTCTCCAGCACGGTCAAGGACCTCGTCGCCGGCTCTGGGCTCCGCTTCTCCGACCGGGGCGAGGCCGAGCTGAAAGGCATTCCGGGCGCCTGGCAACTATTCGTCGTCGAAGCCGGCGAGCTCTGAGCGCACGAGCGCGGCCTGTGGGGTGCGTAAATTCGATCGCGGGCGCTTCCCAGCTATGAAAGGGTGGGTACCGCTCGTCGGATCACCTAGGAGGGACCGCGACAGTGAAGACAATCCTTGTCGGCTATGACGGCACACGCTCTGCCGAACGTGCTTTGATGCGCGCCGCCGAACTGGCCCAGGCGTTCGGCTCGAGGGTCATCGTTGTCAGCG
>DATCOE010000152.1:0-4578 GCA_036564885.1 Gaiellaceae bacterium | reverse complement strand
GGGCCCGATCACGAGGCGCCGCGCGGGGGCGGGCAGCCAGCCCTGCGGGAAGCCCTCCGTCTCGACGTACCCCGGCTTCACGGTGTGCACGCGGATCCCGCGCGGGCGGAGCTGCGCCGCCGTCGCCCGCGAGAACGCGAGCTGCGCGAACTTCGAGGCGGCATACGGACCGGACTGCGGGACGGCGACAGTGCCTGCGACCGAGACGATGTTGACGACGTCGGAGGGAGCCGCGGCTTCGAGACCGGGCAGGAACGCCTGGAGGCACCACACGCTGCCGAGGTAGTTCGTCCGCACCACGTCCTCGATCCCCTGCGGATCACCGGTGAGGAAGTCGCCCCGGCGAGTGAAGCCCGCGTTGTTGACGAGCAGGTGAATCCGCGGATGACGCTCGAGGATGCGCGCCGCGACTGCGTCCACGGCGGCGCGATCGGAGACGTCGCAGAGCTCGAACTCGCCGCCGATCTCCTCGGCGAGCGGGCGCAGGCGCTCCTCACGGCGCGCGAGCAGTACGCAGTGCCAGCCGCGGCGCGCGAGCGCGCGCGCGAGCTCTGCACCGATGCCGGAGGACGCGCCGGTGACGACGGCGACGCGGTTCGCTAGCTCGGGCACGTTCGCACGATACGCCGCGCGGATACGGCGCCGCCTTTCGCACCGGTCTCCACTGCGACGAGCGTGTGCTTCCCCGCGGCCGTCTTCGCGGTCGACGCCTGCGCCGCCCACAGTCCATTCGCGCGGTGCGCGATCGCGATCTGCCTGCCGTCGAGCAGGAAGCGCACTCCCGTGACCCCGCCTAGCGTCGAGCTCACGGCTACGCCGAGCGTCTGCTGCTTCGAGAGGCAGGCCCCCGCCGACGGCAGGACCCAGTCGACGACCGTTCCCGTGACGATGCGGATCGGCACCTTCGCGAAGCGGGTGTTCGGCATGAGGGCCGGTCCCACCGTGTCGATGTTCTTCGCCTCCTGGAAGTCGGATGCGACGAGACGCAGCTCGAGCGTCCCAGCGACGAGCGCAGGCGCCGTGCCGGGCAGCGGGAACACCGCGACGCCGTTGCTCGGGTCGTAGGTCGTCGCTCCGACAAGCACGCCCTTGTAGCCGATCGTCATCGACAAGGGGTCGACGCCCGACTGCGAGTCGCGCACCTGGAGCACGAGCGCCGGGTGCCCGGCCGCGACGCGCATCGTCAACATCTGAATCGAGGGCGGCGACACGTCGTCGATCCAGGAGCGCAGGATGTAATGGCCGGCCGTGCTGCGCCCGTTGAAGCGCTCGCGGCCGGAGTCGACCGCGATGAAGAAGCGCTGCTGGCGGGGGAACGCGGCTCCGGCTGCGCCCACGGGGAGGAGGTACCCGGAGGTCAGAGCGTTGACGTTGACGGGCGTGCCCGCAAAGCCCTGAACCGTGTTCTCGTCGCGCGCCCCGAGGTAGAAGGGGTCGACGCGGGCGCCGGGCGTCTCGAGGGTCACGGACACCCCGGCGTTCACCGCCGGCCGGTCGACGAACGTCTCGTAGAGCGTCTCGGCGCCGTCCTCGAGCATCGGGGGCGTATCGGGTGCGTTGCCGAACGGCGCGACGGGAAAGCGGTACGCGTCGACACGGTTGGTGCCGGTGCGCGTGTCGCCCGACTGCTGACGCTTCAGCACGAGCACGGGAGCGTCCGCGAGCGCCGGGCGGTCGACGAGGAAGAGGTACGGGACACGGCGCGTCACGTCGCCCTTCCGCAGCACGATGAACCCGTAGTCCTCGCCCTGCGGCGCGTCGGCGGCCGCCCGCGCGACGACGGAGACGTCGGCTTCGCCGCCCGGCGGCACCGCGATCGCTCCGGGGACGTCGATCGACGCGCCTGCGGTGGCGACCTGCGGTGCCAGCCCGACCTGCCAGGTCCCCGCGCCGTCACCGGCGTCGGTGAGACGCACGAGGAGGGCTCGGCTCGCCCCGCCGCGCGTGACGACGATGTCGTCGAACGAGAGCGAGACCGGGTCGGTGAAGAGCTGTGGGTCGGTCGCGTTCGGGAGCGATACGAGGCCGCCGCCCTCCAGGGTCACCGGCGCCTCCTGCGTCCGCGCGGTGTCGCTCCAAGCGGCGGCTGCGGTGGAGACGAGCGCGGACTTGACCTGGGCGGGCGTCCAGCCGGGATGCAGCTCGAGGAGCAGCGCGGCAGCCCCGGTCACGTGCGGCGTCGCCATCGACGTGCCGTCGAAGGCCGCGAAGCGCGAGGCGCTCGTGTTCGGCAGGGTTGACGAGAGGATCTGCCCGCCGGGTGCCGCGACGTCGGGCTTGAGGTCGTGGCCGAACGCAGTCGGCCCGGCGGAGGAGAAGCTCGTGATCACACCGCTGCGCCCCGTCTCGAGCTCGAGCGGGTCGTGGCCGATGCGCACGGTCGTCCGTCCGCCGCTTGCCGCGAGATAGGCGCGCAGCCGGTCGCCGTCGAGGTTGGCGATCATCCCGGCAGGGATGAGGAACTTCACGGGGATCCCGTTCGCCTCGCCTTCGCGGTTGTCCGAGAAGACGATGCCGACGGCGCCTGCTGCCCTCGCCTGGTCCGCCTTCGTGACGAACGGGCAGAGGCCGCGCTCGACGAGCACGATCGTCCCGGTGAGAGACCCCGGCGGCAGCTGACCGAGGGGCGCATCGAGGTTGCCGGCCGGGCCGCACAGGTGCCGCTCGACCGGACGGCCGTCGCGCCCTGCGACGGAGCCCACATCGACGAGCGTCTGGTCGGTCGACCCCCAGTCGGAGGGCGCGACCGCGCCGTTCGCACCCATGAACGGGATGCCCTTCAGCACGTCGGGGGCCGCCGGCGCGGTCACGTCGAGCGCCGGCGAGAAGACGTGGGTGTTCGAGACGGCGGCGACGGAGATCGCATCCGGCGCGGTGCCGGGCGACCCGGCCGAGCCGAGGCCGAAGTCGTCGCGGTCGTTGCCCGCCGCGATCACGGGCACGACGCCCGCGGCGGCGACGTTGTGGATCGCCTCGACGAGCGCGTCGTTCGCGGGATCGATCTGGGGCCCGCCGCCCGAGAAGTTAATCACGTCCATGCCGTCCCGCACCGCGGCCTCGAAGGCGGCAATGATCTCCGGCGTGTTCGCGACGTGCCCGAGCGGCGTCGGCACGGTGAAGACGCGGTAGTTGCCGAGCCACGCGCGGGGAGCGACGCCGCTCAGCCCCGTCACCGTCGGGTGGTCGGTGCCTGCCGGCGCCGTCGTGCCTGAGTCTCCGGCTGCGATGCCGGCGACGTGTGTGCCGTGGAACGACGAGTCGGGATCGACCGCGAGCCGCCCCGGGGTTCCGGCATTCGGGCCGGGGAACACGCGGGCGACGATCACCTTCGGAGTCGTCCACTTCGTGCCGCCCTTCGGGAACCCCGGGGGATACGAGAAGCCGTTCGGGTCGAAGAACGCGTTCGACTGATCGATGCCGTCGTCGACGACGGCGATCTTCATGCCCGTGCCGTCGGCTCCCTGCTGCTGCCGGAGCACGTCGGCGCCGATCACCGACGGCGAGTGATCGAGGGCCAGCGTGTACGGCAGGCTCGGGTAGACCGCGGCAATGGAGCGGAGGCGGACGAGGGCGGGCAGCTTCGCGGCCGGCAGCGACACGGTGAGCGCATCGAGCACGATCTGGAACCGTCGGCCGACGCGGGCCGTCGGGATCGCCCGGCGGAGCAGCGCGGTCTCCCGCGCCTGACCCTGCGCGAGCCGTCGCAGGTACGCGCGCGAGCCGGCGCTCTCGACGCTGAGGCGGCGGCGCGACCCTGCTGCCGAGAGTCCCCGTCCGGCGACCTGGGCCCCCGAGACCTGGGCGAGGGGCGGCAGCGAGAGGCGGGCGATCACCCGCACACGGCCGGAGGACGGGAACACCGGCAGGACGCCGGCCCGGACGCGCGGCACCGAGCGGTCGCCGAAGGTGCGCTGCACCGGGACGAGTTTCGCCGCGGCCGGCAGGGCGACGACAAGCGCCGCACAGCAGGCGAGGAGCGGGACGGTGCGGCGCAAGAGAGCGAGGGTATCCGAGGACCGACCCCGGGGGAGGACCAGGGTGCGCTCGTAACGGCTGCAGCAGGACCGGCTCCGGCCCCGTCGGGATAGGATCGCGCGGATGGCAGGCCCCTTCGCAGGCAAGCGCGCGCTCGTCCTGGGTGTCGCGAACAAGCGCTCGATCGCGTGGGCGATCGCCCAGGTGCTCGCCCGCGGCGGCGCCCGGCTCGCCTTCACCTATCAGGGTGAGCGCATCGAAAAGAGCGTTCGCGACCTCGCGGGCACGGTCGATGCGGCACTCGTGACCGAATGTGACGTTCGCTCTGACGACGACCTGGCCCGCGTCTTCGGCGAGGTTGGCCAGGCGTTCGACGGCGAGCTCGACATCCTCGTGCACTCGGTCGCGTTCGCGGCTGCGGAGGATCTCGAGGGCCGCTTCACCGACACGCCGCGCGACCGTTTCTGGATGGCGATCGACATCAGCGCCTACTCGCTCGTGGCGTGCGCGAAGGCTGCGGAGCCGCTGATGGAAAAGGCGGGCGGCGGTTCGATCGTGACCATGACCTATCTCGGCGGCGAGCGGGTCGTGCCGCACTACAAC
>DATCOE010000151.1:0-8047 GCA_036564885.1 Gaiellaceae bacterium | reverse complement strand
GCTGCTCGAGTGGGTCGAGCGCGAGGAGTCAGCGGGCGTCGGCGAAGCGCCGTATCCGCCGAACTTCCCGAAGATGCCGGGCGAGCCGAAGCGCGTGCAGCCGTCACGCGCCAAGAAGAACAGCGACTAGCGCAGTAGCTCCTCCACTGAAAGATCGTCAGGCCGCCGCGCGGGGCGCACCTCGCGCCACGTGCACTGCGCTGGATCCTTGTCCTCGCGGAAGCGCACGAGCTTCGTCCCGTGCCGGAAGCGGCTCCTCTCGAGCTTGTCGAAGCGCACCTCGACGACGAGCTCCGGCCGGAGCGGCGTCTCTTCGAGCTCCCCCGTGCCCCAGCGGTTCGGTTCCGAGAAGCGCCGGTCGTTCTGCTCGTCGAGCAGCGGCAGCACCTTCGCCGCGATCTCGCCCTGCGCCTTCGCGCCGACGGCGCACGAGCCGACGTAGTCGAGACCGCCGTCCTCGCGGTAGAGACCGAGCAGCAGCGTGGCGATCGTCGAGCGGCCGCCCTTCTTCCAGCGCACGCCGACGACGACGCAGTCCGCGGTTTTGTGCGGCTTCACCTTGACGACACCGTCGCGCGAGCCGGGCAGATACGGGAGCCCGAGCTTCTTCGCGATCACGCCGTCGAAGCCGGCCGCCTGCAGCGTCTGCAGCCACGCGCGACCCTGCTCGACGTCGTCGGACACGGGCGAGAGGGGGACACCCGGGGCGAGGCGCTCGAGCTCGGCTCGGCGCTCCTCGATCGGTCGCTCGTGCAGCGGCGCGCCGTCCCAGAGCAACAGGTCGAACGCAACGAAGGTCGCGGGGATCTCGGCCGACAGCTTGCGCACGCGGCTCTCCGCAGGATGCAGCCGCATCTGCATCGCGTCGAAATCGAGCTTGCCGTCGCGCGAGATCACGATCTCTCCGTCGAGTGCCGAGTCGGGAGGCAGCAGCTCGCCGGCCGCGCGCAGCTCCGGGAAGTAGCGCAGCAGGGGCCGTCCGTTCCGGGACCACAGAGCGACCTCATCGCCGTTCCGCTCGAGCAGCCCGCGGAACCCGTCCCACTTCGGCTCGTAGCGCCAGGCGCCGGCGCGCTCGGGGAGCTCCGAGACGAGCTCGGCCTCCATCGGCGGGAAGGGAACCTTCGGGCCCAGCGTGTCGGGGCGCTCTGCGTCGGCCATGTGTGCGAGCCTATCCCGGTGAGAATGCTCGCCGTATCGCTCCGCCACTGCCGTCGTCGCGGAGCCGAACTTGTTCGGCGCAGCAGTGGGACGTCTCATCGTCAGCAGTGAAGAAAGGGGCCCACGGGGGAAACATGGTTTCCCCCGTGCAGCGAGCGAAGCGATGCGTTACTTGAGCCAGGGCGCCAGGAAGGTCTCGATCTCCCGGCAGCCGCGCGGCCGTTCGAGGCGGGCTCGCACGACCTTGTCCTCGACGACGACGAGTGTCGGCATCGCCGCGACGCCGAAGCGCTCGACGAGGTCCGGGCGCTTTTTCTCGTCGACCCGGTAGAGCTTGAACGTGCCGTGGTTGCGTCGGCGCTGGAGTACCTGGGCAAGGAACCCTTCGACGCGGCGACAGGAACCGGAGATCGGCGAGTAGAAGAAGACCAGGCCCGGTTGTTGGGCGGTGCCGGCCGCGGTGCCTATGACGTACCTCCTGTTGCGGGGGAACCATCTGAGGCGCCTGACGCGCCCCGGAGGGTAGACATTCCTTACCCGGAGACTGGTCGGTTTAACCACGTTTCGCTGAGGATCCGCTAGGAGAAGGGGCCGAGTCCTACGTAACAACACGCAACTTCGTCTGGCGGCACCCGTCTAATGTGGCCGAGTGCGAAGGGTTGTGGTCACGGGGCTCGGCGCGGTGACGCCGATCGGAAACGACGCGCCGTCGACGTGGCGGGCCGCGGTCGCGGGTGAGAGCGGCATCGACTTCATCCGCGCCTTCGACGCAAGCGAGTTTCCGGTGCGGATCGCCGGCGAGGTCAAGGACTTCGACGCGAGCGCCGTCGCCTCGCCGAAGGAAGTCCGGAAGCTCGAGCGCAACGTCCTGCTCGCGCTCGGCGCAGGCCGGGAGGCGGTTGCCGACGCCGGCCTCGACGGCGCGTACCACGCTTCGCGGGTCGGGATCCTCTTCGGCACTGCGATCGGCGGCCTCATCGGCATCGCCAAGCAGGCCGACGTGCTGCGGGAGCGTGGCCTCACGCGCGTCTCGCCGACCTTCATCCCGAGTGTGCTCGCCGACACGGCAAGCGGCCAGCTCGCGATCTCTCTCGGCTTCCGCGGCCCGAACTTCGCGCCGGTGTCGGCGTGCGCCACCGGGTCGCACGCCGTGGGCGAGGCTGCAGAGCTGATCCGGCGCGGCGGCGCCGACGCGGTGCTTGCCGGAGGAGCAGAGGCGTGCATCCATCCGCTGATCCTGGCCGGCTTCTGCGCGATGCGCGGTCTCGTCGCCGAAGACGAGAACCCCGCGCGCGCGTCGCGGCCCTTCGACGCGACCCGCGCCGGCTTCGTGATGGGCGAGGGCGCCTGTGTGCTCGTGCTCGAGGAGCTCGAGGCTGCGCAGAAACGCGGCGCCAAGATCTACGCCGAGATCCTCGGCTACGGCGCTTCGAACGACGCGCACCACATGGCGCAGCCGGATCCCGACTCGATCGGAGTGTCGGAGATGATCCGCAGCGCGCTCGAGCGCAGCGGCGTCGCACCGGAGCGGGTCGACTACATCAACGCGCACGGGACGTCGACGCCGCTCGGCGATCTGGCGGAGACGAAGGCGATCAAGGATGTGTTCGGCGACCACGCGTACGAGCTCGCGGTTTCTTCGACGAAGTCCGTCACGGGCCACTGCTTCGGAGCGGCGGGCGCGATCGAGGCGATGATGTGCGTGCTCGCTGTGCACGAGGGCGTGTTGCCGCCGACGATCAACTACGAGAACCCCGACCCCGTGTGCGACCTCGACTACGTCCCGAACGTCGCGCGTGAGGCGCGCATCGACGTGGCACTGTCGAACGCGATGGGGCTCGGCGGCCACAACGGCTGCGTCCTCGTCGGGAGGGTGGAGTGAACGTCGACTGGGATGCGATCGAGGCCTACGCCGAGGCACACTCGATGCCGCCGGCCGAGCTCTTCGAGCGGCTGGGCGCGGAGACGCAAGAGACGCAGCACGTCCCGCAGATGATGGTCGGCGCGCTCGAAGGTGCGTTTCTCTCCTTCGTCGTCGGCATGAAGCGGCCGCGCCGCGTGCTGGAGATCGGCACCTTTACCGGCTGGTCGTCGATCGCGATGGCCTCGGCGCTGCCGTCCGGCTCGACGCTCGTCACCTGCGACGTCAACGAGGAGACGAGCGCGATCGCGCGACGTTACGCCGAGGAGGCGGGTGTCGCCGACCGCATCGAGTATCGGCTGGGGCCGGCAGTGGAGACGCTCGCCGCGCTCGAGGGCCCGTTCGACCTCGTGTTCATCGACGCCGACAAGGGCGGCTACGTCGACTACTACGAGGCGGTGCTGCCGAAGCTCGCCGACGACGGCGTGATCCTCGTTGACAACACGCTCTCGGACGGCGACGCGATCGAGCCGACGGGCCCGATCTCGGAGGCGATCGCGCGTTTCAACGACTACGTGTGCGCCGACGACCGCGTCGAGTGCGTACTGCTGACGATCCGCGACGGCATCACGCTCATCCGGAAGCGATGAGCTCCGGCGTGAGCTCGTCGAGCGACCGGATCACGACGTCTGCCTGAGCGAGCGCGTCCGCGTCCGGCGGATAGCTCGGGTTCGGGATCGCGACGACGCGCATGCCCGCCGCCTTCGCCGACCGGATGCCGCTGTGCGAGTCCTCCACCGCGGCGCAACGCTCGGGCGCGACGCCGAGCCGCCGCGCCGCTTCGAGGTAGACGTCGGGCGCCGGCTTCCCACGCGCGACCTCCTCGGAGGAGACGGTCGCCTGGAAGCAGCCCTTCAGGCTCGAGACCTCGAGCACGGTGTCGATGAGCGGCCGGTTCGACGAGGACGCCACGGCGAGCGGGAAGCGTGCGCCAAGGCGCTGCACCGCCTCGACGGCACCGTCGAACAGCGGGAGCCGCTCGCGATAGGCGGCGAGCATGAGCCGCACGACCTCCTCGTTGATCGCTTCCGGCGTGTCGACGATGCCCGCGGTGTCGTGTAGGTACCGCGACCACTCCGGAGAGCTCATGCCCATCATCGCGCGCTGGATCTCGTCGTCGTAGCGCCCGCCGCGCTCGCGGACGTAGGCCTCACGGACCGCGTCCCAGATCTCCTCGGACTCGATCAGCACGCCGTCCAGGTCGAAGACGACGGCGTCGATCACAGGGGGTGGTATTCGCGGTCCCGGTACACGAGCGCGCTTGTCGACGGCCCCCGCTCGACCACGAGGACCGCGCCGACGAAGAACGTGTGGTCGCCGACGTCGTGCTCCGCGATGGTGCGCGCCTCGATCCACCCGAGCGCGCCCTCGATCAGCGGGGCAGTCTGGCCTTCGCGCGTCGCGACCCCCTGCCAGTGCACGATCGGCGGCAGGCTCGACGCGAACTGCCGCGCGATCGCCTCCTGCCCCGAGCCAAGCATGCTGATCGCGAAGCCGCCGGCCTGCCGCAGGAGCTCGTAGCAGGACGCCTGCTTGCCGACCGAGATCCCGACGAGCGGCGGCTCGAGCGAGAGCGAGACCAGCGAGGAGACGGTGACGCCCATCCGGTCGCCGTCGTTGTCGACCGTGAGCACGGACACGCCGTGCGGCCAGAGGCGCATCAGGTCACGAAGCTCGTCTCCCCCCGCCACAGCGTCGATGATACGGGCGCAGTTCTCGGTCAAGCGGCGGTCTCGTTCGACGCCGCGTGCAACGAGGTGCGCGTCAGATCGGACTGGGGCTCGCGCGCGGTCGACCAGATCTTGGGCGCGGTCGCGTCCGGGCTCGCGGAGGACGGAATCCGCTCGGCGACGCTCGCGATCGGCGACGCCGTCTACACCGTGGTCACGCCGTGAGCCCGGCAAAGAAGGGGGTCCATGGGGGAAACTGATTTCCCCCGTGAAGCGAGCGAAGCGAAGCGCAAGCGGCGGGGGTGGGATTCGAACCCACGGGACGCTTGCGCGCCCAACGGTTTTCAAGACCGTCCCGTTCGACCGCTCCGGAACCCCGCCGTTAGCGACGGACGGTAGCGGGAGCGCCGGGCAGAGGTGGACGCTCTCCGTCGCGGAGCTGAACGTGTTCCGCGCAGCATTGATGCCGCTCGGCTGTGAGCCCAACCAAGCAGGGGGCCCACGGGGGAAACTGGTTTCCCCCGTGAAGCGAGCGAAGCGAAGCGCTATTTCACGACTCGGCCGAAGCCGTCCACATCGGTCATGTACCGGAGGCGGCGCATGACCTCGCCGCCGTTCGCGTCGTTGCCGATGCCGGTGTTGCCCTCGATCGCGTTGAAGCGGCCGCCGCCGAGGTACTCCTCGACGATCCCGATGTGGTCGGACGCGCCGCCGTCCCAGTTGTAGATCGCGATGTCGCCGGGTAGCGGTTCGGTGCGGCCCTTCCACATCCCGGTTGCCTGCAGCCATGCCTCGGTCGTCGGCACGTAGGTGCAGCCCTTCGCGTAGACACCCAGGCCGGTGTAGCCGGCGCAGATCACGTACTTGGCGCCGTTCAGGAAGCAGTAGCTCACGAAGATGTTGCACCAGGCGACGCCGTCGACGCCGAACCACTTGCCGAACTTGTTCTTGTTCGAGTCGGCCGGGCTCTCCTTCGCACCAAGTTCGTGAAGCGACGCAGCGAGTGCCTGCTGGCCGATGGTGCTCGGCTTGCGGACGATCGGCAGGGGCTGCGGAGGCTTCTTCGCAGTGCGCAGCGCAGCGCGCGTCTGCGGGCCGACGACCGCGTCGACGTCGAGCTTGTTGTCGCGTTGGAACGCCTGCACCGCACCTGCGGTAGCCGCACCGTAGACGCCGTCGAGCTTGCCCGGCGCGTAGCCGAGCGCGTTCAGCTTCTGCTGGACTTGGAGAACATCGGGTCCCGCCATCGGCGGGCTCGTCACGTGCAAATCGGCAGCCAAGAGGGCTCCTTTCGTCAGTGCTTCACGGTGCTCTTCGTAGCGGCCTCGAGCGCCTGCCACGTCTTCTGACCGACCTTGCCCGTCGCTTGAATCCCGTGCGCCTTCTGATACGCCTTGACCGCCTCGGTCGTTGCCGGGCCGAATAGCGGGGTGCGCTGGATCGGCTTCGGCAGCGGATGGGTCTTGCCCCACGCTATGAGGAGCCCCTTCAGCCGGACGACGTCGGGCCCGATCGAGCCCTGGACGAGCGCCCCCGCCTTCGTGTCGTTCGCGCGCTCGAGACTCTGCACGAGCGCGTTGAAGCGGTCCCACCCGTTCAGCCCGCCGTTCACCTTGCGCCGGACCGTCTTCCAGTCTCCCTCTCTCGCGTCGGCGGCGATGCCTCGGTCCTTGAAGTAGCAGCCGAGGACGCGCGCAGCGACAGTAGGGTCGAGCGCAAGCTCGGGTTGCGACTCGAGCGGCACTCCAAGCTTCTGCTCGTAGCCGCGGTAGTTCACCCGGCCGGTGAGCTGGATGAAGCCGCGGCCGTGGTAGCGGGCGCCGTCGCCGGGGTGCGTATTTCCGAGATCGGCTCGACCCTCGTAGTTCCGGCTGAAGTACTGCGAGTCGCCGAACTCGTTGATCGGCTCGAACGATGCGACTTCGGTGCCGACGGTCGCGAGCACCGCGATCACGCTCGCCTTGTCGGTCAGGCCGTTCTCGACGCAGGCGGCCTGGAGGGCCGGCCAGTACCGCTCGACGTTCGCCGGCGGACACTTCAGCGCGCCGGCGATCGCGATCGCGCTCAGGTTGAAGGTCGTGTTCATCACGACGAGGCGTCCGCCGCGGCCGAGTCGCCTGCGGACGCGCCCGCGCAGGTGGAGGTAGAGCGCGCCCGGTGATACGTGTTCTCGTTCACGCCTCCGCCACGGAACGCGCCGTCGGCTTCCTCGATCCATTCCATTGCGACCGGCTCCCTTGCCTCGAGGGACAGCACAGGCCGCAGGGGTTGAACGTACCTCCCTAGACGCCAGGGGACAAGCTCTTCTTCCCTCCGAATACGTGTCGTCGTACGATGCCGTCTCGCGACGCTCGACCGGATGGTCGGTCTTGCCGGCCGCGGGCTGCTGCTGCCCGCCGACATCGCCTTGCAGCGGCTCGCGCGCCGCTTCGGGCTCGCCTAGCGGCGAACGGTCGCCGGGGCGCCGTACTGCAGGAGCACGTCCGGCACATCGCCCTGGAAGTTCTCGAGCAGCGCGAGCAGCGCGCGGTCGGTGACCGCGGTGCCGTTCAGCGTGTGCGGCGTCGCGAGGCTCTTCCCGCCGCGGTAGCGAATGCCGAGCCGCCGGGCCTGGAAGTCGGTCGTGTTCGAGGTCGAGGTCAGC
Source organism: Gaiellaceae bacterium (assembly GCA_036564885.1). GTDB lineage: Bacteria > Actinomycetota > Thermoleophilia > Gaiellales > Gaiellaceae > Palsa-739. The sequence goes on along the minus strand of DATCOE010000151.1, from coordinate 651 downwards.
TCGCGGTAGCGCTCCTGCGTGGGGAACCAACCCTCGCAGTCGTACTTCTTCACGGCGGGGGCGCCGAGGTCGCCGGCGGCGACGTTGACGACGCGATACGGGATCTCGAGGCCCTGGAGGATCTGCTCCTCGATCGCCAGGATCCGCTCGTGCTCGTCGGCCGACGCGTCGGGCTCGCAGTAGACGAACATCTCGACCTTGTTGAACTGGTGCACGCGGAACATCCCGCGCGTGTCCTTGCCGGCCGCGCCGGACTCGCGCCTGAAGTTCGTCGAGTACCCGGCGTAGTACAGCGGGAGCTCCTCGAGGATCTCGCCCATGTGCAGGCCGGCGAGCGCGACCTCCGACGTTCCGGTGAGGTAGAGGTTGTCGCTCTCGACCGCATAGATGTTGGAGCGGTCGGTGGGAAAGAACCCGGTGCCGTACATCGCTTCCTCGCGGACGAGCACCGGCGGCAGGACCGGCAGGAATCCCGCCTGCGCCACCGTGTCGAGCGCGAAGCGGTAGAGCGCCATCGCGAGCAGCGCCGTGTCGCCGATCATGAAGCCGAAGCGCGCGCCGGACAGCCGTGCGGCGCGCTCCATGTCGAAGCGCCCGATCTCGGTGTGCTCCTTCGCGTCCGCGAGCACGGGCGGCTCGCCCCAGCGGCGG
>DATCOE010000150.1:0-20353 GCA_036564885.1 Gaiellaceae bacterium | reverse complement strand
GACTTCCCGCTCACCGAGCCGCAATCGCGCTACCGGATGTACGTGGCGACCGGCTGGCCGACCGACACGGCCGTGACGATGTGCCGGCTCGTGTATGCGGGGTATCTCGAGCGCTGGCCGGACCTGAAGATCATCGTCCATCACAGCGGTGGGACGATTCCGATGCTGGCCGGGCGTGTCAAGCGGACGCCTTTCCTGGGTGAGGGTGAAGCGGTGGCGGCGCGGCTGAAGGCGCCGATGCTCGATTACCTGAAGCGCTTCTACGCTGACACGGCCAACTTCGGCAACCCGATCGCTCTGCGTGCCGCGCTGGAGTTCTTCGGCGTCGAGCATGTGCTCTTCGGAAGCGACTTCGGCTTCTCGTTGCTGTTCGCGCCGGAGACGATCGAGGACGTGGAGCTGGTCATACAGGACGAAGCGGAGAAGCAGGCGGTGTACGAGGGCAACGCCAGGCGGGTGCTGCGCCTCTAGCTGTAGCTACTAGCGGTAGCTACCGAGCAGGTTGGTTGCGCCGATCGTTCGGCCTTGTCCTCAGCCTCCTCTCGGTCAGAGCGCCCCGCCGGCCGCCGGGGGAGCAGATCTCGAGGGCTCGGCGGCCGTGACGGTCGTGCGGGCCAGATAGTCCTCGACGAGCAGCAGATTGGCCGTGCCGGCGCGGTCGACGACCGACAGGAGCGCCGACATGCTCGCCACTTCCTCGCGCTGCTCTTCGAGGAACCAGCCGAGGAACTGCTCCCCGACGTGCTCGTGCTCGTCGCGGGTGGTCTGCACGAGCTGTGCGATCTGCTTCGTGACGGTCTTCTCCTGCTCGAGCGCGAACTCGACTGGCGCCCGGTCGTCCTCGAAGCTCGTCTGCGGTGCCTGCACGCCCGGGATCTGCACATCGGTGTCGGCGTCGAGCAGGTACTGGACGATCATCATTGCGTGGTTCCGCTCTTCGACCGCCTGCTGGTAGAAGTGCGCGGCTAGCTGGGGCAGCGTCCGCGCGTCGTAGTGCACGGCGATCGCCACGTACTGCTGCGACGCGGCGAGCTCGTTCGCGATCTGATCGTTGAGGCCCTCGGCAAAGCGACTCACTTGGCGGCTCCTCTTACGAGTGGTTGCGGAAAGATGCTCTCCGATGTATCTGCCTCAGGTAGTACCCGGCTGAACCGCGAACAACCCTTTGCATCAGCCGCCGGCGGCCGGCGTCTTCACGTGGAAGAACGCGCTGTAGATCTCCTTCGCCGCGGGCCCGGCCGCCTGCGCGCCGAACCCACCGTGCTCGATCATCACGACGACGACGACCTTCGGGTGGCCGAACGGGGCCCAGGAGGCGTACCAGGAGTGGTCGTCGCCGGGTGGCGCCTCCGCCGTGCCGGTCTTGCCGGCCACCGCCACCGGGAAGTTGGCGAAGAGCGACGCCGAGGTGCCGCCGGACGAGTGCGCCGCCTGGTAGAGGCCGTCGCGGATCGCCTGCACGTCGGTGAGCTTCAGCTTGCGTGCCGGCTTGAACTCGAGCGGCTGCACGGACGCGCCACGCAGCACGGCGCCGGCGACATGCGGCGTCACGACCGTGCCGCCGTTCGCGAGCGCCGAATAGGCGACCGCCAGCTGCAGCGGGCTCACCTGGAGCATGCCCTGCCCGATCGCGAGGTTGATCGTCTGGCCCTCGTACCAGGGCTGGTGCTGGGTCTTCCGGAACCAGGCGGGCGTCGGAAGAAGCCCGCTGCTCTCGCCGATCACGTCGATGCCCGTCGGCCGGCCGAGCCCGAGCTTGCGCGCCCATTGCTGGATCGACGCGCCCTGCTGCGCCGGATGCGCGGTGTAGATGCGGTCGCCGAGCCGGTAGAACCACGTGTCGCAGGACTCCGCGAGCGCGGTCGGCAGCGTCATGCTCGAATACACGCCTGCCTCGACGTTCTTGAAGATGGTGCCGCCGAGGTCGAACGTGCCGCTGCAGAGGAGCGGGGTGTACGGCGTGATGATCCCGGTGCTGAGCGCCGCCTCGGCCACGATCGGCTTGAACGTCGAGCCGGTCGGATAGACGCCGGCGATTGCCCGGTTGACGAGCGGATCCGACGGGTCCTGGTAGAGCCGTGCCAGATACGCCGGATCGCGTGCGGCGCGCACCTGGTTGTAGTCCGGCGAGCTCACGAGGGCATAGATCGCACCCGTCCAGGGATTCATCACGACGGCGGAGCCGCCGGTGGGGTTTCGCCCGTTCTGGCGGGCGAGCGCTATGCCGTCGTCCACCGCCTTCTTGGCGGCGCGCTGGAGGCGCGCGTCGATCGTCAGCTGCAGGGTGGGCAGCGAGTGGAGGTTGCTGCGCGGCAGCGGGCCGGCGATCCGTCCCATCGAGTCGACCCGCAGATGCGCGGGCGCGTAGCCCGGGTTGAGCAGCGAGTCGTAGATCGCCTCGACGCCCGACTGGCCGACGACGATGCCGGGGCGCGCGTGCTTGTAGCGCAGAGTCGCGAGCTCAGCCTGGCTGACCTCGCCGAGCGTGCCGAGGAACTCGCTGCCGAGCGCGCCCTGCGGGTAGCTGCGCGCGTACTGGCCGGTGACCTTGAAGCCGGGATAGTCCACGACCCGCTCGTCGAGATAAAACGCGAGACCGGCGTCCGGATGCGGAACCACCACAGCCGGTGCGAACGGCGAGCGGACGATCGAGCGCCGGATGCGCGCCAGCATCGTCTCGACGCGCACGTGCGACAGGCGCGAGAGCTTGCGCAGGGCAGCGGCGCCGGCCGGGGTGGGGCTCCAGCCGTGCGTGTCGACGCTTCCGAGCGCATCGACGTCGGCGACGACGACGACGCGGCCCGTCGTGCCGGCGAGCAGCCGCCCCTTCGCGTCGACGATCGGCCCGCGCGGCCCGGGGATGTCGACGGTGCGGAACGACTGCTGGTTCGCGAGCGCCGTGTACTGCGGCCCGTGCAGCACCTGGATCGACCACGCGCGCAGGAGGAGCACGCAGAGCGCCGCGCCGATCAGCACCGCGAGCCCGCCGACCCGCACGAAGAAGCCGGGGCTGCGGAAGTACGGCGCGTCCGCCCGTGAGTACGGACGCACCCGCCCGGCGTCGGGGAGCGAGCGCGGGACCTTGACCCGGCGGCGCTTCGGATCGGGGGTTGAGATGGCTACGGCGGCTGCGACTGGTCGTTCACGATCGGCGGGGGAGACGCTCCCGGCCGCAACGGGGCGCTCGACGCCCAGTGTAGGGGGCTTTCGAGCCTCTAGTCATCGGCGAGCTCGTCCGCGAGGAGAGCCAGCGCGAGCGTGCGCCAGGCGAGATCGGGCTCGCTCTGGAGCGCCGCGAGGGCCTCGGAGACGGTCGTCAGGCCGTCCGCCTCGCCGGCGAGCCCGGCGAGCGCCGCTGTGAGCGACCTGCGGCGCTCGGGAGCGTCGAGCTCCTCGGCGAGCCTCGCTGCCGCGACCGAGTCGTGGTCGAGCTCGCGGTGCGGGTCGCCGCCGGCCGCGAGGACGAGCATCGCACGCCGCAGGGCCGCCTTCCGGTCGGCCTCGTCGAGTGCGACCTCGCCGAGCACGAGCCAGGTGAGCACGACGAGCAGCTCGCCCGAGCGCGCGTCGAGCCCCGCGGCGTCAAGCTCCTCTAGCCGGGATCGCGGCAATCGCCGGCCTCGCCCTCGCAGCAGCCGAGCTTGAAGCGGCAGCGCGGGCACTGCCAGGTGCCGTGACGCCACTCCATTGCGGCGCTGCAGCGGAGGCAGCGCTCGGTGACGGGCTCGGGCGCAGCAGCAGTCATCCTCTGGAGGCTACGCGCAGTCCAGGACGTCCTCGAGCCGCCGGAACCGGCAGACCTGCTCGAAGCCGAGCCGGTAGAGGATCGGCGCCGACATCGCGCCGGCCGACACGGCGAGAGCCGGCGTGCCGCGCTCGACCGCCGCGTCCCAGCGCGCACGCACGAGAGCCCGGTACGCGCCGCGGCCGCGCGCCCACGGCGCGGTCGACCCGCCGGACATGTGGACGCCGCGCGGCGAGAAGGACGCGCGGCCCGCACCTGCGATGCGGCCGTCGATCCAGGCGGCGTAGAGCGCGTTGATGTCGCTCTCCTGCGTGAGCGCGTACTCGTCGAGCAGCGCGGCACGGTCCGCCCGCCGCTCGAGCGGCGTATCGAATGCGTCGTCCTGCGCCTCGACGGCGGCCGCGAACTCCTCCGCGTTCGCGACCGCGCGCGCGTCGACTCCGGCGGGGGCGGACGGCGGCGGCGTCACCAGCAGGAGCCCGTCGATGAGGTAGTCGTCCTCGACGATCGTCAGCCCGTGTGTGAGCAGTCGCGTCTCGAGGTCGGCCGGCGTCGAGTGCTCGCTGATCCACCAGCTGCCGACCTGCGCGCCGGTGACGCGCATGAACGAGCGCGCCGCCTCGACGGCGTCGGCGATCTCGTCGGGCCGCAGACGGATGCGCTGCACCGACACCCACCGTCCGCCGACGTCGGCGCGCAGCGTGAAGCGCGGAGTGGAGACGAGGGCGGCGCCGGGCCCTGCCGGCGTGAACGCCGCCGGGGCCTCGACGAAGTCGTGCAGTTCAGTCCGCGTAGTACTCGTCGGCGATCGAGAGCACGTCGTCGAGGATCGCGATCCCTTCGTCGAGCTCTTCGCGGGTGATCGTGAGCGGCGGGCAGACCATGACCACGTTCCAGTGCGTCATCAGATAGAGGCCGCGCTCGAGCGCCGCCTTCGTGAGACGCGTCATCGGCGCCGCGGCTTCCCCTCCGCCGTTGAACGGAACGAGCGGCTCGCGCGTCTCGCGGGACGTGACGAGCTCGAGGCCCCAGAAGCAGCCGAGGCCGCGCACCTCGCCGATCGACGGATGCTTCGCGGCGAGACCGTGCAGCGCTTCCTGGAACACCGGCCCGAGCTCGGCCGCATGCTCGACGATGCCCTCCTCGCGGAACGCTTCGATCGACGCGACGCCGACGGCGCAGGCCAGCGGATGGCCGCTGTACGTCAGGCCGCCGGCGAAGTACTTGTCGCGCACCCAGGCCGCGATTGGCTCGCGCACGGACATCGCGCCGAGCGGCACGTAGCCGGAGTTGAGCCCCTTCGCCATCGTGATGATGTCGGGGACGACGTCCCAGTGGTCGCACGCGAACCACTTGCCGGTGCGTCCGAAGCCGGCCATCACCTCGTCGGCGATCAGCAGGATCCCGTGCCGGTCGCACACCTCGCGGATCGACTGGAGGTAGCCGTCGGGCGGCACGATGATCCCGTTCGTGCCGGTGACCGTCTCGAGGATCACCGCGGCGACGGTGTGCGCACCTTCGTACTGGAGGATCTCCTCGAGGTGCGGCGCACCCGAGCAGACGGGACACGGATCGGGGTGGCCGGCCGGGCAGCGGTATGTGTACGGGTCGAACATGCGCACGATGCCGGAGATGCCCGGCTCGGCGGGCCAGCGGCGCGGGTCGCCCGTGAGCGTGATCGCGCCGGCCGTCGCGCCGTGGTAGCTGCGATAGCGGGCGATCACCTTGTGGCGGCCGGTGTACCAGCGCGCGAGCTTGATCGCGTTCTCGTTCGCCTCGGCGCCGCCGTTCGTGAAGAAGGTCAGGGAGATGTCGCCCGGCGTCACCTCGGCGATCAGGCGCGCGAGCTGCGAGCGCGGCTCCGTCGCCATCGGCGGCCCGATCGTGCAGAGCTTGTCGGCCTGCTCCTTGATCGCCGCGACGAGCTTCGGGTGCTGGTGGCCGATCGAGACGTTGACGAGCTGGGAGGCGAAGTCGAGGTAGCGCTTGCCGTCGTAGTCCCAGAAATAGCGGCCTTCCGCGCCCGCGACGGGCAGTGGGTTGATGGCGTCCTGCACCGACCAGGAGTGGAGGACGTACCGCTTTGCGTCCTCGCGCACCTGCTCGCCGAGCTGGGGGTTGGTCTCGATCGTCGCCACGAAAAGCCTCCTCGTCGTTGCGGAGAGGGTAGCCGTCTGAACGCTACGCTGACCGCGACAAGGAGGCGTTGGAATGACCGAGCTTGCAACCCCGCCCGTCGAGGAGCACACGGGCGTCACGAGGATCAGCCACTGGATCGGTGGCCGCACCGTCGCCGGGGCGTCGGGCCGGACGAGCCCGGTGTACAACCCCGCGACCGGACGCCAGACGGGCGCGCTCGACCTCGCGACCGTCGAGGAGGTCGACCAGGCCGTCCAGGCTGCGAAGGCGGCGTTCGAGAGCTGGCGTTCCTTCTCGCTCGCGAAGCGTGCCGAGCTGTTCTTCAATATCCGCGAGCTCGTACACGAGCGGCGCGAGGAGGTTGCGAAGATCCTCACGTCCGAGCACGGCAAGGTGCTCTCGGACGCGATGGGGGAGGTCACGCGCGGGCTCGAAGTGATCGAGTTCTGCTGCGGGCTGCCGACGCTGCTCAAGAGCGAGTTCTCCGAGCAGGCCTCGACCGGCATCGACGTCTACTCGATCCGGCAGCCACTCGGCGTCGTCGCGGGCATCACGCCGTTCAACTTCCCGGTGATGGTTCCCATGTGGATGTGGGCGCCGGCGATCGCGTGCGGCAACACGTTCGTGCTCAAGCCGTCGGAGAAGGATCCGTCCGCGTCGATGTGGACGGCCGAGCTGCTGAAGGAAGCCGGCCTGCCCGACGGCGTGTTCAACGTCGTGCACGGCGACAAGGTCGCCGTCGATGCGGTGCTCGAGCATCCCGACATCGCCGCCGTCTCGTTCGTCGGCTCGACGCCGATCGCGAGGTACGTCTACGAGACTGCGACCTCGAAGGGCAAGCGCTGTCAGGCGCTCGGCGGCGCGAAGAATCACATGATCGTGCTGCCGGACGCCGATGTCGGCATGGCCGCGGACGCCGCGGTGTCGGCTGCGTACGGCTCGGCCGGCGAGCGGTGCATGGCCGTGTCGCAGGTCGTGGCGGTCGGCAACGTCGCCGAGCCGCTGATCGACGCGATCAAGGAGCGGATCCCGAAGCTCAAGGTCGGTGACGGCATGGATCCGTCCTCCGAGATGGGCCCGCTCGTGACGAAAGAGCATCGCGACAAGGTCGCCTCGTACGTCGCGGGAGCGGCGGCCGAGGGCGGCAAGGTGCTCGTCGACGGCCGCGAGGGAGTGCCGGAGGAGGGCTTCTTCCTCAAGCCGTCCCTGATCGACGACGTGAAGCCGGGAATGAAGGCGTACGAGGACGAGATCTTCGGGCCGGTGCTCGGTGTTACGCGCGTCGGCACCTACGACGAAGCCGTTCGGCTCGTGAACGACAACCCGTACGGCAACGGCACGGCGATCTTCACGCGCGACGGCGGCGCTGCACGGCAGTTTCAGTTCGACGTGCAGGCGGGCATGGTCGGCATCAACGTGCCGATCCCGGTGCCGGTCGCGTACTACTCCTTCGGCGGGTGGAAGGCGTCGCTGTTCGGCGACCGCCACATCTACGGGCCGGAGGGGATCGACTTCTACACGCGCGGCAAGGTCGTCACCTCGCGCTGGCCCGATCCGGCCACGTCGTCGGTCGATCTCGGCTTCCCGCAGACGCGGTAACGCGAGCCGTTGGGGTCAGGCGCTGCGACGCGGAGCCTGACCCCGGCGTTCCTAGACGACTGCCTCCCAGTCGTCCTGGGCGCTGATGCCGCCGTCGCCGAGCCACGTCCACTCGATCTTCTGGTACGTGAACGACCACGACTCGGTCAGCCCGTGTGGGACATAGGCCGAGATGTTCGCGTTCGTCAGCTTGATCGTGGCGACCTGCCAGCGCCGCCCCAGGTTGACTGCGAGGTGAGGCGACAGCTCAGGGCGCGAAGGTGACGGGCTCGCCGAGCAGCGTCGTCTTCGCGGGCGTCGTCTCCGCGACCACGCGGCCCCGGCGGATCACCCAGCGCCGCGGCGGATGCAGCCGCATCACCTCGAGCGCGCTCGGCGCGTCGTAGACGACGAGGTCGGCGGGCTTGCCCTCCTCGATCCCGTACTCGTCCTCCACCGCGAGCGTGCGCGCGCCGCGCTCCGTGGCGCAGCGCAGCATCTCGGCGATCTCCTCGCGTCCACTCATGTACGTGAAGTGCAGCGCGAGGCTCGCAGCCTCCACCATGTCGGCGCGGCCGAGCGAGTACCACGGATCCATGATCACGTCGTTGCCGAGCGAGACGTTGACTCCCGCCGCGAGGAGCTCCTTCAGCTGCGCGAACCCGCGCCGCTTCGGATAGACGTCGAGCCGGCCCTGGATGAGCGAGTTCGCGAACGGGTTGACGACGATGTTGATCCCGGCGCGCTTCAGAAAGCCGTGCAGCTTCGACGAGTAGTACGGCTCGTACGAGCCCATTGCAGTGCAGTGGCTCGCGGTCACGCGCCCGCCGAGGCCGAACTTCACCGTGTCGTCGGCCATCACCTCGAGGAAGCGGCTCCCTGGATCGTCGGTCTCGTCGCAGTGCACGTCGACACGCCGTCCGTACTGCTTCGCCAGCTCGAAGACGCGGTGTACCTCCTTCAGGCCGAGCTCCGACGTCGGCTCGTAGTGGGGGATCCCGCCGACGCAGTCGACGCCGAGCCGCAGCGCGTTCTCGAGTCGCTCGTCGTCGCCGTCGCGCGCGAAGATGCCGTCCTGCGGGAACGCGGTGACCTGGATCGTGCAGAGGTCGGCGACCTCGTCGCGCAACCGGAGCAGCCCGCGCACCATCGCCTCGTTCTCACCCGACACGTCGGCGTGCGCGCGAATGAACATCGTTCCCTGCGCGACCGACCAGCGCACGATCTCGCGTGCGCGGTCGAAGACGTCCTGCTCGGTGAGGCTCGGCTTCAGCTCGCCCCACACGTGGATCCCCTCGATCAGCGTGCCCGACTCGTTCCAGCGCGGCCGGCCGGCGGTGAGCGACGCGTCGAGATGGAGATGGCAGTCGACGAGCGGCGCGGTGACGAGGCGCGCGTCTGCGTCGAGCTCCGGCGCACCGTCGGCAGCGAGCGACTCGCCGATGCGCGTCCAGCGCCCGTCCTGGGCCACGAGGTCGACGAGCCTCCCGTCCAGCAGCCGCGCGTTGCGCACGATGAGGTCGGCGCTCATGCGCGCGAGTCTAGAGGTCTGGTGTGGATTCGGCATGCGTGCGTGCGGCTGATCCGCACCAGGCCTCTAGGGCGCGCGGAACGAGACGGTGAAGGCGCCGCGCCTGCCCCACGGGTCGATCGCCGTCACGCGGATCCGCACGAGAGCCCGTGTCGCGACTCCCCGCCCGGAGAGCCGCAGCCGCACCGGGAAGCCGCCCGAGTTGAGCACGAGCACCTGCACCGTCCGCGTCGACCCGCCTCCGAGTGGGATCGCAAAGCGGGAGCCCGCTTTCAAGATCGGCGGCTGCGCGCCGTGCGTCGGCAGCACCGTCGCGTAGAGGTGCGCCTGCGAGCTCGTCGAGAGGCGCGTGACGAGGAGGATCGTCCCGTCGCGCTGCCGCGAGACGCCCAGCGGCGTCAGCGGGCGGACGACCGGGGCCTTCGGCGAGATGCGCCGCGGATCGCCCCAGCGGCCGGGGCGGAAGAACGCAATGCGGCCCGCCCGTCGCGTCAACACGTGCAGCACCCCGCCCGCGTCGTACGTGCCCAGCAGGAGGTTGCCTTGCAGCGACGCCGATGTGAGTGCGTCGATCGGGACCCAGATCTTGCCGTCGGTGGAGAACGCCGCGACCTGGCCGGCCGGTGCGGCCGCGTAGGCGACGTCGACCGGCCACGGCAGCGTGCTCTGGCTCGGACTGAGCGTGAGCGACACGCCGCTCCCGGCGATCGCAGGTGTCGTCTCACCCGCGTCCAGCGACACGGCGGTGCCGTCCGGCACCGATCCCGGCTGCCACGTGACGGTGGCGCGGCCGTCGGCGGTCACGACCGCGCCTGCTGCGCCGGGTTGTGCGACGAGCGGCCCCGCGACGGCAGCGGGCACGGGTGCAGCGCCCACGACGGCCGTTGTCGGCGCAGTCGCCGACTGCGAGCCGCCCTTCCCGGTAGCCGTGACGACGAGTGAGACGGTCGTGCCGATGTCGCCCGGCGTGAGCACATACGTTGAGGTCGCCGCGCCGGGCAGGGCGGCGCAGGCGGCACCGGCGCCTTCGCAGCGGCGCCACTGGAATGCGAACGTGCTGGGTGAGCCGGTCCAGGCTCCGACGGCTGCCGCCAGCGTCTGGCCGACCTGCGCCGAACCCGTGACCTGCGGCGCCGTCAGCACAGCGGGTGGTGTCGCAACGTCCGAGCCGGACGCTGCCACGGCGAGCGTCGGGGGCGTCGACACGGCGGCGCTGCCACGCGCTGACACTGCCGTGACGGCGAGCGTGAGCGCGTGGCCGACGTCGGCTGCCGTCGGCGTGTACGTCTCGAGCGCCGCACCGGAGATCGGCGTGCAGCCCGCGCCGGCGGCGTCGCACGTTTGCCACTGGTAGCTGAACGCGACCGGCTTGCCGCCGCTCCACGAGCCCGGGATGCCCGCCAACTTCGAACCGGTTTTCGCCGTGCCGACGATCGTCGGCGGCGTGCTGGAGGCGGGCGGCCCACCGGGGAAGGGCTTGATCGCGAAGGGAATCGCGCTCGATCCGTTGGCCCGGTCGGCGTCGACGCAATGTGCGAACCCCGCCACAGACTCGCATTTCGACCACTGCCAGAACGTCCAGCCGCCCCCGTTCCAGTTGGACGCCGGGACGAGCGGCCCGGCGCTCGTCGTCCAGTGCGCGATCCACAACGGATGACCGGCGCCGGCGAAGACCGACGTGTCGCCGAGCGAGGTCTTCCAGAAGCTCGGCGACGCATAGATGAGCGCATTGACCCCCGTTCGCGCGGACACCTCGTCGAGCCACACCTGCGTCCAGCGGACGAGGGCGGCCGGTGCGAGACCGCCGTTCGATTCGAGGTCGAGCACGGGGGGTAGGTCCCCCGATTTCGGCTGTGCGATGTCGACGAAGTGATCGGCCTGCGCGACGCCGCTCGCGACGATCGCGGCGTCACCCGATCCCGCCGGTCTCGCGAAATGGTACGCACCGAGGCGCAGTCCCACGCCCTGCACGCCCGCGCGATTGACCGCATAGGTGATGTCGGTAAAGGTCGTGCCCTCGGTTGCTTTCGCGAACATGAAGCTGTAGCCGTCGTCGCCGACCTGGAGCCAGTCGACCGCCCCCTGCCAGTTGGACACGTCGACGCCCTTCGCATACGTCGCAGCCGCAGCCGGGGCGCACAGCGCCAGGGCGGCTGCGAGCACCGCGATCGTCCTTCCGGCCATCGACCCCACGCTCCGAGGCTAGACGAGCGGATGTTTGGGACGCGTTAAGTCAGGGGGGATAGGCTCGTACCAATGGCGCAGCCCCCGTACCGCCCGCTCGACGCCCAGGTAATTCCGCGCTTCGCGGGGATCCGCACCTACATGCGGGCGCCGCACGTCACCGACCTCGCAGGCGTCGACGCCGCCGTCTACGGCATCCCGTTCGACACCGCCACGAGCTACCGCACCGGACCGCGGTTCGGCCCGGAGGCGATCCGGTCGGCCTCGGCCCTGATCCGGCCGTACAACCCCGGGCTCGCGGTCAACGTCGTCGAGTCGCTCTCGCTCGTCGACTACGGCGACGTGCCCGTCTCCCCGGGCGACACGGAGCGTACGTACGCGCAGGTCGAGGAGGCGCTCGCCCCCATCGTCGACGCCGGCATCTTCCCGGCCGCGCTCGGCGGCGATCACTCGATCACGCTCGCCGAGCTGCGGGCGCTCGCGCGCCGCTACGGGCCGCTCGCACTCGTGCAGCTCGACTCGCACGGCGACACGTGGGAGCAGTACTTCGGGCAGAAGTACTTTCACGGCACGACGTTCAAGCGAGCCGTGGAAGAAGGGGTCGTCGATGCGGCCTCGTCGGTCCAGGCCGGCATGCGCGGCTCGCTCTACGGCGCCGAGGACATCGACGTCGCGAAGGACATGGGCTTCACGGTGCTGACGACCGATGAGCTGCGCGACCTCGGCGCGGAGGAGTACGGCAAGCTCGTGCTCGACACCGTGGGCGATCGGCCGGTGTTCATGTCCTTCGACATCGACTTCCTCGACCCGGCGTTTGCGCCCGGCACCGGCACGCCTGAGGTCGGCGGTTTCTCGACCGCCGAAGCGCTCTCGTTCCTGCGGGCCCTGCGCGGCGTCAAGCTCGCCGGCTGCGACGTCGTCGAGGTGTCGCCGCCGTACGACGGCGCGGGGATGCAGACCGCGCTCGCGGCGGCGAACGTCGTCTATGACCTCCTCTCGCTCCGCGCGATCGCCGGCGCGCCGGAGGCCCGCGCATGAGCTGGCTCGGCGACAGCGCGGTCCTCGCCTGCCTGACCTTCGACGTCGACGCGGAGGCGCCGATCCTCGCCGAGAGCGGCCTCTACGCGCGCAACGCGGGCGTGATGTCGCATCAGGCGTACGGCCCGCTCGTCGGCGTCCCGCGCATCCTCGACCTGCTGCGCGAGTACTCGCTGCCCGCGACGTTCTTCGTCCCGGGCTGGACGGCCGACCGCTACCCGCAGGTCGTCGAGGCGATCCTCTCGGCGGGACACGAGATCGGGCATCACTCGTACGCCCACCGCTCGCCGTTCGCCCTGACGGAAGACGAGGAGCGCGCCGACTTCGAGCGCGCGCTCGCCTCGCTGCGTGCCCTCGGTGCCGACCCGAAGGGCTTCCGCTGCCCCAGCTGGGAGCCCGGCTGGCGCACGCCGCAGATCGTCGCGCAGTACGGCCTCGAGTACGACTCCTCGTTGATGGACTCCGACAAGCCGTACGTGCTCGACACCGGAGCAGGGGAGATCGTCGAGCTGCCCGTGCACTGGTCGCTCGACGACTGGGAGCAGTACGCCTACATCCCCGATCCGTCGTTCCGCTCCGCGATCGAGGCGCCGACGAAGGTGCTCGACCTCTGGACGAGCGAGCTCGACGCGATGCGCCGCTACGGGTGCCTCTTCGTCCTCACGTGCCACCCGTTCCTCTCCGGACGTCCGCACCGGGTCGAGGTGCTCCGCACCCTGATCGACCGCGCGCTGGCCTTCGGCGATGTCGAGTTCGTCGCCTGCAGCGAGGCTGCACGCCGGGCTCGAGAGGACGCGGGCGTCGAACGCAAGACGTTGACGCCCGTCATCGTCGAGCCCGGCCTCTATCCGGACGCATAGCTCCGCGCCTCTGGCGCCCGGGCCGGAGGCGCCCGAAATCAGACCCACCAAGCGCACGAGGCGGGACCATGCTTCATCGCCGCCTCGTGCGCTTGTCTCCGTCTGACGGGAGGCGGAGAATCCGGGACGGATCGTCGGGTCGACAGGGAGGAACAGCAATGGAGCAACAGCGCACCGAGCTGGCTGAGGCCGTCCAGCTCGACCAGCACGGCATCGCGCAGGTCCCCGCAGCGGATCGCACGTCGACGCCGGTGCAGCAGTTCTGGATCTGGGCCGGCGCGAACATCGCGCCGATCAACTGGATCCTCGGGGCCCTGGGGATCATTCTCGGCCTGAGCGTTGTCGAGACGTTGCTCGTCCTCGTCATCGGCAATCTCGTCGGTTGCGCGTTCTTCGGCGTCTTCTGCGTCATGGGCCATCGAACCGGCGTGAACCAGATGGTGCTCTCGCGTGCGGCGTTCGGTCGCCGCGGCGCCTATCTGCCCGCTGTTGCCCAGTTGCTGATGACGATGGGGTGGCTCGGCGTCAACACCTGGGTCGTGCTCGACCTCGTGCTCGGGATCTTCAAGCACATGGGCTACCACCACCCCGGCATGGGCACGAAGTACGCCGTCGGAATCGGGATCATGGCCGTGCAGGTCGTGATCGCGATCGTCGGCTTCTACCTCATCCAGTCGTTCGAGAAGTACACGGTGCCCGTCGCCGCGGTGATCGTGATCGTGATGAGCATCCTCGCCTGGACGAAGGTGAACGTCGTGTGGAGCCATTCGGCCGCTCACGGCGCCGACAAGCTCACGGCGGTCACTCAGCTCCTGACCGCGATCGGCGTGGGCTGGGGGATCACTTGGCTCACCTGGTCGTCGGACTACACGCGCTTCATCAAGCCCGGCGTCAGCGACAAGAAGGTGTTCTGGACGACGGCGTCGGCGATCTTCATCCCAACCGTCTGGCTGGGTTTCCTCGGCGCGTCGATCGCAAGTGCCGGCGTGTCGCAGGATCCGGCCGACTTCGTGACTGCGGCGTTCGGCGCGTTCTCGATTCCGGTTCTCTTCCTCGTCATGCACGGGCCGGTTGCGACGAACATCCTCAACCTCTACTCCGCGACGCTTGCGGCGCTCTCGCTCGATCTGAAGATTGCTCGCTGGAAGGTCAGCGTCGTCGTGTCGATCGTCGGCACCGCAGTCCTGATCTGGTTCATCCAGTCCGCGAGCTGGGCGACGCGGTTCGACCAGTGGCTGTCGTCGGTCGTGCTGTGGATTTCCGCGTGGGCAGGGGTCATGCTCGTCGACTATTTCGTGTTCCGTCGCGGCAAGATCGACGTCGAGGCGCTCTACGCGTCACCGGAGACGTCGATCTACGGCGACGTGAACTGGGCGGCCGTGATCGCCATGCTCAGCGGGCTCGTCGCCGGCTGGGCGTGGGGCTACGGGCTCGTCCCGGCGCTCCAGGGCCCGATCGCGAAGGCGACGCACAACATCGACCTCTCGTGGCTCACCGGGCTCGGCGTGGCCGCGATCCTCTACTACGCGCTGACGCCGCTGCTTGCGAAGGCCAAGCAGCCCGTGCAGGCGCCCACAGCGGTCTAGGACGCAGCACGAGCCGGGCGCCGCGAGGCGCCCGGCTCTGCTGCAAAGCAACGGCCGCAACCTGGTTCCAATGCAACCAGGCCGACCGACGATCCGACAACGACCACGTTGCGGCACGGCCCGGTTGCGAACCAGGTGGCTAACGGAATGGGGCGCTTCGCGCCCCGCCTTCTTACGGTGCGACGGCCGCGCGGGCCGGCCGGAGCTCCTCGCCGAAGCGGGCGCGCGCCACGAACTGTCCGATCCCGGGCGCTGCGACGAGCTCGTCGTTCTCGACGAGCACCCGCCCGCGGAGCAGCACGATCTCGGGTGAGCCGGTCACCGTGGTTCCCTCGTAGAGGTTGTAGTCGGAGCGGGAGTGGTGCGTTGCCGCCGAGATCGTGACCTGCTTCTCGGGGTCGAAGATCACGAGGTCTGCATCGGAGCCGACCGTGACGGTCCCCTTCCGCGGGTAGAGGCCGAAGAGTTTCGCGGGATTCGTCGCGAGCAGCTCGACCATCCGGTTGAGGCTGATCCGGCCCGTGCGAACGCCGAACTCGTGGATCATCTGCAGCCGGTTCTCGAGGCCGGGGCCGCCGTTCGGGATCTTCGAGAAGTCGTCCTTGCCGAGCGTCTTTTGCCCGTCGAAGAGGAATGCGCAGTGATCGGTCGAGATCACCGACAGCGCGTCGTTGCGCACCGCGTTCCAGAGCACCTGATGGTTCGACGCGTCGCGCACCGGAGGCGAGTAGACGTACTTCGCGCCTTCGAAGTTCGGCTTCGCGATGTCGTCCAGGCTGTTGAAGAAGTACTGCGTGCACGTCTCGCCCCAGACGTCCCAGCCTTTCTCCCGTGCGCGCGCGATCGGCTCGACCGACTCCTTGCACGTCACGTGGACGACGTACAGCGGCGCGCCCGCGAGGTGTGCGAGCTGGATTGCGCGGTTCGTCGCCTCGCCTTCGGCCTCGGGCGGGCGCGTGAGTGCGTGATACAGCGGCGCGGTGTTGCCCGCCGCGAGCGCCTGCTTCACGAGCACGTCGATCACGTCCCCGTTCTCGGCGTGCACCATCACGAGCGCGCCGGTCTGCGCCGCGACCTCCATCGTGCGGAAGAGCGTCTCGTCGTCGACCATCAGCGCGCCCTTGTACGCCATGAAGAGCTTGTACGAGGTGATGCCCTGCTCGGGCAGCGACGCAAGCTCCTCCAGCGTGCCGCCGCCCTGCAGATCGGTGACGGCCATGTGGTAGCCCATGTCGATCACCTGCTTGCCGGCGGCCTTCGAGCGCCACTCCTCGAGCGCCTGCGCGAAGGTCTGGCCCTGAGGCTGGATGATGAAATCGACGTGACACGTCGTGCCGCCGAATGCGGCCGCCGTCTGCCCGGCCTCGACGTCGTCGATCGTCACCGTTCCGCCGAACGGCATGTCCAGATGCGTGTGTGGGTCGACGCAGCCCGGCAGCACGTACTTGCCGGCAGCGTCGATCACCTTGTCGGCCTGCACGTCGAGCGACTCGCCGATCAGCGTGATCGTCTCGTCCTCGACGTAGAGATCGGCGACGTAGTCGTCGGCGGCGGTGACGACGCGACCGTTACGAATCAGAACCGACATGGAAACCCCTCCTTCCGCACGACCGTTTCCCAGACTCTAAATAGCCCAGGGCCGCTCGTGTGAGCGGCCCTGGGCGAGAGAGACCCGGCTGAGCCGGTCGGCTACTTGCCGTTCGCGGTCACCTTGACGACGGCGGCCTTCCAGCTCGCCCCGTTGACGTCGAGGCCCTGCTTCTTCAGCAGCGCGACCGCCTTCGTCGCGAGATCGGTCCGGTACGCGCCAGAGGACGGCGCCTTCTTGATCACGCCGAACTGCTTCGAGATCGACGCGGTGCGGCCATAGTCCCCCGCGTTCATGATCCCGATTCCGCTCGAGCTCGGCCAGACGAGCTTGTTGATCTCGTTCATCATCCAGGTCTGATGGCCCTTCGGAAGGGTCGGGCCCTCCTTGAGCGTCATCTGGACGCACTCGGCCTGGTGGTCGCGGCAGTAGATCCATCCCTGCAGCGAGGCCACGATGAACTTCACGGCGATCGCCTGGTTGGCGGCGCTCTTCAGCCACGACGCGGTCGAGAACAGGCCGTCCTCGAGCATGCCGGTCCCGGCATCCTGCATCTTGATCACGTTCAGGTCGGCGAGCGTGTACAGCTTGCCGGTCTTCGGGTTCTTCGACTCGAGCACCTGGGCGAGCTCGTTGTACGTCATCGCCGAGGCGGAGTCGACCTGGCTCTTGAGTAGGAGCCCCATGTCGAACGGCTGCTGGACGATGGTCACGCCCTGGTTCTTGTCGGGGTGCATGCCGGCCTTCGTCAGTGCGGCGAAGAGCTCGTACTGGTTCCCGCCGAGCCAGTTGGCGACCTTCTTGCCCTTCATCTTCGCGATCGACGTGATGCCCGAGCTCTTCCAGGTCAGCTGCGTCATGCCCGAGCGCGCGAAGACCTGCGCGATGTTGACGAGCAGCGTGCCCTTGTCGCGAGCGGCGAGCAGGCTCGGCAGCCAGTTGACGCCGAACTGGGCCTGACCGGACGCGACGACCTGCTCCGGGATGATGTCCGGGCCGCCGTTCTTCAGGGTCACGTCGAGTCCCTGCGCCTTGTAGAAACCCTTGAGGGACGCCGCGTAGTAGCCGGCGAACTGCGCCTGCGGCACCCATTTGAGCTGGAGCGTGATCTTCGTCAGCTTCGCCGAGCTCGGCGAAGCCGACGCCCTCGATGTCGTGCCCGCGACGAGCGCCGCGCACACGGCGAGAAGGATGAGTGTCCCCACGATCGACCGCTTCTTCATGCAACTGCCCCTTTCCATCGTTTCCTGCTCTCTCTTCTTGGCACGTGTCGTAGCTCGATTCTTACGCGCCCGAGGGCGGATTACGAGTGCCGCTCACGCCTCGCGGCCGGCCGGCGTCCAGCGCACGAGCACGCGCTCCGCGAGCACGACCGCCCCGTAGAGCGTGAGGCCGAGCAGTGAGGCGACGAGGATCCCGGCCCAGGCCGTCTGGAAGTCGAGGACCTGCGCGTCGGAGCGGATCAGCACGCCCAGCGCGTTGAAGGCGCCGCCGAAGTACTCGGCGACGATCGCGCCGATCATCGCGAGCACGCTGGCGACTTTGAGCGCCGTGAAGAGGTAGGGAAGCGCCGTCGGAACTCGCACACGCCGCCAGATCTCGAGCTCGCTCGCCGCGTAGGAGCGCATCAACTCGATCTGGCGCGGATCGGAGCTCTGGAGGCCGCGCATCGTGTTCACCATCACTGGGAGGAAGCACAGGACGCCGGCGATCGCCATCTTCGAGGTCGACGACAGCGGGTTGAACCACGCGTTTGCGATCGGTGCGAAGGCGATGATCGGGACCGCGTTTGCCGCGATGGCGATCGGCATGAGCGCGTTCCCGACGACGCGGAAACGACCGACGACCGTTGCCACGAGGATGCCGCCGAGCGAGCCGAGCGCGAAGCCGCCGAGCGCTTCCTTGAACGTGGTCCAACCGGCGGGCCAGAGCGTGTGCCGGTCGTTCCAGAACGACCGGACGATGTCGCTCGGCCGCGGGAGCAGGAACTGCTGCACGTGGAACACGGAGATCGCGCCCTCCCAGACGACGATCGCCAGCACGAACACGGCGATCGCCGGGACCCAGTCGCCCGCGCGCCTGGCTGCCCGCTTGCCAACCGACGGAGTGACGAAGAGCGCGCTCATTCGGGCGCCTCGATCAAGCCGAGCTCCTCTTCCGGGAGCAGGTGCTCGCCGCGTGCGCGCAGGATCTCGCGCACCTGGGTGACGAGCTCGAAGAAGTGTGTGTCCTCGCGCGTCTCGACTCCGCGCGGGTACGGCAGGTCGATCGGCACGATGCCCGCGATCCGGCCCGGCCGCGGACTCATCACGACGACCCGCGTCGAGAGGAACACCGCCTCGGAGATCGAGTGCGTCACGAAGACGACCGTCGAGCCGAGCTGCTGCCAGATCGAGAGCAGCTCGAGATTGAGCCGCTCGCGGGTCATCTCGTCGAGTGCGCCGAACGGCTCGTCCATCAGCAGGAGCGCAGGCTCGAACGCGAATGCGCGTGCGATCGAGACGCGCTGCTGCATGCCGCCGGAGAGCTGCCACGGGTGGTGCTCCTCGAAGCCGCGCAACTCGACGAGGTCGAGCATCTCGTCGATGCGCTGCTTCCGCTTGTCGCGGTCCCAGCCGAGCATCTCGAGCGGCAAGCCGATGTTCTTCGCGACCGTGCGCCAGTCGAAGAGCACGGAGTCCTGGAAGACGATTCCGTAGTCGCGGTCGGCGCGCGCGCGCTTGGCAGGCTTGCCGTTCACGGTCACGGAGCCGGCGCTCGGCTCGACGAGGTCGCCGATCACGCGCAGGAGCGTCGACTTGCCGCAGCCGGACGGACCGATCAGCGCGACGAACTCGCCCGGCATCAGCTCGAGATCGATGTCCTGCAGCGCCGTGACGTTGCCGTGGGCGAACGTCTTCGTGACGCCGTCGATGCGCACGACCGGCTGTCCGGCGTTCGCGTTCACGCGACGTTCTCCGGTGCCCGACGGACGACGATCTTCTCGGCCAGCACGACGACCGAGAAGAAGAGGATGCCGAGGGCGGCCGCGACGATGTTCGTCGCCCAGAGCTCCTGCGGCTCGAGCGAGTAGTACTGATTGAAGTTGAGGATTGCGCCGCCGAGCCCGCTCTGCAGCCCCGACGGGAGCTCGCCGATGATCGCCCCGACGATGCTCGCCGTCGCGGCGAGCTTGAGCGCCGAGAAGACGTACGGGAGCGACGACGGTACGCGCAGCTTCCACAACACGGTCCAGCGGCTCGCTGCGTACGTGCGCATCAGCTCGAGTGCGCGCGGATCCGCGGATTCCAGACCGCGCAGGGTGTTGATCGTCACCGGGAAGAAGGTTAGGTACGCGGCGATCACCGCGACGGCCCCCCAGCCCTGGAACGGGCCGGGCAGCTTCGGATTGACCCAGACGACGACCATCGGCGCGATCGCGAGGATCGGGATCGTCTGGCTGCCGACGATGTACGGCAGGAAGCCGCGCTGCAGCAGGCGCGAGTGCGCGAGCACGACGCCGAGCGCGAAGCCGATGACGGCGCCGAGCCCGAAGCCGACGACGGCCTCCTTCGCCGTGAAGAGCGACTTGTGCAGGAGGATGTCGATCAGCGCGGGCTGGTTCACCTGCGCCGGCTGCCCGAACGCCTTGAGGATCGTCCAGACGTGCGGCATCGAGGTCGAGTCGACGACGAACGGCCACGTCCACGCGGCCGAGCTCCAGATCCAGCGGTAGAGCTCCCAGAGGCCGACGAGCACGAGCAGGACGGCGACCACGGCGCCGGCCCGTCCTGCGGCGCGCGCGAGCGGCGCCGAGTGGACGGCGCGGCGCGGGACGGGGCTCGCGACAGCGGCGTCGGCCACGGGCCTTGTCTTATCACGCCAGGTCGGTTGCCGTGACCCGTTGTAGGATCGTCGGCGATGCCGCTCGATCCGTTACGCACCGTCGGCGAGTTGAAAGAGCTTCGCGAGCTCACCGGCGACGAGAACGGGGCCCAGCGGGTCGCCTGGACCGAGACGTGGGAGACCGCGCGCGGCTGGCTCCGCGACAAGGTTGCCGGGACCGGAGCGACGGAGGAGATCGACGAGGCCGGCAACCAGTGGTTCACGCTCCGGGGCGATTCG
>DATCOE010000149.1:0-3756 GCA_036564885.1 Gaiellaceae bacterium | reverse complement strand
CGACTCGCCGAGCGCGACGCCGAGCCGCGCTACGACCTCGTCTACGAGCTCTTCCCCGAGCTGAAGGGACGCGGAGGGCAGCGCGCCGGAACGCTGTCGGGCGGCCAGCAGCAGATGGTCGCGATCGGGCGGGCGCTGCTCAACGACAACCGCTTCCTGCTCGTAGACGAGCCGACGAAGGGGCTTGCCCCAGCGCTCGTCGCCGACGTCGCGCGCGTGCTCGAGCGCCTCTCCGAGCTGACGACCGTTCTGCTCGTCGAGCAGAACCTCGGCGTCGTGCGGCGCATCGCGAAGGACGTGATCGTGCTCGACCAGGGCCGCGTCGTCCACCAGGCTCGCGCGGAAGAGCTGCTCAACCAGCCGGAGCTCGTCAAGCGCCTGCTCAGCGTGTCGGGCGGTGGGCACGAGTGAGCACCTTCATCCTCATCGCGATTACAGGGCTCGGCCTCGGCGCGATGTACTTTCTCGTTGCATCAGGCCTGTCGCTCATCTACGGGCTCATGGGCGTCCTCAACTTCGCGCACGGCGCGTTCATCACCGTCGGTGCATACGCCTCGTGGTGGACGTCGGCGCATGTGTTCGACGGCGTGCACTCCGTGCTCCTCCGCTTCTTGCTCGGCGCGCTGATGGGTCTCCTGATCGGCGGGTTGTTCGCAGCGCTCGTCGAGCTCATCCTGATCCGCCCGCTCTACACACGGCACATCGAGCAGGTGCTCGTCACCGTCGGCCTGTCACTCGCGTTCGTCGCGCTCGTCCAAGGCATCTGGGGGCCCGACCCCAAGGAGTACGTGGTACCCGGCTGGCTGCACAGGACGACGACCGTCGCAGGGGCGCACGTGCCGAACGATCGCTTCATCGAGATCGCGACCGCGGCGCTCGTGCTCGTGCTCCTCCAGCTGTTCCTCCGGAAGACGCGGTACGGATTGATCATCCGCGCGGGAGTCGAGAACCGCGCGATGGTGACGGCGCTCGGCATCGACGTGCGCAAGGCCTTCACGCTCGTCTTCGCGGTCGGGGGCGTCGCCGCCGCGATCGCCGGCGTTCTGAGCGGGGTGTACTTCAACGTGATCGGCGCGGATCAGGGCGTCAACCTGTTGATCTTCGCGTTCATCGTCGTCGTCATCGGCGGTCTCGGCTCGATCGGTGGTTCGGCCGCGGCCTCCGTCGTCGTCGCCCTGACGCAGCAGTACACGAACTACTACGCGTCCTCCGGCATCGGTGACATGGTGGTCGTGCTCTTGCTCGGCGTGGTGCTGCTCGTTCGCCCGCGAGGTCTCGCCGGCGCGGTCGTCGGGGGCCGGGCATGAGGAGCAAGCTCTTCGCCGACTTCGCGTTCCCGCTCGTCATCTTCGTCGCGCTCGCTTTCGTGCCGAAGATCGGCCTGCACATTCCGAGGCTCTTCGACGGGTCGTTCTCGTCGCCGGGCACGCTCAATCTCCTCGCGGCCTGCATGCTCTACGGCGCGCT
Source organism: Gaiellaceae bacterium (assembly GCA_036564885.1). Classification (GTDB taxonomy): domain Bacteria; phylum Actinomycetota; class Thermoleophilia; order Gaiellales; family Gaiellaceae; genus Palsa-739. The sequence continues at coordinate 2,289 of DATCOE010000149.1, read as the reverse complement.
CGCGCTGACGTACGACCTTCAGTTCGGCTTCACGGGTTTGCTCTCGTTCGGACATGCGCTGTACATCGCGCTCGGTGTCTACATCACGAACATCGCGATCACCGTCTGGGGTTGGAGCTTCGCGACGGGAATCGTCTTCGCGCTCGTGCTCTCGCTCGTGCTCTCCGCAGTGCTCGGATTCGTGAGCATGCGCGTGACGGGCATCGCGTTCGCGATGGTGACGCTCGCCTTCGCGCAGGCCGGCAACGTTCTCGTGCTGAAGGACCCCCACCACTGGACGCACGGCGAGGAGGGGCTCGGCGCCGACTACCACAAGCTGCCCCATGCGTTCGTCGGGATCGTGAACACGAAGAACCTCTACTGGGTCGCGCTTGCATATCTCGCGATCGTCTTCTTCGTCGTGCGCTGGGCGGTGGAATCGTCGCCCGGACGCGTCTGGCAGGCGATCCGCGAGAACGAGCTGCGCGTCGAGGTGCTCGGTATGCGCCCGTGGGCCTACAAGCTGCAGGCGTTCGTGCTCTCGTCCGTCCTCGCGACGGCCGGCGGCATCGTCTACCTGCTGCTCAACAGCGGCTCGACGCCGGTCGTCACGACGGCGAACTTCACGCTGACCCTGCTGCTGATGGTCGTGATCGGCGGTGCGGGCTCGCGCTGGGGCGCCGTGCTCGGCGGGATCCTCTACCACTACCTCGACGACCGGCTCACGGCGCTCGGGAGCTCGTCGGCGATCCAGGGCCTCCCGGGCGTGCTGCGCACGCCGCTCTCGCAGCCGCTCTTTCTGCTCGGCACGGCGTTCATCCTGATCGTCGTGTTCCTGCCGGGCGGGCTCGCGGGGCTCGCCGCGCGCGGCCGACCCTCGGGGCTGCGCAGGCTCGAAGAGTCCATCCGTCCCGGCGGCGCCACCGGCGGGGTCGGCGAAAGTCCGGTCACCGATCCCCAGGAGGGTGTATGAGCGAGGCGATCTCGGGCGGCGTGCGCATCGCGTACGAGGTCCTCGGCGAGGGCGAGCCGCTGCTGTTCGTGCACGGGCTCGGCTACGACCGCCGCGGCTGGGGGCCGTTGCCGGCGCTCCTCGCCGACGAATTCGAGGTGGTGTTGTTCGACAACCGCGGCGTCGGCGAGAGCGACGTTCCCGACGGGCCGTATGCCGTGTCGCAGATGGCCGCCGACGCCGTCGCGGTGCTGGACGCCGCGGGCATCGATCGCGCGCACGTGTTCGGAGTCAGCCTCGGCGGCTACATCGCACAGGAGATCGCGCTGACGTATCCGGACCGCGTTCGGAAGCTCGTGCTGGCGTCGACGGCGCCGGGAGGAACGCGTTCGCACCCGATGCCGCAGGCCGGTCTCGAGGCGTTTGGCCGGTTCCCGACGCTGGAACGGGAGGCGGGCCTGCGCCTGATGGTCGAGAGCTCGCTCGGCGTGCACGGAGTACGCGAGCGTCCAGAGCTCGTCGAGGAGATCTTCGCCTACCGGCTCGAACGCGCGCCGACGCTCGCCGGGTGGCAGGCGCAGGCGTATGCGGGCGCGACGTTCGACGCCTACGACCGCATCCCGGAGATCGCTGCGCCGACGCTCGTCATCCAGGGCGGCGCCGACACGGTCGTCGACCCGCGCAATGCCGATCTGCTCGGTGAGCTGATTCCCGGTGCGCGTGTCGAGGTCGTCCCCGAGCGGGGCCATCTCGTCGTCTGGCAGGAGGCGGAGCTGCTCGCCCCGATCGTGCGGGAGTTCCTGCGCTCGTGAGCGGACCGCACACGATCGACCGCTGGATCCGCGACCGTCGGCGCACGACACCCGAACGCGTTGCGATCGACCACGACGGTCGCCTCGTCACGTACCGCGAGCTCGACGGGGGCTCCGACGCGCTGGCCGCGTCGTTCCGCGAGCGGGGCCTGCGCCGCGGCGACCGCGTCGCGACACTGACCGGCAGCACGCCTGAGCACGTCCAGGTCTTCTACGCGTGCGCGAAGGCCGGCCTGATCCTGCTGCCGCTGTCGTGGCGCCTCTCGCCGGCAGAGCTGCGCTACCAGCTGGACGACGCCGAGCCGACCCTGTTCCTCGTGGAGGACGCGTACGACGAGCGTGCTGTCGCGACCGGGCACGCGTTCGAGCGGCTCGCCGCGTCCGAAGGGGTCAGACCCCCGGACTTGCCCGTAGAAGAGGTGTCGGACGAGGATGGGCTGCTGCTGATCTACACGTCCGGCACGACCGGCAAGCCGAAGGGCGCGCTGCTCACGCACGCGAACTGCTTCTGGACGAACCTCTCCTTCGATCTCACGACCGGCGTCA
>DATCOE010000148.1:0-20417 GCA_036564885.1 Gaiellaceae bacterium | reverse complement strand
GGGAGTCATCGCGTGGCTCGTGGACGCGGCCGCGATCATCAGCCAGAAGGCGCTGCTCAAGTGCTCGTACGCGCCGTACGCGCGGATCATGAAGAAGATCTGCTGGGAGGAGTCGTTCCACATCCTCCACGGCCGCGACGTGATCCTCGCAATGGTCACCGGGACGCCCGCGCAGTTCGAGCTCGTGCAGGAGGCGGTCAACCGCTGGTGGGGGCCGCTGATGCAGTTCCACGGAAATCCGATCCCGAAGGAAGACGATCCGATGTACCAGTGGCGGATCAAGTCGCAGGGCAACGAAGAAGCGAGACAGCAGTTCCTGGAGGGCTACGTGCCGCAGGTCCTCGAGCTCGGGCTCGAGCTCCCCGACCAGAAGCTGCGCCGCAACGAGGACGGCGTGTGGGCGTACAGCGAGCCGGACTGGGACGAGCTGAAGCACGTCGTCACAGGGCATGGGCCGTGCACGCAGGAACGCCTCGCGTTCCGCCGCCGCTTCCTCGAGCAGGAGAAGTGGGTCCGCGACATCGTGCTCGCCACGTGAGCGTCCAACCGAAGGTTGGCCGATGAGCGGGGCGCACCCCGACGGCGCACATCCGATCTGGGAGGTCTTCCGGCAGGAGCGCCGCGGCCAGCCGTTCGAGCACGCCGGCTCCGTCGCCGCACCCGACGCGGAGTTCGCCGAGGCGTGGGCGCGCGAGCAGTACGGCCGCCGCGGCGAGTCGGTCGCGCTGTGGCTCGTGCCGCGCGACGCGATCCGGACGGTGGACGAGTGGGCGGACGAGTTCGAGCTGAAGTACCGCCGCGTCGACGGCTATTCGATCAAGGCTCGGCTGAAGGAGGCGCGTGAACGAGCTGCTGCTCGGCCCCGCTGAAAGCGAACTCCTCCTTGGACTCGCTGACGACGAGCTCGTCCTCGGCTGGCGCGACTCCGAGTGGACGGGCATCGCGCCCGTGCTCGAGGAGGACGTCGCGTTCTCTTCGATCGCCCAGAACGAGATCGGCCATGCGCGCGCGGTGTACGAGCTGCTGATCTCCCACTCCGAAGCCGGGGACGCAGACGCGCTCGCGTTCGACCGCGCGCTCGACGAGTACCGGTGCGCGCCGCTCGTCGAGCTGCGGCTGCTCGACTGGGCGCACACGATCGCGCGGCGCTGGCTGTACGAGGAGGCCGACCGCATCCGCATCGAAGCGCTGCGCTCGGACGCCGACTCTGCTGTTTCAGGACTTGCCGCAAAGATCGACCGCGAAGAGGTGTACCACCGCATGCACGCCGAGATGTGGCACGAGCGCCTGCGCGACGAGCCCCGCTTCCGCGAGGCGGTGACGGACCTCTGGCCGTACGCGCTCGGCATTCTCGAGGCAGGGCAGCGATCAGAGCTCGCACGCCGCGTCGGGCTCGCCGAGATAGACGCGATCGAGCGCGGCACGCACACCGGCGAGCTCGCCGAGCTGTGGAACGAGATGACGATGGTGCGCCGCTCGGCCCCCACGGGTGCGCAGTGGTGACGGCGGAGCAGGTCTGGTCGGCGTTCGGAGAGATCCCCGACCCGGAGATCCCCGTCGTCTCGCTCGTCGAGCTGGGCGTCATCCGTTCGGTCGACATCCAGGACGGACACGTCCGAGTGGAGCTGACGCCGACGTTCCTCGGCTGCCCCGCCCTCGAGGCGATGAAGCGCGCGCTCGAGGAGAAGGTCACCGAGCTTGGCGCGGACGCCGAGGTGCGCGTGATCTCCGACGACTCGTGGTCGACCGACAAGATCACGCCGGCCGGCCGCGAGAAGCTCCGCGCCGCCGGCTTCGCACCGCCCGCACCGCGCGAGGCGTCCGCGCCGGCGCTCGTGCAGCTGCAGTCCAACGTCTTCCGCTGCCCGTATTGCAACTCGACGCAGACGACGCTCGAGAACATCTTCGGCCCCACGCCGTGCCGATCGCTCCGCTACTGCGAGAGCTGCCGGCAGCCGTTCGAGCAGTTCAAGACGATCTAGACGGGAGAGACCATGAATTACGTCAACCTCGGCGGTACCGGGCTTCGCGTCTCACGCGTCTGCCTGGGGATGATGAGCTTCGGAAAGCACACGGAGCGCGAGTGGGCGCTCGACGAGGCGGCCGCCGAGCCGATCGTCCGCCGCGCGGTCGAGGGCGGCATCACGTTCTTCGACACCGCGGACGTCTACAACGGCGGCGAGAGCGAGGTAGTGACGGGCCGGCTCTTGAAGAAGCTCTTCGGGATGCGCGAGGAGTACGTCGTCGCGACGAAGGTGCGCGGAAAGACGATGCCCGGCAAGAACGGCAGCGGTCTTTCGCGCAAGCACATCCTCGCGTCGATCGACGCGTCGCTCCAGCGGCTCGAGCTCGATTACGTCGACCTGTACCAGATCCATCGCTGGGACGCACTGACGCCGATCGACGAGACGATGGAGGCCCTGCACGACGTCGTGAAGGCCGGCAAGGTGCGCTACATCGGCGCGAGCAGCATGTACGCCTGGCAGTTCGCGAAGGCGCAGTCGGTCGCGAAGACGCGCTTCGTCTCGATGCAGAACCACTACAACCTGCTCTACCGAGAGGAGGAGCGCGAGATGATCCCACAGTGCCTCGACCAGGGCATTGCGGTGATTCCGTGGAGCCCGCTCGCACGCGGGCTGCTCGCCGGCAATCGGAGTGCGTCGGGAGAGCGGCTGACGACGCGCGCGAAGACCGACGCGTTCGCGGATGCGCTCTACACCCCGGAGCTCGACGCTGCCGTGATCGATCGGCTTGCCGACGTTGCCGCGGCACGCGGGCTCCCGACGGCGCAGGTCGCGCTCGCGTGGCTGCTGCATCGCCCGGGCGTCACGGCTCCGATCGTCGGCGCGACGAAGCTCGAGCACCTCGAAGATGCGCTCGCAGCCGAGCAGCTGGCGCTGAGCGCGGACGAGATCGCGCGGCTCGAGGAGCCGTACGTCCCGCGCCGCGTTGCGTTCTGAGACCGTGCAGCTCCGGCGAGTCTCGGCGATGCGCTACGTCACGCCCCTCCGCGAGGGCGGCTCGCTGCCCGCGATCGTCGAGGCCGACGACGACGGGCTCTACGTGCTCAAGTTCCGCGGCGCCGGACAGGGCCCCAAGGCGCTCGTCGCGGAGGTCGTCGCGGGCGAGCTCGCGCGGGCGCTCGGCTTCGCGATACCGGAGCTCGCGCTCGTCGAGCTCGATGCCGTGCTCGGGCGCGCGGAGCCGGATCCCGAGATCCAGGAGCTGCTCGTGACGAGTGCCGGCCTCAACCTCGGCGTCGACTTCCTGCCGGGCTCGTTGCCGTTCAGCCCCGCGACCGGCATCGCTCCTGACGCCGAGCTCGCAGCCGAGATCGTCTGGTTCGACGCGCTCGTGACGAACGTCGACCGCACCGCGCAGAACCCGAACCTGCTGGCTGTGGCACGACCGGCTGTGGCTGATCGACCATGGCGCGGCGCTCTCCTTCCACCACGCCGCCGAGTCCGGTCCCGATCACGCTCGAGGCCCGTTCCCGGCGATCCGCGATCACGTGCTGCTCCCGTTCGCCGCGTCGATCGCAGAGGCCGACGAGCGGCTCGCGCCGCGGGTCACGCCGGAGCTGCTCGAGGAGATCGCCGGCGCCGTCCCCGCCGAGTGGCTCGACGGCGACGACCCGGAGGTCTACGTTGCGTACCTGCGCGGCCGGCTCGAGTCGCAGCGAACGTTCGTCCAGGAGGCAGAGAAGGCACGTGAGCGCAGGTAGCCCCTTCTCCTACGCGATCTACCGCATCGTGCCGCGCGTCGAGCGTGGCGAGTGCGTCAATGTCGGCGTCGTCGTGTTCGCGCGGACGCTCGACTACCTCGGCGCCCGCACGGCGCTCGACCAGCGGCGGCTGTCCGCCCTCTGGCCCGACGTCGACCCGCAGACGGTTCGTCCCCACCTCGACGCGATCGAGCGCATCGCACACGGCGATGCCAACGCGGGGCCGATCGCCGCGCTCGACACGACGGCGCGCTTCCACTGGCTCGTCGCGCCGTCGAGCACGATCATCCAGCCGTCCGCGGTGCACACCGGCGTCTGCGGTGATCCCGCCGCCGAGCTCGACAAGCTGTTCGACGCCCTCGTGGCACCGCTGAGCTAGCGGTACTGCTCGATCGCGCGCTGCCAGGGTCGCCGTTCCGTCGCGCGCATCTGCCACTCTGGCAGCGTGCCGGGCCGCCGCACCGCTCCTCTCCTCCTGCTGCTCGCCGCCGCGGGCGCCCTCGCCACGGCCGGGTGCGGCGGCGGCGGCAGGCTCTCGCACGGCGATTTCGCGAAGCGCGCCGACGCCGTCTGCACGGCGTTCCAGGCCTCGACGCAGCGCATCGCGCGACCGCGGACGTACAGCGACATCGTCGCCTACGTCGGCAAGACGCGGCCGCTATACGAGGCCGCCCGGATCAAGCTCGAGCAGCTCGAGCCGCCGGCCAAGGACGCGGCGGCCGTCCGGTCGTGGCTCGCCGCAGACCGCCGGATCAGCGCCGCGCTCCGCGACCTCGGCGACGCAGCGCTCCGGCACGACTTCCCCGCGGTCACCGCGGCCGCCGGCCGCATCCAGGCGGAGGGCGTCGCGAGCCGCCACGCCGCCCAGGCGCTCGGTCTCCAGGTCTGCGCGCAGGCCTAGCTGGTTGATCAGCGGCCGGTGAAGCTCGGCGGCCGCTTCTCGAGGAACGCGGCCACGCCCTCCCGAAAGTCGTCGCTCTGCACTGCGACCGACTGGAGCTGCGCCTCGAGCTCGAGCTGCTCGTCGAGCGTCGAGGAGTCGGCGTTGTCGAACAACCGCTTCGTCATCCCGATCGCGCGCGTCGGCAGCCCCGCGTAGAACGCGGCGAGCTCGGCCGCCCGAGCGGCGAGCCCGTCGGCGTCGACGACCTCGGAGACGAGCCCCCAGGCGTGTGCCTCTGCAGCCGTCAGCCGCCGGTTCGACGTCATCCACTCGAAGGCGCGCGGCGCGCCGAGGAGACGGTGGATGAAATACGTGCCGCCCGCGTCGGGCACGAGGCCGATCCCGATGAACCCCGGGACGAAGGTCGCGGCGTCCGAGGCGATGCGGATGTCACACGCGCACGCGAACGACAGCCCCGCGCCGGCGCACGCGCCGTTGACGGCGGCGATCACCGGCTTGTCGAGCGCGCGGATCGCGAGAACGTTCGGGTGGTACGTCGCGCGCAGCGAGTCGCTGACGTCGCCGCCTTCCGAGAACTCCTTCAGGTCCTGCCCGGCGCAGAAGCCCTTGCCCGCACCGGTGACGACGACGGCGCGCACCTCGGGGTCGCGCGCCTCCTTGAACGCCTCGCGCAGGCCCGCGTGCACCGCCCGGTTGAACGCGTTGAACACCTCGGGCCGGTTGAGGGTGATCGTCTGCACCGCGCCCTCGCGCGTGACTTCGACCTCGGCCATGCGGGGAGCCTAGATGGTTGGTGCCATGGCCGGGTGCGTCTGGGGATGGCTCAGGCCAAGCCGTGTGGACGGGCCAGCCGAAGGCAAGGCTGGTTGCCTTGTCAAGGCTGGGCCGGCCGCACGGCGCCGCGCCTGAGCCACCATCCAGGCGTGCACGGGTGTGGCATCAACCATCTATCGGCCTTTGAAGTCGGGGGGACGCTTCTCGACGAACGCCTGCAGTCCCTCGCCGGCGTCCTCCGACGCGCGGGCGAGATAGAAGGCGCGGCGTTCGAACGCGATGCCCGCGGCGAGCGGTGTCTCGAACGCCTGGTCGACCGCTTCCTTCGCGAGCCGCACGGCGATCGGCCCCTTCGCGGCGATCTCGCGCGCGACGCGCTTCGCCTCGTCGAGCCACGCTTCCTTCGCGACGACGCGCGCGACGAGCCCGAGCCCAAGCGCCTCCCGTGCGGAGAGCATCCGTCCGGTGAGGATCATGTCCATCGCCACCGCCTTGCCGACCGCGCGGGTGAGACGCTGCGTCCCGCCCGCGCCGGGCAGCACGCCGAGATTGATCTCGGGCTGCCCGAACTTCGCCGACTCCGACGCGACGATCACGTCGCAGAGCATCGCGAGCTCGCACCCGCCGCCGAGACAGAAACCGGACACCGCCGCGACGAGCGGCGTGCGGAGCTCGCGAATCGTGTCCCACTGATCGATCCGCCGGCTCTCGTAGAGCGAGATCGGCGTGCCCGCGGCGAGCTCGCCGATGTCCGCGCCGGCGGCAAACGCGCGCTCGTTGCCGCCGAGCACGATCGCGCGGATCTCCGGATCGGCGTCGAGCTCCTCGAGCGCGTCGACGACGGCGCCCATCAACTCGCCCGACAGAGCATTCAACTGCTTGGGGCGGTTCATCAGTACGACGCCGATACGGCCGTCGCGCCCGACGCGCACTAGCTCTTCTTGTCCAGGAATGACTGAATCGCCTCCTTCGCTTCGTCGCCCAGCATCGAGAGCGCGAGCCAGTCTCGCGCGTGACCGATCGTCTCGTTCCACGAGATGTCGCGCCACCAGTTCAGCTGCTGCTTCGCGTAGCGCGTCGTCTGCGGCAGCTTCGCCGCGAGCTGCTCGGCGATCTCGTCCACCTTTGCGTCGAGCTCGGCCGCGGGAACCGCCCAGTTGATCAGCCCCCACTCGGCCGCGAGCTTCGCGGGCACCGGCTCGCACAGCAGGATCATCTCGCGTGCGCGGCGGTCGCCGATCATGATCGGCAGCCACTGCGTGGCGCCGCCGGCCGGCACGGAACCGTGCTCGAGACCAACGTGGCGGATGAACGCGTCGTCGACCATCACCGTGAGGTCGCACGCCATCTGCAGCTCGTTCCCGCCGCCGACCGCGATGCCCTGCACGCGCGCGAGCGTCGGCTTGCCGATCTCGCGCAGGCGGTCGTGCATGTCCTTGAACGCGCCGAACCACTTCCAGTACTCCTTGGGGTTGTCGATCAGGTCGGCGCCCCAGGCGCGCAGATCGGCCCCCACGCAGAACGCGCGGCCTTCCCCGGTGATCACGACGACGCGGATGTCGTCGTCCCAGCTCGCGTCCTCGCACGCGCGCGCAATCTCACGGAGCATCTTGAAGTCGAAGGCGTTCAGCACCTCGGGCCGGTTGAGCGTGATCGTCGCGCGCGGGCCGTTCTTCTCGTAGCGGATCCGCTCGAAGCCGAGCTCCGAGGGATCGAGAGGCAGCGGTGCGTCGGGCTCGCTCACGAGACGTCGGCGAAGAACACGCTCGGCTGCGGGAAGCCGCGCTTGTACGCGTCCTTGCCGCTCGCCATGAACTCGTCGCTGCGGGTGCCGCTCTTGAACGCGTCCTCGTCGGGGAACTCCCACTCCGCGTAATACGCGTGCGAGGGCTCGCCCATCGGCGAGCCGACGACCTTGCCGTGGCGGAAGACCGCGTTCGGGACCTGCCTGCAGAGCTCGGCGTGCTCCGCGTAGGGCTCGGCGTCCGGCTCCTGCTCGTACAGCACGACAACGCGATACATCGCTTCCTTTCGCTCGCTGGCGGAGGCAGACTATCCCGACCGAGGAGCGATAGTGCGGGCTCAGCCCGTAGCGGGGGTTATGGTTGGCGCCGTGTCCGGGAGCGGGATAGCGGTCGGTCTCTCCGTGCTGGCCGGAGTGGCCGGAGCGGTGCAGGTGGCGCTGATGTCCCAGCTCGGCGACCGGATCAGCATCATCGGTGCGGTCGCGTTCGCGACCCTCTTCACGGCCGTCGCGTCGTTTCTCATCCTCGTCGTCGCGCGGCGCAGTGTCTCCGCGTACGTCGACGCCTTCCACCAGCCCTGGTGGATCCTCATGGGCGGCCTGATGGGCCTGCTGATCGTCTTCACGATCACGTACGCCGGCCCTCGGATCGGCACCGCACCCACGCTCGGGATCCTCATCGCCGGGCAGCTCGTGATGGGCGCCGCGATCGACCGCTGGGGGCTCTTCGGCTCGGATCGCGTCGCGCTGCACTGGCCGCGTGTGGCCGGGATCCTGCTGCTCGCGATCGGCTCCGGGCTCTCGCTGAAGAACTAGATGGCTGCCACGCGCGAGCGCCGGCTCTCGGCCGTCGGCCTCGTGCTCGGCGCGGCGTGCTCGGTGCAGGGCGGCGCGGCGGTCGCGAAGACGCTCTTCCCGCAGCTCGGCCCGCCCGGCGTCGTGTTCCTGCGGCTGCTGTTCGGCTCGATCGCGCTCTGGGCGATCGCGCGGCCGCAGATCCGAGGGCGCAGCCGTGCCGATCTCCAGCTGGTCGGCACGCTCGGCGTCGTGCTCGTCTCGATGAACATGTGCTTCTACGAGTCGCTGGCGCGCGCGCCGCTCGGCGTCGTCGTCACGGTGGAGTTCCTCGGCCCGCTGGCCGTCGCGGTGCTCCTCTCGCGCAGGCCGGTCGACCTCGTCTGGGTCGTGCTGGCCGGCAGCGGGGTGGCGCTGCTCGCGAACGGCGGCGGGAAGAACGTGCACACGTCGGGGATCGTGCTCGCCGCCGCCGCGGGCGTGTTCTGGTCGCTCTACATCCTGCTCAGCGTGCGCGTCGGCCGCCGCTGGCCCGGGCCGACCGGCCTCGCCCCCGCGATGGTCGTCGGCTGCGTGGTCGCGCTGCCGTGGGGGATCATCAGCGCCGGCCGCCATCTCGGCGACGCGCAACTCGTCGGCGCGGCGGTGGGAGTGGGCCTGCTGTCGTCGGCGCTGCCGTGGTCGATGGAGCTCGAGGCGCTGCGGCGGCTGCCGCCTGCCGTGTTCAGCGTCGTGCTGAGCCTCGAGCCGGGCGTCGCGGCGCTCGCGGGGTTCGTGTTCCTGCACGAGCACCTGCGCCCGCGCGCCTGGATCGCGATCGGGATGGTCGTGCTCGCGAGCGCCGGCGCCGCGAGACGGCGCCCGGCCGTCGCGCCGGTCGACGCATAGCCAACAACATTCATTCGCCCGTGATGACGGGCGTGTGCGTGGGAGTGCGCGCGGCGAGCGGCGAGCGCCGGAGCAGCACGAACGACGACTCGACCACCGGGCCGACGAGCAGCGCGAAGAGCACCGTGCCGACGCCGTACGTGCCGCCGAGCGCGATGCCGGCCGCGAGCGCGCACACCTCGAGCACCGCGCGCACGAGCCCGACGCGCCGGCCGGTGCGACGCGAGCCGACGAGCATCAGCGTGTCGCGCGGCCCCGCGCCGAGATCGGCGCCGATGTAGAACGCCGACGCGGGGCCGATCAACCAGATGCCGGCAACGAGCAGCGGGATGCGCACCGAGAGCCCGTCGTGCGCGAGCGCGGTCACTGCGTGGATCGCGGTGAGCCCCTGGATGAACGCCCCGATGAGAATCGCGTTCGCGAAGGTGCCGAAGCCGGGCGGACCTCCGAGCCACCACCCGAGCAGGAGCACGGTCAGCCCGACCGCGACATTCGCCATGCCGAAGGAGAGCGGCGTGTGCTTCGCGAGCCCCTGGTTGAGCACGTCCCAGGGCGAGAGGCCGAGCTTCGACTCGAGGATGAGCACGATGGCGACCCCAAATAGGAGCAGCCCGAACGCAAGGCTCGCAAGGCGGACGGCAGGGCCGCCGCGTACACGCGGATGCGTCTTCGTTACAGCCCGAACGGGTTGAACGGCCTCGGGCTCGTCGCGAAGAACGCGCCCTTGCCATCGCCGTGCTCGCGCCCTGTCGCTACCGCCATGTACGGGAAAATACCGCTTGACGCCTGGCGGGGTGTCGACGAAACTCTGGATCCGAGATCCGGTAGAATGCCTGTCCGACTCAACGCAGATCCATCTGTCGGATCCGAGCAAAGAACGAGAGGAGCCACGATGTCGAACACGATCCAGGTTGAGGCAGCACGGATCCCGGACCGTGACCGGCTCCTCCGTGAGCTCGAGGAGGCCGGCCTCAAGGCGAAGGCGGTCGACGAGCTCGGCATCCTCGTGCAGTGCGCAGAGGGCGACGACGAGGCGTCAAACGAGGTCTTCGCGCACGTCGAGCGCGTGATCATGAGCATCGGCGCCTCCTTCGTGCCCACGAAGCACGAAGACGTGATCTACATCCGCCCCCCTGTCGGCTAAGCGGTCCCCGAACAGACACGGCCGCCCGGCACACGTCACGTGCCTGGCACCGGACGTGTCTGCCGGGGAGAGGGAACCGCCGGCTCAGGGACGCTCGAAGAGCGCGGCCTGCCCCTGGCCGACGCCGACGCAGAGCGTCGCGAGGCCGTAGCGGCCGCCGCGCCGGCGGAGCTCGTGCAGGAGCGAGACGACGAGGCGCGCGCCGCTCATCCCGAGCGGATGGCCGAGCGCGATCGCGCCGCCGTTGACGTTCACCTTGTCGGGGTCGAGGCCGAGCTCGCGCACGACGACGAGGCTCTGCGACGCGAACGCCTCGTTCAGCTCGATGAGGTCGAGGTCGGCAACGTCGACGCCGGTGCGTGCGAGCACCTTCTGCACGGCGGGGATCGGGCCGATGCCCATCACGCGCGGGTCGACGCCCGCGGCGGCGCTGCCGAGGAAGGTCCCGAGCGGCTCGATGCCGAGCTCGTGCGCCTTCTGCTCTGACGCGATCACGAGCGCTGCGGCGCCGTCGTTGAGGCCGGACGAGTTGCCGGCAGTGACGGTGCCGCCCTTGCGGAACGCGGGCTTGAGCGCGGCGAGCTTCTCGGGCGTCGTGTCGGGACGTGGATGCTCGTCACGCGTGACGTCGCCGACCGCGACGAGCTCGTCGTCGAACCGTCCCGCGTCGGCGGCCGCCGCCCAGCGCTGCTGCGACGCGAGCGCGAATGCGTCCTGCTCCTCACGCGAGACGCTCCAGCGCTCGGCGACGTTTTCGCCCGTCTCGCCCATCGCCTCGAGCGGGAACAGCTCCGCCATGCGCGGATTCGGGAAGCGCCAGCCGAGCGTCGAGTCGTACAGCACACGGTCGCCGCGCGGGAACGCCTTGTCGGGCTTCGCCGTCACGAACGGTGCGCGCGACATCGACTCGACGCCGCCCGCGACGAAGAGGTCGCCGTCGCCTGCGATGACTGCGTGGCAGGCGCCGACCACGGCGGAGAGCCCGGAGGCACAGAGCCGGTTGACCGTGACGCCCGCGACCGAGTCCGGCAGGCCGGCGAGCAGCGCGGCCATCCGCGCGACATTGCGGTTGTCCTCCCCGGCCTGGTTGGCGGCGCCGAACCAGACCTCTTCGATCTCGCCCTCCGGCACGCCGGAGCGATCGACGACCTCGCGGATCACGAGCGCGGCGAGGTCGTCCGGGCGCACACCCGACAGCGCGCCGCCGTAGCGACCGACCGGGGTGCGAACGCCTGCGAGGACGACTGCGCGGGTCACGGCGCGAATTGAACCCGAACCGGGACGTCGTATGCGCCGGCGGCCTCCGCGCGCGACAGGAGCTCTTGCACGGCGAGCCGCCCTTCGTCGCCGTAGTCCCGCGTGAGCTCGTTCACGTACATGTCGATGAAGCGGTCGCCGCGCTCGCTGTCCATGCCGCGGCCGAAGCCGAGCGCGTACTCGAGCGCCTCCTCGCGATGCTCGAGCGCGGCGTCGATCGACTCGCGCAGGATCGACGACACCTCGCGCACGGCGTCGTCGCCGAGGTCGCGCCGGACGAGGTTGACGCCGAGCGGCAGCGGCAGACCCGTCTCGAGGAGCCACCACTCGCCGAGGTCGAGGCACTTCTCGAGCCCCGAGTCGAGGTAGGTGAGCTGCCCCTCGTGGATGATCAGCCCGGCGGGTGCGTCACCGCCGGCGACCGCCGGGAGGATCTCGTCGAACGGCAGCACACGGCAGTCGAACTCGCCGCCGAGCGCCAGCTTCAGGACGAGGAAGGCCGTCGTCAGCTTTCCGGGCACGAGAATCTCCGTCCGGCGCAACTCATCGAGTGACAGCTGCTCGCGCGCGACGACGATCGGCCCGTAGCCCGAGCCCATGCTGCCGCCGTGCGGCAGCAGCAGATAGCGGTCCTGCACGAGCGGATACGTCGCGAGCGACACGGCGGTCACCTCGAGCCGCCCTTCGAGCGACCACTCGTTGAGCGTCTGGATGTCCTCGATCACCGGCTCGAACTGGAAGCCGCGCGGATCGACGGTGCCCGAGGCGAGCCCCCAGAACATGAAGGCGTCGTCTGGATCTGCGCTGAAACCGACTCGGACGAGCATGGGGCGGGACCCTAGCCGCGTACACTCAGGCCATGTCGCAGGAGCCGCTGACCGAGGCGATCCAGCACTACCTCCGCGAGATCTACAAGCTTGGACAAGAGGGCGACTCGCCGGTGTCGGTAACGGCGCTCGCCCGCGCGCAGGGGGTCGCGCCCGCCTCGGCGAGCGCGATGGTGAAGAAGCTCGCGGCGCTGGAGCTCGCGGAGCACGCGCGGTACCGCGGCGTGTCGCTCACGCCCGCCGGCGAGCGAGTGGCGCTCGAGGTGATCCGGCACCACCGGCTGCTCGAGCTCTACCTCGCGGAGACACTCGGTGTCGACGTCGCGGACGTGCACAACGAGGCCGACCGGCTCGAGCATGCGATCTCGGAGGAGCTCGAGGCGCGCATCGACCGGGCGCTCGGGTTTCCGACGCACGACCCGCACGGCGAGCAGATCCCCGACGCGAACCTCCGCTGGCCGCATGCCGCCTCAGGCGGTTAGTGGTCTGGCCACGAGCTCTAGCGGCCGAAGAACCACGCTTCGAGCGGCTTCAGCACTTCGTCCCGCGTGAACGGCCGGCAATGCTCGCTGCGCCCGTCGCGCTCGGAAACGGTGAGATCGTCCTCGAGCGCCGCGTTGGCCTGCTCGAGCGCATCCTCGAGCTCGTACCCCTCGAAGATGTAGTCCTCTGCGAGCGGCGCCTTGACGTTGCGCTGCTCGGGGTTCACGGCGCGGCCGACGGCCCAGAGCGCGCCCGCCTTCCGCTCGATCCAGAAGACGAGATGCTCCTCGTTTCCGGCGTCGTCGACCCCGCGGAGCACGCGCTCCGCGAACCTCCCGACATCTGACGAGACGGGCACTGATTCGATTGTACAATCGACCGGATGGCGAAGTTCGGAAGCTTCCTCAGGAACCCGTTCTCGTTCCTCTTCGCGACGACGTCGATGGAGGAGCAGGTCGTGGCGTACCTCACGCGCGAGCACGCGCGAGGCCGGCGGGTGTCGGAGATCCTGGAGGACCGTTACATCCAGAACCGGCTCACGCCGCAGCAGCAGAACCGCCTGCTCGACCGCCCCGAGGTCGTCCACGCACTCGGGGAGCAGGACGTCGACGCGGCACGCCAGTTCCTCGCGGGCCACCTCTCGTAGCTATAGCTGGCGGCCCACGCCGCGCTCGCGCGCGCGCTCGACGACCGCCGCCGCCGCGGCGAGGTCCCAGGCTGCGAGGCCGTTCGACTTGAAGACGACGACGTCGTCGTCGGAATTGCGTCCCCGCGTGCCGCCGGCGACGACCTCCTGCAGCTCGTGCACCTCGAGCCAGTCGAGAACGCCGGCCTCGATCGGCTCGATCAGGTCAGCCGACTCGAGCTTCGCGTTCTCGACCGAGTCGCAGCAGACGAACACCGCGCGGGCGAGCACGTTGTTGTCGAGCTCGCGGCGCCGTCCGTCGTTCGCGCCGACCGCGCACACGAGCGCGCCGTCGCTCAGCCAGTCGCCGCGCAGCACGGGGCTCGATGAGCCCGTGACCGTCACGACGACGTCGCAGCGCGCGGCGTCCTGCGCGCTCTCGCCCGGCTCTGCACCGTTGCGCTCGCAGAACGCGCGCAGCGACGCGTCTGTGCGGCAATACGCGACGACGCGCTCGATGCCGGGGAGCGCGGCGCGGATGCACGCGACCTGCGACTCGGCCTGCCAGCCGCACCCGATCACGCCGAGGGTCGTCGCGCCTGCACGTGCGAGATGTCGCGCGGCGACGCCGCTCGCCGCGCCGGTGCGCAGCTGGCCGAGCTTGTCCGCGTCGATCACGGCGACGAGCTCGGGAACGTCGGTGCGGAAGAGCAGCACCTCGAAGCGCGCGCCGCTGCGGAAGCCCGAGTACACCTTCGCCGCGGCGTAGCCAAGCTCGAGATCCGAGGCGGCCATCACCGCGAGCATGCCGCCGTCCAACCCGAGCCGGTAGCGCGGCCGGTTCTCGACGACGCCCGCCGCCAGGCGCCGGAAGCAGGCCTCGATCGCGTCCACCGCGTCGGCCGGAGTGAGCAGCGCGGCGACCTCGTCTTCGGTGAGGTGGAGCGTCACGAGCCGGGTTTCTCTCTCGGCAGCTCCTACTCCTGCGCGCCGGGTACGTGGGAGATCGAGCCGCAGGAGGTGGCTACTGCAAGTTCACCGCCGTCCAGGACGGCCTCGGGCCGAACGTGGCCGAGCACGTCGCAGGCGGCTGGCCGTGGATCATCAGCGGCCTGAAGACCCTGCTCGAGACCGGCGAGCCGCTCGCCGGGTAGCGCCCGAACGAGCCTGGACGGGGCCTGGTTCCGGGCCCCGTCCACCCGGAAGGTCTGTTACCAATGGTCGGATGCGTGCGGCGCTCCTCACCGGTCTGGCCGCTCTGCTGCTCGCTGCCCCGGCCTCGGCGGCCGGCGGAAGCCCGTCGGCCGCGTGGGTGCTCCAGGCCCGCTGCATCCACGCCAGGGAAGGCGCCTGGACCGCGAACACGGGCAACGGCTATTTCGGCGGGATGCAGTTCGCGGCGCAGACCTGGAAGCGCGCCGGCGGCAAGCCCGACCCCGCGTTCAGCCATCCGGGCGACCCGCGGTATCCCTTCTCGGCCTCGCCCGAGGAGCAGCTCAACCGGGCCTGGCTCCTCTGGAAGCACGACGGCGGCACGTGGCGCTCCTGGGGCGCGGTCGGCGCGGCCTGCTCCGGCTAGAGCCCGTCGCCGATCCGGTACGCGACGAAACCGGTACTACCCTTGACCCTTGCTCGTCCTGCTCGGCATCGGCTTTCTCGCGGGCGTGATCACCGCGGTGTCGCCGTGCATCCTCCCGGTGCTGCCGATCGTGCTCGCGGGCGGCGCGAGCGGCACGGGCCGGCGTCCGTTCGCGATCATCGCCGGCCTCGTCGCGAGCTTCACGGTGTTCACGCTCGCGGCCGTGTCGATCCTCTCCGCACTCGGGCTGCCTCAGGACGTGCTGCGCAATCTCGCGATCGCGATGCTGTTCGTGCTCGCGGCTTCGCTCCTCGTCCCACAGGTCGCGTACTGGCTCGAGCGTCCATTGGCGTTCATGACGAGGCGCCGCAGCGGGGATCTCGGAGGCGGGTTCGTGCTCGGGGTGAGCCTCGGCCTCGTCTTCGTCCCGTGCGCGGGGCCGGTGCTCGCGACGATCACCACGCTCTCCGCGCAGCACCGGATCGGCTTCGACACCGTGTTGCTGACGCTCGCGTACGCCGTCGGCGCAGCCGGGCCGATGCTGCTGATCGCGCTCGGCGGCCGGCGCGTCGCGCGGAGCATGCGCGCGCAGAGCCGGAACTTCCGGCGCGCGATGGGCGTGCTGATCGCGGGTGCGGCCCTCGCGATCGTGTTCAACACGGCCCAGAGCCTGCAGACCGCGCTCGGCGGCTACACGAACTCGATCCAGAAGCACGTCGAGGAGACCTCGCTCGCACAGAAGCACCTCGATTCGCTCCGAGGCGGCGCCGGCACGTTCGCCACGGCCGCCGCGAAGGCGGCGAGCACGCCGCGCTCGTCACTTCCCGTGCTCGGCACGGCACCCGACTTCGTCGGGATCTCCCACTGGCTGAACACGCCCGAAGAGCGCCCGGAGTCGCTCGCGTTGCTGCGCGGCAAGGTCGTACTCGTCGACTTCTGGACGTACTCGTGCATCAATTGCCTGCGGACGCTCCCTCACCTGCGCGCGTGGTACGCCGCCTACCACAAGGACGGCCTGGAGATCGTCGGCGTGCACACACCGGAGTTCGCGTTCGAGCACGTGCTCGGCAACGTGCGGCAGGCGACGCACGACCTGCACGTGACGTGGCCCGTCGCACTCGACAACGGCTACCAGACGTGGACGGCGTACTCGAACCAGTACTGGCCGGCCGAGTATCTGATCGACAAGGCGGGCAAGGTGCGTCACTACAACTTCGGCGAGGGCGAGTACGGCGTCACCGAGCAGGCGATCCGGTCGCTGCTCGCCGAGGCGGGCGCGTCGATGACGGCGCATCCCACCGGTCTCGCCGACACGACGCCGACGGGTCTCGTCACGCCCGAGTCCTACCTCGGCACGACGCGACTTGCCCGCTACGTCGGCTCGAAGATCCACCCGAACGTGCAGGCGCAATACACGTTCGCACCGGCGCTCCCGCAGAACGACCTGTCGTACGCGGGAACATGGCGCGTCGGTGGCGAGCGCATCGTCGCGGGCACGAACGCGCGGCTGCGCCTCCGCTACCACGCGCGCTTCGTCTACATCGTGCTCGGCGGGCGCGGGACGGTGCGGACGCTGATCGACGGAAAGCCGGCGCGATCACTCGACGTGAACAAGGACCGCCTGTACACGGTCGTGGCGGGAACGTCCGCCTCCGACGGCCTGCTCGAGCTGCGCATGTCACCCGGCGTGAACGCCTACGCGTTCACGTTCGGATAGCGGTGCTTCGTTCGCGGCGCCGGACGGAAGCGAAACGCCATCCCCTGAGCTACCGGAGCTCGCGGACGTGGCCGTGTAGCGCGCTCAGCGGCGGTAGCGCAGCGCGACGTCGTACATGGCGAGGATGTTCTCGAGCGGCGTGTCGGGCTGCAGGTGATGCGAGCTGCAGAGGACGAAACCGCCGCCGCGGCCGAGCGTGTCGACGAGCCGCACCACCTCGTCCCGCACCTCGTCGACCGTGCCTCGCGGGAGGATCTTGAGGATGTCGACGCCGCCGTGGAACGCGAGCCGGTCGCCGAACTCGTCCTTCAGCCGCTGCGCCTCCATCCCCTTCGCGTCGGGCTGGATCGGGTTCAGCAGATCGACGCCCAGGCCGATCAGCTCCGGGATCAGCGGGTAGATCGCGCCGTCGCAGTGGTACATCACCGGCACGCCGCGCGAATGCGCGAGCTCGGTCAGACGGGCGTGATGCGGCCGCACGAGCTCCCTCCACATCTCCGGCGAGATCATCAGCGAGTTCTGCGTCGCGACGTCGTCGTAGAAATAGACCATGTCGAGCCGGTCGCCGACGAGATCCAGGACGCGGCGCGTGTTCTCGACGTAGACGTCGGTGAGGCGCCCCATGAGGTACGCCGGAATCTCCGGATTGATCGCGAGGTCGGTCAGGAACTCCTGCATCCCGCGCAGCTGCCAGGCGATCTCGAACACGGAGCCGATGCGGAAGCGAACGTGGTACTCATCGAGCTCCGCGAGGAGCGCAGGGAGCGGGCTGAAGTCCCACCAGTCCGGCTCCGGCCACGGATGGGCCGCCAGCTCGTCGACCGAGGTCGCGGTCTGCAGCGGCCACGATGCGAACTCCTCGTACGCACCGAAGCCGTGCTCGACCCTCTGGCGGTGGCAGCCCCAGATGTCGAGCGTCGTGCCGTCCTCGTTGCGCCTCCGCCACATCCGGTTCGGCGTCGAACGGTCGAGTGCACTCCACCACTCGACGTTCGACTCGTCGGGTGGCCTGCAGAACATGTCGTAGGAGAGGACGCGCGTGTCGATCTCGAAGTGGCGCAGCAGCGCCTCGCGCTCCGGCTGGATGAAGTCCGTCGCGCCGACTGACGACGTGTCCGGCGCGACGTGCGCGACGAGCTTGTCCCAGACGTCCGGGGTCGCGAGGAAGTCGACCGGAACGCGGTCCGGCTCCTCGTGACGCAGTGCCGTCAGAACACGCTCGCGCGAGCTCATACGCTCATTCTCTGCTTCGAGACATGCTAGCCGGCGCAGTAGAGCTCGAGCATCGCGTCGAACGCGGTTGCGTCGCCGTGGTCGCGCGCCCGGCACGATTCGAACGTGCGACCCCTGCTCTCGGTGATTGCGTGACCTCCATGCGTGACGTACCTCGCCTTTCGACGTCGCGGAGCG
Organism: Gaiellaceae bacterium; assembly: GCA_036564885.1. Taxonomy (GTDB): domain Bacteria; phylum Actinomycetota; class Thermoleophilia; order Gaiellales; family Gaiellaceae; genus Palsa-739. The sequence goes on along the minus strand of DATCOE010000148.1, from coordinate 2,546 downwards.
GAACTTGTTCCGCGCAGCAATGAGACGTCTCACCGTTAGCGGAAAAGAAGGGGGCCCACGGGGGAAACATGGTTTCCCCCGTGAAGCGAGCTTCGCGGCCTCAGGCCGCGAAGCAATGCGAGTGCGCCCGGCACGATTCGAACGTGCGACCTCTGCCTCCGCAGGGCAGCGCTCTATCCCCTGAGCTACGGGCGCGAGGGAAGCGACAGTGTAGCCGCGCTCAGCTGCGGCGAAGCAGGCGCGCGACGAGACCGGGACGGCGTGGCTGCGTCTCGCGCCACTCGTCGTAGCTCGGAAGCCGACCGTTGCGCCGGGCGGCCTCGGCGCACTCCGCGTGCGCGTGCCGGCGACGACTCGTGTCGCCCTCCGGCGACAGCAGCACGTGCGGGCTCATCGCGTGCAGGCGATACCCGCAAAGCGGACACCGGTACGTCGCCGGCTTCCGATTCTGGGCTCGCCGGACCGCCCACCAGCGCGCCGGCTCAAGCCGTGGCATGTGCAAGAGCAAGGCGCGCGTCGTCGGGCACCTCGGTGCGCACATAGGCGAGCGCGACCACGCTGCCGTCGGCACGGCGGACCGCACTCGTGACGCGGCCGACGGCCTTGCCGTCGTGCACGAGCTCGGCGTCGTAGTCCGGCAGCTCGGCGAGCTCCAGGACGCGCAGGCCGCGGTTCGGGTGGCCGCGGTAGTGGAGGCGCGCGACCGGCTCCTGCCCCGGATAGCAGCCCTTGCCGAAGTCGACGTGCGTCGCGTCGAGCCCCGCCTCGGCCGGCAGGATGCGCTCGTCGATCTCCCGCCCCCAGCGCGGGACGCCCGCCTCGATCCGCCGTCGCTCGAGCTCGGCGGCGTCGATCGTCGGCGCAAGCTCCGTGTCGACCGCCTCGACCGCGCCGGGGAAATCGGTGGGGATCCCTTCCGCGTCGGCACCGAACACGAGCATCGACGCGTGCTCCTCCAGCTCGATCTCGCACTGCGCGCGCAACCGCATGCGCGTGAGCAGAGCGCGCACGACGTCGCCCAGCTCGGGCTCCGTCAACACGAGGAAGTCCTGCTCGCCGCGGCGCCAGACGACGACCGGTGCGATCACCCGCGCCTTCGCGGTGAGCAGCAGCGCCGGGCGGGCCTCGCCGACGGCCAGCCCCTCCACGTCGTTCGAGACCATCCGCTGCAGGTAGTCCGCCGCGTCCGGCCCCGCCACGCGCAGGTACGCGCGCTCTCGTGCAGCTACGTCCACGACGTCTAGTGTAGGAACCCATGCCCCTCTTCCGTTCCAAGGCGGAGGACAAGGTGCGCGAGGCCGGCTACGACCCCGCGCGCCTCCCGCCCGGCCAGTACTTCACCGACAAATGGCCCGTGCTCCACGCCGGCGACGTCCCGAAGGTCGACCTCGCGACCTGGACGCTGGAGATCTCCGGCGAGGTGGAGGAGCCCCTGAGCCTCACGTACGAGCAGCTCACGGCGCTGCCCGCCACCGAGGTGACGACCGACATCCACTGCGTGACCCGTTGGAGCCGCTTCGACGCGCAGTTCAAGGGCGTCCACTGGAGCGAGCTCGCGAAGCTCTGCCGTCCGAAGCCGAGCGCGCGCTTCGCGATCGCGCACGCGGAGCAGGACTTCACCGCCAACGTCCCGCTCGCCGCGATCGAGGACGAGAGCGCGCTCGTCGTCTACGAGGCGGACGGCACGCCGCTGACGCCGGATCACGGGTGGCCGGTGCGCCTCGTCGTCCCCTCGAAGTACTTCTGGAAGAGCGCGAAATGGCTGCGTGGGATCGAGCTCTCCGCCGTCGACAAGCCCGGCTTCTGGGAGCGCTACGGCTACCACAACGACGCCGACCACCAGCAGGAGCAGCGCTACGGATTCTGAGCGCCGGGGGGGCTAAAGGTCAGGGCGGCCCTTGCCGATATCTGGAGTACCCACCCTCCCCACTCCCCAAGTGGACTGAAGCGGCCCCTCCTGGGGCCGTTTCTCTGTCGGGCATGGTTGAGATCTGGGACCGCGAGCTCGGGCGGTTGAGCGAGTCGCGCCGCTCGCGGCGTAGGTCGCTTGCTCCAACGAAGTACCGGCCCTGCAACTCGAACTCTGTTTGCCTAGGCTCGTCGTCGTCTCGCGCACCCGGGGGGTGCGTTTGGCGGACTGCAGGCTTTCGGCCGGAATCCTGGCCGCAGGGCCAGTCCGGAACTCCTACGCCTCTTCGGGCGTGGGAGACGCGACGGTTAGGGCTTCTTCTTTCCCATCCCCAACCACTTGGCGATCTTTGCGATGAGGCTCATGCAGCGAGTCTACGCCGTCTCGCCACTCGTTTCGAAATCCCTCGCCAGGTGGTCTCGACGAGCCCTTGAAGGCAACGACCAGAAACATGCGAAGGGCCGGCGTGAGCCGGCCCTTCGTGGTCCTACAGAGGCGTGAGGCTCGTTACATCATCCCGCCCATGTCTGGCATACCGCCGCCCATGCCGCCCCCGGCCTTCTCGGGAGCCTCGGCGACGATCGCCTCGGTGGTCAGGATGTTCTTCGCGATCGACGCGGCGTTCTGCAGCGCCGAG
>DATCOE010000147.1:0-5675 GCA_036564885.1 Gaiellaceae bacterium | reverse complement strand
GTCTCGATGCCGGGGATGATGGACACGATCCTCAACCTCGGCCTGAACGACAACGCGGTCGAAGGTCTCGCGCGCACGACCGGAAACGTGCGCTTCGCACGCGATTCGTACCGGCGGCTCGCGCAGATGTACGGCGAGGTCGTCGACGGCATCGACGGCCACCGCTTCGAGCAGGTGCTCGGCGACCTGAAGCGCGAGCGCGGCGTGCAGCAGGACGTCGATCTCACGGCGGACGATCTCGCGCAGCTGATCGAGATGTTCAAAGCGATCCACCGGCAGGAGATGGCCGACGACTTTCCGCAGGACGGCCGCGAGCAGCTGCGTCGTGCCGTCCTCGCGGTCTTCCAGTCGTGGCAGAACCCCCGCGCGCAGGTGTACCGGCGCACGTACGGGATCTCCGACGACAGCGGCACCGCCGTGAACGTCATGCAGATGGTGTTCGGCAACAAGGGCGAGCGCTCCGCGACGGGTGTCTGCTTCACGCGCGATCCGTCGACCGGTGAGGCGTCGGTGTACGGTGAGTACCTCGTCAACGCGCAGGGTGAGGACGTCGTCGCCGGCATCCGGACGCCCCAACCGATCGAGGAGATTCGCGAGCGGCTTCCCGAGGCGTATGACCAGTTGCTGGACACGATGACGCGGCTCGAGCAGCACTACCGAGACATGCAGGACATCGAGTTCACGATCGAGGAGGGCAAGCTCTACATCCTGCAGACGCGCTCAGGGAAGCGCACGGCCGCAGCGGCGCTGAAGACCGCGGTCGACATGACGAGCGAGGGCCTGATCGGCCGCGAGGACGCGATCGCCCGCATCGACCCTGTTCAGCTCGACCAGCTGCTCCATCCGATGCTCGATCCGGCCGCCGAGGTTGAGGTCGCCGCACGCGGCCTGAACGCGTCGCCGGGAGCGGCCTCCGGCGCGATCGTGCTCGACGCGGACACGGCGGAGGAGCGGGGCAGGGCGGGAGACTCCGTGATCCTCGTCGGCTGGGAGACGAGCCCGGACGACATCCACGGGATGATCCAGGCCAAGGGCGTGCTCACCGCGCACGGCGGCATGACCTCCCACGCCGCGGTGGTCGCGCGCGGGATGGGCAAGCCCTGCGTCGCGGGCTGCGAAGGGCTCACGATCGACGCCGACGCAAGGACGGTACGGATCGGGAACCACGAGCTGCACGAGGGCGACACGATCACGATCGACGGTGGTACCGGCCGCGTGATCATCGGCGAGGTGGCGCTCGTGCCGCCGCAGATCAACGAGGACTTCGAGACGATCCTCGGCTGGGCGGACGACGTGCGCAGGCTGAAGGTGTGGGCGAACGCCGACAACCCCGAGGACTCGGCCAAGGCGCGCGAGTTCGGTGCGCAGGGCATCGGTCTCTGCCGCACCGAGCACATGTTCTTCGGCGAGGAGCGGCTGCCCGTCGTGCAGGAGATGATCCTCGCCGCCGACGAGGACGGCCGCCGGTCCGCGCTCGACCGGCTGCTGCCGTTCCAGCAGTCCGACTTCGAGGCCATCTTCGAGGTGATGGCGGGCCTGCCGGTGACGATCCGTCTGCTCGACCCACCGCTGCACGAGTTCCTGCCGCCGCTCGAGGAAGTGACCGATGAGCGGATGCGCCACCGCATCAAGGCGCTGTCGGAGGCGAACCCGATGCTCGGCACGCGGGGCTGCCGGCTTGGCATCCAGTGGCCGGAGATCTACGAGATGCAGGTGCGGGCGATCGCGCGCGCCGCGAAGGCGGTGCAGGAGCGCACCGGCGACGCGCCGCTCGTCGAGATCATGCATCCGCTCGTCGGCTTCGCGGAGGAGCTGCGCCGGCTGCGCGAGCTCACGGTGGACGTCATGCGGGAAGAGGCGCCGGAGATCGAGTACCTCTGCGGGACGATGATCGAGCTGCCGCGGGCCGCGCTGCGCGCCGACGAGATCGCAGAGTACGCCGACTTCTTCTCGTTCGGCACGAACGACCTCACGCAGACGGTGCTCGGCATGTCGCGCGACGACGCCGAGGGGAAGTTCCTGACCTTCTATCTCGAGGACGGCGTGCTCGAGACCAACCCATTCGAGACGCTCGACCAGAGCGGTGTGGGCGACCTGATGCGCATCGCCGTCGAGCGGGGCCGTAGCACGAAGCCGGACATCACGCTCGGCATCTGCGGCGAGCACGGGGGCGAGCCGCGCTCGGTCGAGTTCTGCCACCGGCTTGGCCTCGACTACGTGAGCTGCTCGCCGTACCGTGTCCCGCTCGCACGGCTCGCGGCGGCGCAGGCCGTACTGAAGGAAGGCAGCCGGGCCCAGTACGTCGCCGCCGGCGGCTAGATGGCTGCCTACGCGCTGCTCGTCGACGGGGAGGCGCAAGGAAAGGCCGCCTCGGACGACGAGGCGCGCACGTGGATCCGCGCCTACCGCGCCGAGCACGCCCAGGACGACCCCGACGCGACGCACGTCCAGGTGCGGAAGCTCTCGGCGCTCTCGTGGCTCACGGGAGGCTCGCTCGTTCCGCGCGACGACTTCCTCGACGGGCCGCTGCACCCCGTGGAAGAGCGGCTGCCGTCGGACTAGAGGCCTGGCACCATGGCGGTGTGCGCTCTCTCGTCGCCGTCGTTGCAGCACTTGCCTTCGCAGCACCCGCGGGCGCTGCGCTGAAGCCGGGCGACCGTGCGACGATCGACGTCGCCGTCGCGACGCTCTGGAAGGCGCCGAACCTCGCACGCTCGATCGACCGCCCGTCGTTGACGAACCCGGTCGACCTGGATGCGTGGAACCGCAATCTGTCGACGACCGAGTCGCGCGTCTGGCTCGACTCGCACGTGCAGACGCAGGCGTTGTACGCGCAGACTGTGACGGTACTCGCGCGGAGCGGGCGCTGGGCGAAGGTCGCCGTGCGCGACGAGCCGGATCCGCAGGACCCGCACGGGTATCCCGGCTGGCTCCCGGTGTCGCAGCTCGCGACCGGGTTCGATCCGAGTGGGCGTTACGTCGTCGTCGTGGAGCGCACGGGTCCGCTGCTGGTGCACGGCCGGACGCTGAACCTCACCTATGGCACGCGCGTACCGCTCGTGAAATGGGGCGGAGACTTCGCCGTCGTCCGGACCCCGGATGGGCAGGGGACGCTCTCGGGTGTCGAGGCGCCGTTCCGGCCGTCAGGCGTATCGATCGTCCGGCAGGCCAAGCGCTTTCTCGGCCTGCGGTACCTCTGGGGCGGCCTCTCGAGCTGGGGTTTCGACTGCTCCGGGCTCGTCTGGGACGTCTTCCGCGCGCACGGGATGACGATCCCGCGCGACGCCGACCCGCAGTTCCGGCACGGAACGCCGGTCGCGCGGAGCGCCCTTCGCCCCGGAGACCTGCTCTTCTGGGGCTCGCCGAACTACGCCGACCACGTCGCGATCTATGCGGGCAACGGGCTGATGGTCGAGGCGCCCGACTCCGCGCACAGCGTCCGCGTCGTGCCGGTGCGGTGGGATCGGTACTACCTCGGCGCACGCCGGTATCTCTAAGCGAGCTTCGCTTCGATCTGCAGCACCCCGACAGGGTCGTTACGCGAGCCCGCGCACCTTCCAGTACGCGATCGCGACGCTCCCGACGGCGACGAAGACGAGCCCGGCGATGCCCGCGAGCCCCAGGCGACCGTACGCGGCGTGGCCCTTGCCCCAGCGGGCGTAGGCGAGCGTGGCGAGGATCCCACCGATGAGCCCGCCGACGTGACCGCCGATCGAGATGTTGCCGCCGGCACCGTTGTAGGCGAAACCGATCACGAGGTTGATCACGATCAGCGTCATCGCGTTGCCGCCGAGGCGGCCCGTGGCCTGCCACTCGAGGATGAGCATCGCGCCGAGAATCCCGAAGATCGCGCCGGAGGCGCCGACGACCGGGATCGTGGGCGAGGAGACGAGCGCGCCCGCGGAGCCGGCGAGGCCGGCGACGAGGTAGAGGCCGATGTAGCGTGCCCGCCCGAGGTACTGCTCGACCGGCGCGCCGATCCACCAGAGCGCGAGCATGTTGAACGCGATGTGGATGATGCTCGCGTGCAGGAACGCGGCGCTGATCAGCCGCCACCAGTCGCCGTGATGGACGTACGGCCCATAGAGGATCATCTTGTTCCAGAGCGCCCCGCCCGGTGCGCCGAGCCCATTTCCCTGCACCGCGGTCAGGAGGTAGATCGCGACGTTGATCGCGATCAGCGCCTTCGTGACGAGCGCCTCGGTACCGGCGATGCGCGTCTGTGGCAGCACGATCTGGCGGCCTGCGACGCGTGCGCCGCGGCGATTGCCTGCGTGGTCGGGGCAGCGAAGCCCGACCGGTGCTGCGGTCATGCACTCGGTGCAGATGGGTCGGCCGCATTCCGAGCACGAGAGCCCCGTCTCGCGGTCCGGATGCCGGTAGCACGTCGGCAGGCGCGTCTCGGCAGTCGACATCGCGACTAGCCTAGCCGTGTGCGCGTTCACATCGCATTCACTCCCGGCGAGCAGACGCCGGCGCCCGTCGGCATCGTCGTCGACGTCCTCCGCGCGACCTCGACCATCACCCAGGCGCTCGCGGCGGGCTACGAGCGCGTGCTCTGCTGCGCGGAGATCGACGAGGCGCGCGAGCTCGCACAGACGGAAGGGCCGGCGAAGCTCGCCGGTGAGCGCCGGCTCGAGCACATCGAGGGCTTCGACTTCGGCAACTCGCCGAGCGAGGTCGCGGGCGAGCCGCCCGTCCAGACGCTGATCCTCACGACGACCAACGGCACGCGGCTGCTCGTCGACGCCGCGGCGCGCTTCGAGCGCGTCTATGTCGGCTCGCTGCTCAACCTCGACGCGGTCGTCGCGGCCGCGGGCGAGAGCGGGGAGGACGTTGCGGTGCTGTGCGCGGGGGTGCTCGGCCAGCTCACGCTCGATGACGCGTACTGTGCGGGCCGCATCGCCGAGGCGCTCGGCGGCACGCCGGCCGACTCCGCCGGCCTCGGCATCCGGCTCGCGCGCAGCTTCGGCTCCGCACTCGAGGGGCTCGGCTCGAGCTGGAGCGCCGCCAACTTGCGCGGTCACGGCCTGGAGGCAGACATCGACTGGTGCGCCCGCGAGAGCGTGCTCGACGTCGTCCCGCGCTTCGCCCGCACCGTCGGAACGGCAGCCGAAGTCACGCTCTGAGCTGCGTACGGGGGCGGTCCCGCTGGGAGACGGGCCCGCCCACGCACATCCGGGATTCGCGGCTAGGCGAGCTTCCAGGACGCCAGTTGCGGCGCGAGCGTCCCGGTCGAATCCCGAGCAGCCATCATCCCACGTCGTGTTGCCTCTTGTCTACTCCGTCCCGAGGCTAGGCTCGGGAGGGTGAGGATTGCCGCCGGACTGGCGCTCGTGGCCCTCGTGTGCGTGTCCGCCGGCTGGAGCAGCGGAGCCGCGTCGCCCGACCGTCCGTTCCTCTGGCAGTGCGAGCAGATCCACCTCGACCAGGCAAAGGACGCCTGCTATTCGCGGCTCTTGCTCGAGGACATCAACCGCTCGGGCAACCCCGCGACCGAGCTGCCGCGCATCGACCGGCTCGCACGCGCCGCCGGGACGGCGCTCTACGGCCGCTGCCACCTGCTCATGCATACGGTCGGCCGCGAGTGGGCGGCCGAGCACCACCTGACGATCGAGCAGCTCCAGAACGTCGAGCCCCGCTCGAACGACCCCGGCTGCTCCGCCGGCTTCGGC
>DATCOE010000146.1:0-4366 GCA_036564885.1 Gaiellaceae bacterium | reverse complement strand
TGTGGATGTCCTTTCTCAGAGAGCGAAGCGTTCGGTGTGGATGTGGGAGCGGCGGACGCCGGCTTCCCGGACGTGCCGCGTGACGATGTCGGAGAGCGCGGGCGGCCCGCAGACGTAGACGTCGCGGTCCGCGATGTCGGGGACGAGCTCGCGAAGGTGCGCCGGCGACAGGTGCAACCGCCCTTCGTCGGTCATGTGGTCGCCCACGACGTAGTGGAGCTCTGCGCCGGAAGCGCGAGCGAGCTCGTCGAGCTCTCGCCGGAAGAGGACGTCCGCGTCGGAGACGACGCGGTAGAGGACGACGACATCGCCGCGCATCTGCTGCAGCAGCGCGCGCACGGGCGTGATCCCGATGCCGCCTGCGATCAGCAGCACCTTCTCGCGCCGGCGCGATTCTTCGGTGAAGACGCCGAACGGCCCCTCGGCGACGACGCGCGTCCCGATCGGGATCTCGCCCATGCGCGCCGTGTGGTCGCCGAGCGTCTTGACGGTGATGCGCAGCGACCGGCCGTCCGGCACAGCCGACAGGGAGAACGGATGCGCGGTCGACCACCGGCCGCGCGTGAGGAAGCGCCAGAGGAAGAACTGCCCGGCGTGAGCGTGCAGCCGCTCGAGGCGACGTCCCGTGATCCACAGGGAGACGACGCCGGACCCTTCCTCGACCACGGCTGCGACACGCAGCCGGTAGCGCAGAGCGGCGAGAGCCGGAGCGAGGACACGGAAGACGACGAGCAGCGCAAACGTTGCGGCAAACAGCGCGCGCCAGTAGTCGGCGGCGATCGTGTTCAGCACGAGCTCGTTGCCGGTCGGGATCTGGTGGAACCAGGCGAGCGCAATGCCTGCGTACGCGAGGAGGTGCACGGAGTACCACCACTCGTAACGCAGCCGGCGCTTCACGATCACGACCGATGTCACGACGACCGCGACGAGCAGCACCGTGCCGACGGTGGCGGTGATCATCCCGGGGTAGATGCCGCCGCCGAGCATCGTGGAGATCTCCTTGGGCAAGGAGTACTTGTCGAGCAGCGCGTAGCCCCAGACGCTGAAGACGACGTGCGCGAGCACGAGGTCGAGACAGGCGTGGCCGTTCCAGCGATGCCAGACGGTCAGCCGGTCGAAGCCGACGAGCCGCTCGAGCGCGGGGACCCGCGCGAGGAGGATCACCTGGAGGAGCGCGAGGTAGGCGCTGAGCAGGCCGGTCAGGCGGGCGATGCTCGTGAGGACGTCGCCGCTCGAGCGGAGCGTGAGATTGCCGCCGTGGATCCACAGCCAGACGATCGCGGCCGCATTCCCGAGCACGACGGTCCAGACGGCCGTCAGGCCGAGGGCGCGGCGCCGGTGCCGCCGAACGGGGACGGCCGGAAGCAGCGGCTCGGGCACAGATCGGGTGCGGTCGAGGACGGCCACTTGGCGCTCATCTGACCATTGCGGTGTGAAGATCACATGAGAGAAGAGCGAAAAACCTCCGTATTCCTGCGCTCTCTTAGCGCCCTCTCACGTCAAACGGCAGACTTACCAGTGAATGCTCGTCCTCGTTGCAGACGACGACCGCGCCGTGCGCGAGTCCCTCGAGCGCGCCCTTCAGCTCGCCGGCTACGAGGTCGAGCTCGCGGCCGACGGCGACGCCGCGCTCGGAGCCATCGAGCGTCGCACCCCGGACGCCGTCGTGCTCGACGTGATGATGCCCGGGTACGACGGGCTCGACGTCACGCGCCGGCTGCGCCGCGAGGGCAACCGCATTCCCATCCTCCTCCTCACCGCACGCGATGCCGTGGGCGATCGCGTCGAAGGCCTCGACGCCGGCGCCGACGACTACCTACCGAAGCCGTTCGCGCTCGACGAGCTGCTCGCCCGGCTGCGTGCGCTGCTGCGCCGGTCGCTCGAGCAAGAGCCGCGCGACGTCCTGCGATTTGCCGATCTCACCTTCGATCTCGGGTCGATGGACGCGCGGCGCGGCGCCCGCCGCTTCGAGCTGACGACGACCGAGGCCCACCTGCTCGAGCTCTTCATGCGCAATCCGCGGCAGGTGCTTCCCCGGCCGCTGATCTACGAGCGGGTGTGGGGCTACGACTTCAGCCACTCGTCGAATGCGCTCGACGTCTACGTCGGCTATCTCCGGCGCAAGACCGAGGCGGAGAGCGAATCCCGCTTGATTCACACCGTGCGCGGCACCGGCTACGTACTGCGCGAGCCGTGACGTTCCGGCTCCGACTGGCGCTTGCCGCCGCGCTTGCAGTCGCGGCCACCGTCGCGATCGCGTCGAGCATCGTCTACGTCGTGATGCGGAGCGAGCTCAGGCAGAACATCGACACGGAGCTGCGTCAGAACGCCGAGAACATCGTCGCGGACATCCAGCATCGAGGGAACTTCGCAATTCGCGACCTCGTCCAGCAGGGGATGAGCGTTGCGCGCGGAGGTCCTGAGTCCACGCGGGACTACGTGCAGTTCGTGGACTCCGACGGACAGCCGTACCGGCTGCCGAACGAGGCCTACCGCGTGCCCATCTCCGACAAGACGCGTGCTGTCGCGAACGGCTCGCGGGACTCGTTCTTCGCCGATGCGACCGTCGGCACCGTGGACGCTCGTGTCTACACGACGCCCGTCACGGCCGCGCTCGCGCTCCAGCTCGTGCGACCACTCGACGACATCGAGCACACGCTGAGCCGGCTCCGCCTGATCCTCTTGCTCGTCGTCGCAGGAGGCATTGCGGCGGGCGCGGCCGGCGGGGCGCTCGTGTCGCGCGCGGCGCTCGTCCCCGTCCGCCGCCTCACCGGCACGGCAGAACGGATCGCAAAGACGGGCGAACCGAGCGAGCGCGTGCCTGTCAGCGGCCGCGACGAGCTGTCGCGGCTCGGCGGCGCGTTCAACACAATGCTCGCGGCGCTCGAGGAGTCGCTCGACACACAGCGCAGATTCGTCGCCGACGCCTCGCACGAGCTGCGTACGCCGCTGACGAGCATGCAGACGAACATCGAGGTGCTGAAGGAGCAGGAGCGCCTCGATCCGGACGCGCGCGGCCGTCTCTTCGCCGACCTCGAGCGGGAGGCGCACGAGATGCGCGATCTGATCGCCGGCCTGCTCGAGCTCGCGCGCGGCGACGATCCGCGCCAGGAGCGGACAACGGTGCACCTGGACGAGCTCGTCGAGAACACCGTGCATCGAGCACGCTCGCGCTTCCCGCAGCTCACCTGGGCGACCCGGATCGAGCCGGCGGTCGTCGAGGGATATCCGGAACGGCTCGAGCGGGCGATCTGGAACCTGCTCGAGAACGCCGGCAAGTGGAGCCGCGAAGGCTCGTCCGTCGACGTGATCCTCGAGCACGGCGATCTGGTCGTGCGCGACTACGGCCCGGGCATCGCGCCCGAGGACCGCGAGCACGTCTTCGACCGCTTCTACCGCGCGACGAGCGCGCGGTCGCTGCCCGGCTCCGGTCTCGGGCTCGCGATCGTGCGCGAGGTCGCGGATGCGCACGGCGGCTCGGTCTCCGCCGAGGAAGCCCACGGCAGCGGCGCGCTGCTACGCCTGCATCTTCCTGCCGCGAATTCTTAGAGCCACCTCATCTCGGCCTGATGAGATGGGTGAGCTGCATCGTGTTCCCTCCCGAACGACCGGCAACCCCTGAATCGTTCGGCGCCTCCCTCCCCTGTGGGAGGCGCCGGGCGAGCCGGTCAGCCGCGAAGCCGGCGGAGCGCGGCAAGCGCATCGTCGAACGAGCTCACGACCTCGCCCCCGGTCGCCTCGATGCAGCCCTCGACGAAGAGGTTGAGCCCGCTGCTTTCCCCGCGCGAGCTGCGCAGGTCGGTGAGCAGGCCGACGACGCCCTTCTTCGTGGGATCGGACTGCATCAGCGCGTAGAAGATCCCGATCTCGCAAGCGGTGCCGTCGTCGACGATCGGGCCGTCGAGCAGCGCGAGCACCGCGTTCGCCGCATCAAGGCCCTCCAGGTCCTTGACGAAGATCCACTCGGGCGTCGTGTCGGACTGCGCGAGCTCGTGCTCGTGGGGCACGAAGACGTCGAAGCCGTCGGCGCGCAACCGCGCAGCGCACTCGTCGATGTAGCCGCGCTCGTACGGCGTGAACAGCGGGCCGGCGAAGTAGATCTTCATCGCGCGCGCCCGGGCGGGCTCAGCGCCGGCGGCGGCGGAACAGGCCGGCCCGCTCGACGAGCTCGGGCTCGCCCTCCGCTGCGCCGAGCTCGGGGCTCCCATCCTCGGGGCTCCCGTCCTCGGAGCCCCCTGCTTCGAGACCCTGCTCCCACGGGTCGACCGCGGCGGCAGACGCCTCCTCGACCTCCTCGGCGGAGGCGACGATCGTCAAGGCCTCCGGCTCGGTCTCCTCGTCCGGCTCGGCCGTGGCTCCCCTCTCC
>DATCOE010000145.1:0-9938 GCA_036564885.1 Gaiellaceae bacterium | reverse complement strand
ATGTCGCGCGGCCTCTCCGAGTCGGAGGCGAGCGCGATGATCGTGTCGGGCTTCGTCGAGCCGATCACGAAGGAACTGCCGCTCGAGTACGCCGTCGAGATGAACCGCCTGATCCTGCTGCAGATGGAAGGCTCGGTTGGCTAACGCGCAGGCCCTCGAGGCCTATCGCGGCCTTCCGATTCCGGACACCACCGAAGAGCACTGGCGCTTCACCGATCTGAAGGGGTTCGACCCCGAGTCGTTCGTGGGCGGCGGCACGTCGGAGATCTCGACGATGCTCGACCTGGACGTCGCCGGCTACGCGACGGTCACCGAGCACGGGATCGAGATCGCGAGCGCCCCCGAGGGCGTGCGCTTCGAGCCGCTGCCGGAGGATTACGAGCGGCTGTACTCGCTCGTCGGGTGGACGGAGAAGTTCGCGGCGCACAACGCAGCGATGTGGAAGCACGGCCTGCTCGTCGTCGTGCCGAAAGGCGTCGTGCTGGAGAAGCCGCTGTACGTGCGCATTGCGGTGACGGGCCAGACGTTCTGGCGTCTCGTCGTCGTCGCCGAGGAGGGCGCGCGGGCCTCGCTCATCGAGGAGTACGCCTCGCCGGCTCCCGACACCGCCGCGTACTCGAACGCCGTGACGGAGCTCTTCGTCGAGCAAAGCGCGAAGCTCGAGTACGTCTCGCTGCAGAACCTCTCGACCGAGACGTGGCACTTCGCATCGCATCACGCGCGCGTCGGGCGCGACGCCGAGCTCGACTGGGTCGCCGGCGGCTTCGGCTCGAAGTGCGGCAAGACGCGCATCCAGAACGACCTGAACGGCCCCGGCGGAACGTCGCGGGTGACGGGCGCGTACTTCGCCGACGGCGACCAGCACCTGGACTACGACACGTTCCAGGAGCACATCGCGCCGAACTGCGAGAGCGACTTCGCCTTCAAGGGCGCGCTGCGCGATCACGCGACGGCCGTGTGGCGCGGGATGATCCGCGTCGAGCCCTCGGCGCAGAAGACGAACGCCTACCAGGAGTGCCGCAACCTGATGCTCTCGCCGACGGCGCACGCCGTGCCGATCCCGGGTCTCGAGATCATGGCGAACGACGTGCGCTGCACCCACGGTGCGACCGTCAGCCGCGTCGACCGCGAGCAGCTCTTCTATCTGATGACACGCGGCCTGCCGCGTGCCGAAGCCGAGCGCATGGTCGTGCGCGGCTTCTTCCAGAACGTGCTCGACCGCATCGAGCTCGAGCCCGTGCGCGAAGCCGTCACGGCCGCGCTCGAGGCCCGCATCCCGCAGGCGTAGCTTCTAGAGGCTTGGTGTGGATTTGAGGTGCGTGCGGGGATGGGCCAGACCAAGCGGTTCGGCCGGATCCGGCGCAGTGCATAGCGGTCCTACGTGCAAGCCGGATCGGGGCGAAACGCGCAGCGTCTGGCACACCAGCCGTGCGTGCGTCCAATCCACATCAAGCCTCTAGGTCTTCGGGTTGAAGTCGACCGCGATCACGTGGCCCTCCGCGTCGCGCAGCGAATCGGGGCCCGGCACGTAAGGCTCGGGCGCGCTCGGCTCGCCCTCGGGCTCGTTACGGGCGGCCTCCTTGCGGAGCCGCTTCTGGGTGCGCTTCTCGAGCACGGCCTGCTCGCGGTCGCGCTTCGCCATGGTCTGCTGCCGCTTCGTCGCCATACGCGTTCCTCCCGGCTCAGCCCCTCGATCTGACACACGGCGGGCTCGTGCGGGGGCGGGGGCACGGGAACGCTGAGGCCAGGATAGCCCGCGGGGCGGGGTCGGCCGCGACTATTCCCCCGTTGGGCCGTTCACCGCTCGATCCCGCTCAGAGGATCCGCGACAGGAACTGCTTCGTCCGCTCCTGCTCGGGCGCCTCGAAGAAGTGCTCCGGCGTACCCTCTTCGATGATCAGGCCGTCGTCCATCATCACGACGCGGTCGGCGGCCTTGCGGGCGAAGCCCATCTCGTGCGTGACGACGATCATCGTCATCCCCTCGTGCGCGAGCTCCTCCATCACCGAGAGCACCTCCCCCGTCACCTCGGGGTCGAGTGCGCTCGTCGGCTCGTCGAACAGCATCAGCGCCGGTTTCATCGCGAGCGCACGCGTGATCGCGACCCGCTGCTGCTGGCCGCCGGACAACTTCCCGGGAAACGTGTCGCACTTCTCCGCCAAGCCGACGCGGGACAGCAGCCGCACTCCGTCGTCGGCCGCCTGCTTCGCCGGCGGGCCACGTTCTTCTTCGAGTCCTCGACGAGCTTGCCATTGCAGTCGCGATAGCCGGTCAGGTGGGCGACTAGGAAACCGGCAGACGCCGAAACCTTGACTGCCGCAGCTCCTCGACGCTGCTGTCCCGGCCGCATATCATTGACGGAACGGACGGTCGGCGACGCCGCTCCGGGCTGCCGCCCCACTTACCTAATGACGTTACGTCACGAGGAGGATGAATCGATGGGTCTTACGAGAGGGCGCTTCACGGCGAGCCTGGCTGTGCTTGTCACCGGAGCGATCGTGCTCGCTGTTGCCGCTGCCGCCGCCACCGTTCCGCCGAAGTACAAGGGCGGGCTGAAAGTCGCGGCAGACGCCACCTACGCGCCGAACGAGTTCATCGCCTCGAACGGGAAAACCGTCGTTGGGATGGACGCCGACCTGGCGAAGGCGATCGGCGGCGTCCTGCACGTCAAGGTGACGATGGTGAATGCCAAGTTCGACACCATCATCCCCGGACTCCAGTCGGGCAAGTACGACCTCGGCATGTCCTCGTTCACCGACACGAAGGCGCGCGAGAAGGTCGTCGACTTCGTCACGTACTTCTCCGCCGGCACCTCGTTCTACGGCAAGGTCGGCGGCCCCACGATCGGATCGCTCGGTGCACTCTGCGGGCACACCGTGGGCGTGGAGAGCGGCACGACGCAGCAGACCGACGCGACCGCGCAGAAGGCGACGTGCAAGAAGGCCGGCAAGCCGAGCGTGACCGTCTCGGTCTTCCCGGACCAGAACGGCGTCAACCTGGCGCTGTCGAGCGGCCGCGTCCAGGTCGCGATGGCCGACTCGCCGGTCGCCGCGTACCAGGTCACGCAGTCGAAGGGTCAGTTCGCGCTGATGGGCAAGCCCTACGGCACCGCCCCGTACGGGATCGCGATCCCGAAGAAGAGCGGGCTCGCGCAGCCGATCCTCTCGGCCGTGAAGACGCTGATGAAGAACGGGACATACGCGAAGATCCTGAAGAAGTGGAACATCCAGGAGGGGGCGATCCAAAGCCCGAAGATCAACGGCGCGACCAGCTAGCGCCCGCGACAGCGTGGGGACATGACCGAGCCGCCTGACCTCGCGGCGCCCGCGGTGCGGCCGGACGAGATCAAGGCCGTCCAGGTCCGCCATCCGGGTCGCTGGTTGGCGGCCGCGATCATCCTGGTGGTGGCGGCGGCGTTCGCGAACTCTGCCGCCACCAACCCGCGTTTCGGCTGGGGCGTCGTCGGCCACTACTTCCTCTCGCGACGCATCCTCGACGGCCTCGTCGTCACGCTCGAGCTCACGACACTCGCGATGGCGATCGGGATCGTGGGTGGAGTCGTCCTTGCGGTGATGCGTCTCTCGCCGAACCCGCTCGTCGGCGGCGCGAGCTGGCTCTACATCTGGTTCTTCCGCGGGACGCCGGTGCTCGTCCAGCTCCTGTTCTGGTTCAACATCGCGGCGCTCTACCCGCGGATCGCGCTCGGGATCCCGTTCGGGCCGCAGTTCGTGCACCTCAACGCGAACACGCTGATCACGACGTTCGCGGCTGCGACGCTCGGGCTCGGGCTGAACGAGGCGGCCTACATGGCGGAGATCGTGCGGGCCGGGATCATCTCGGTCGACGAGGGCCAGACGGATGCCGCCCAGGCGCTCGGGATGACGCGGCTGCAGACGATGCGCCGCATCGTCTTGCCGCAGGCGATGCGCGTGATCGTGCCGCCGACCGGCAACGAGACGATCTCGATGCTGAAGACGAGCTCGCTCGCGAGCGTGCTCGCGCTCCCCGAGCTGCTCTACGCGGCCCAGCTGATCTACGCCGTGAACTACCGGACGATCCAGCTGCTGATCGTCGCGAGCATTTGGTACCTGATCGTGACGACGGTGCTTTCGTTCGGCCAGTACTACGTCGAGCGCTACTTCGGGCGCGGCGCGTCGCGCGAGCTGCCCGACACGCCGCTGCAGCGGTTCCGGCGCAGCCTCTTGATGGTGAGGCATGAGAGCCGCGAGTGGTCGTGACGACGCCGATGGTGAAGGCCGAGGGCGTCCGCAAGCGCTTCGGGCGGCTCGAGGTGCTGAAGGGGATCTCGCTCGAGGTGCAGCCGGGCGAGGTGATGTGCATGCTCGGACCGTCCGGGTCCGGCAAGTCCACGTTCCTACGCTGCATCAACCACCTGGAGAAAATCAACGCGGGGCGGCTCTGGGTGGACGGCGAGCTCGTCGGCTACCGGCAGGCGGGCGACAAGCTGCAGGAGCTGCGCGACCGGGAGGTCTGCCGCAAACGGGCCGAGATCGGGATGGTGTTCCAGCACTTCAACCTCTTCCCACACATGACGGCGCTGGAGAACGTCGCGGAAGCGCCGGTTCGCGTCAAGCGGGAGCCGAAGGACGCGACGCTCCAGCTGTCGCGGGAGCTGCTCGACCGCGTCGGCCTGGCCGACAAGCTCGACACCTACCCCGCACAGCTCTCGGGCGGCCAGCAGCAGCGCGTCGCGATCGCGCGGGCACTGGCGATGCAGCCGAAGCTGATGCTGTTCGACGAGCCGACCTCCGCGCTCGACCCGGAGCTCGTGGGCGAGGTGCTCGACGTGATGCGCCGGCTCGCCGGCGAGGGAATGACGATGGTCGTCGTCACGCACGAGATCGGCTTCGCGCGGGAGGTCGGCGACACGCTCGTCTTCATGGATGACGGCGTCGTCGTCGAGACGGGCAGCCCCCGTGACGTGCTGGCGAACCCGCGCCACGAGCGGACGCGCAGCTTCCTCTCGAAGGTGCTCTGACACGGCGACGGGGCCGGCTGCGGCACCGGCCCGTCTGGACGTATTGCGCGAGGGCGAGGCGGGACTACTCGTGTGAGTGTGCAAACCCAGTTCTCGCTGCTCAAGCCGCTGATTTGCAGGCGAGATCGAGGTTGCGCACCTCACAGGCCTCGATCGACCCTGACCACCATGCCTGGGCCGTCGGAAGGAGCCCTGCGTGGGCGAGCTTCTTCACGATATCCACCATCTGGGCCGCGGTCAGCTTCGGGCCGGATTCCGCGCGGCGCGGCACCTGCTCGCCCGTCACGAGGACCTTGATGTGCGAACCGCTGACGTCGACCACGAGTACGCGTTGCGTGGCGCCATCATGCACGCTTCGCTCGGCGCTCACCCGGTACTTAGCTTCTCCTGATTCAATCGAGGCTCCCAGCGACGAGGAGGTCTCCGTGTCCGACCAGACGAACGACTCTCCGGCCTCGCCCGCCGAGATCAGCGACCGGCTCGAGCAGGCACTCTTCGAGATCAGGCGCATCATCGCGGGGCAGGACCAGATGCTCGAGCGCGTCCTCGTCTGCCTCCTGGCCCAGGGCCACCTGCTGATCGAGGGCGTCCCCGGGCTCGCGAAGACGCTCACGATCAAGACCACCGCCGGCGTGCTCGGCGGCAGCTTCGCCCGCGTGCAGTTCACACCGGACCTCGTGCCAGCCGACCTCATCGGCACGCGGGTCTACCGCCCCGACCACGGCACGTTCGACACCGAGCTCGGCCCGGTCTTCTGCAACTTCCTGCTCGCGGACGAGATCAACCGCGCGCCCGCCAAGGTGCAGAGCGCGCTCCTCGAGGTGATGCAGGAGCGCCAGGTCACGATCGCCCACACGTCGTACCCGGTGCCATCGCCCTTCCTCGTCATGGCGACGCAGAATCCGATCGAGTCCGAAGGCACGTATCCGCTCCCGGAGGCGCAACTCGACCGGTTCATGCTGAAGATCCTCATCGACTACCCGGAGCACGACGAGGAGCTGACGATCGTCCAGCGCCAGCTCGTGCCACATCCGGAGCTGCGCGAGACGCTCTCCCTCGCAGACCTCACGCAGCTCCAGGCGGCCGTGACGAAGGTGTACGTCGACCCGGCGCTCATCAGCTACGCCGTCGCGCTCGCCGCGGCGACCCGCAACCCGGAGTCGGTCGGCCTCACCGAGCTGACCGAGTTCATCTCCTTCGGCGCGAGCCCGCGCGGCCCGATCAGCGTCGTGCAGGCCGCACGCGCGCTCGCGCTCATCCGCGGCCGCGACTACGCAACGACTGACGACGTCCGCGCGCTCGCAAAGGACGCGCTCCGCCACCGCCTCGTACTGAGCTACCAGGCTCTGGCGGAGAGCGTCACGCCGGACCGCATCCTCGACTCGGTGCTCACCGCCGTCCCCGTGCCGGAGGTGGCGCTCAGCCGGAGCGCAGGATGAACATCTCGCCGCTCCTGGGGTCGTCGACCCCGGAGCGTCCCGGGCCCGGCGCGCTCCCGCTCGATCTCCTGCACGCGCTGGAGATCGAGGTGGGTCGACGACTCGCGGGGATGCTCTCCGGCGACTACCGCTCGTCCCGCTACGGCGACGGCGTCGAGCTCGCACAGGTTCGCCCGTACGAAGCGGGCGACGACGTCCGGAAGATGGAGTGGAACGTCACTGCGCGAGCCGGCATCCCCCACGTGCGCGTGCATCTCGCCGAGCGCGCGCTCGCGACGTGGCTCGTCCTCGACACCTCGCCCTCGATGCAATTCGGCACGGCCGACCGGCGCAAGACCGACGTCGCCGACGGCGTCGCAATCGCCACCGGGCACATCGCGACGCGCCGCGGCAACCGGCTCGGCGTCACCACCTTCGGCGACAGGAGCCCGACGACGCTGCCGCCCACGCAGGGCCGCAGCGGTCTGATCGGCCTGCTGGGGGCACTGCAGCGGGAGCCCGAGCAGGAGCACGTCGGGCCGACGTCCCTCGGCGACGCCCTCCGGCGCACCGGCGCGATCGCGCGCCAGCGCGGCATCGTCGTGATCGTCTCCGACTTCCGCGGCCCGCTCGACTGGCGCAAGCCCCTGCTCGAGCTGATGAGCCGCCACGAAGTGCTCGCCGTCGAGATCCGCGACCTGCGCGAGCAGGAGCTGCCCGACATCGGCGAGCTGTGGCTCGTCGATCCCGAGACCGGGCGCCAGATCCGCGTCGACACGCGCAGCGCGAGCCTGCGCGAGCGCTTCGCCGTCGCCGCCGCAGAGGAGCGCACGGGCGTCGCCCGCGTGCTCTCCGCACTCGGCGTCCCCCAGGTCGTCCTCTCCACCTCGGGCGACTGGCTCCGTGCATACGCGGGCTTTCTCGGGGCGCGCCGGTGACGTTCGCGCAGCCGCTCGCGCTCGTCGCGCTGCTCGCCGTCCCGCTGCTGCTCGCGCTGTGGCTCCACAGCGAGCGGCGCCGCCACGCATCGGCCGCGCGCTTCTCGAGCCTCGCCCTGCTCCCCAATCTCGTGTCGCGCCGCCCCGGCCGCCTGCGCTTCGTGCCGCCGGCGCTCCTCTTGCTCGCGCTGACCGCGATGATCGTCGGCGCGGCGCGACCGCACACGCACCTGTCGATCCCGCGTAAGGAAGCGACGGTCGTGCTCGCGATCGACGTGTCGCGCTCGATGACCGCGAAAGACGTCACTCCGTCGCGGCTCGAGGCGGCCCGCAACGCGGGCGACGCCTTCCTCGCCAAGGTGCCGAGCACCTACAACGTCGCGCTCGTCGCCTTCGGGAGCCGCGCGTTCCTCGCGGTGCCGCCGACGACGGATCACGCTCTCGTGCGCACCGGTCTCGCGGGCCTCGTCTCGGGCGAGGGCACGGCGCTCGGCGACGCGATCCTGCTCTCCGCGCAGGTCGGCCGGCGTCAGAAGGCGCGGGAGGGCGTCGTGCCGCCGACGACGGTGCTCCTGATCTCCGACGGCGCGCGCCAGGGCGGCCGGACGGCCCCGCTCGCCGCGGCGAAGCGCGCGAAGGCCCTGGGCGTGACGGTCTCGACAGTGCTCGTCGGCACGCCGAACGGGATCGTCACGGCGCAGCTCGTCGGCGGCTACCAGGAGCAGATTCGCGTGCCGCCGAGCCCGGGGACGCTGCAGGCGGTCGCGCGCACCACCGGTGGCGAGTTCTTCCGTGTGCGCACGAGCGCGGCGCTCAACCGGGTCTACGAGCACCTCGCCACCCGGGTGGGGCATCGCACCGTCGACCGGGAGGTCACCGACCTGTTCGCCGCCGGCTCGATCGTCGTGCTGCTCGTGTCGGGCGCCCTCTCGATGCTCTGGTTCCGGAGAGTCCCGTGAGGCGCGTCGCCGTCGCCGCCGGTGTGGTCGCGTGCGCTGCGCTCGCCGTGGCGGTCTCGCCCGCCGCTGCGACGACCGAGTGCAAGGGGTTGCAGGTGTGCGTCCCTGTCACCGGCCCGTGGGTGCTCGCGACGCAGGCCGGCACCGAGTTCCAGCTCGACTGCCCGAAGCGCTTCATCGTCGGCGGCCTCGACGCGGAGCTCAGCACCCCCGCGGTCGACCTCGGGTTCGTCGGCGGGCTCGGCAGCCCCGTCAACCCCGGCATCACGACGACCGAGTCCGCCGTATTCCTCGGCCGGTTCGTCGGTGCGCGCGGCGCCGCGAGCTTCCGTCCGCACATCGGCTGTGTTCCCGCATCGGGCGGGGGCCGGCGCACGCCGACGGCGTACCGGGTATTCAAGCCCGGCAAGCCGACCGTACGGATCGTGAAGCAGCTGATGGTGTTGCCGAGAATCACGACGCGGCTCGTCGCCCGCTGCGCGGCAAGCCAGCGCCTCGTCCGCGCGACGTACGCGATCGCCTTCTTCAGCGACGCTCCGCCGGCGACCCGCGTGGCGCAGAGCGTTCACGTGAAGCAGGTCGTGCACCGCGGCAACGTGCACGTGTCGGCGCAGGGAGGCGTCGGCATCCCCGAGCGCACGATCGTCCAGGTCGATCTCGTCTGCGCGGTGGCGACATGACCTTCAGTCATCCACTTCTGCTGCTGACGCTCCTCGTCGTCCCGCTTGTGATCGTGCTCTACAAGCTGGCCGAGCGCCGCCGCATGCGCTACGCCGTGCGCTACACGAACGTCGACGTGCTCGCCCTCGTCGCCGGGGCAGGACGACCGTGGCGCCGCTACCTCGCGACCGGGCTGTTCCTGGCCGCACTCGCGGCGTTGTGCGTCGCCGTGTCGCGGCCGCACGTCGTCTCCACGGTGACGAGCGACAAGGCGACGGTCATCCTCGTACTCGACGTGTCGGGCTCGATGCAGGCGATCGACGTCAAGCCGACCCGGCTCGCCGCCGCGCAGAAGGCGATCCACACGTTCCTCGACAAGGTCCCGGCCCGCGTGCGCGTGGGTCTCGTGCTGTTCGCGGGCGAGGCGCAGGTCGCGACTCCGCCGACGCGCGACCACGTGCTCGTCGGCGAGGCGGTCGACGCTGCGGGCGAGTTCCGCGGCTTCGGCGGCACCGCCATCGGCGACGCGATCGCGGCGGCGGTGCGGCTCGGCATCCAGGTGACGGGCGAACAGAACAACGGAGCGCTCGCCTCGTACACTGCGGCGCCGCCAAAGGTCTCGAGCACGCTCGTGTCGATCCTCTTCCTCTCGGACGGGCGGCAGACGCAGGGCGCGCTGCAACCGCTCGACGGTGCGGCGCGCGCGAGGGCGGCCGGGTTCCCGGTCTACACCGTCGCCCTCGGGACGACAGGCGCGACGACGCTGCGCGGGTTCCCCAGCGGGTTCCCGGGAGGCGGAGGCGGCGGCGGCGGCGGCTTCGGCGCCGGGCCGTTCGGGCTCGGCCGCCGTGGGCTCAGCCCCGATCCCGTGACGCTGAAGGCGATCGCACAGCAGACCGGCGGCCGGTTCTTCCGGGCGCGCTCCGCCGGCGCCGTCGACGCCGCCTACTCGAAGCTCGGGTCG
>DATCOE010000144.1:0-28260 GCA_036564885.1 Gaiellaceae bacterium | reverse complement strand
GGCGGCGTCTTCGCGCTCGTCGGCGAGCCGATCGCCCGGCGCGTGCTGGGAGCGAGCTACGGCGGCGGGACCGGAGCTGAGCTGGGCCGTCTGGTCGTCTACCTCGCGCCGTGGATGGTGGCGTCGGTCGCGGTGACGGTGACGTATCCGCTCGTGTTCGTGCGCGGGCGCGCACGCCGGCTGCCCGTCCTCGCGCTTGCGGCGCTCGGGTTGCAAGTGCTGATCGACTGGGCCGCCCGGGCCGCCTTCGGGCTCGGCGGGATCGCTGCTGGACTGGCGGTGACGACCGCCATCGTGCTCGCCGTGTTGCTCGCAGCACTCGGTGCGCTCGCCGGGGTGGCCCGCGGCCTCCTGGTCGCGGCGGTCGTCTGCGGCGGGCTCGCCGTGCTCGCCTTCGGCCTGACGAGGTTGGTGCTCGGGCCCTTCGCGGCGGCGGCAACGGGCCTCGTGCTCTACGTCGCCGTCGTCGCCGTCTTGCGGCCCGCCGGGCTGCGCGACGCGTGGGCGTACGTACGAGCGTTGCAGTAGCGTTCGACGCCGTGCCCGCACGCGTCAAAGAGCTCGTCAGGTGGCTCGGGCGCACGACGCTCGGGAAGCACCTCATCCACGCCTCAGTGCTCCGCGACCCGGCGACGATGCGGTTCCCGAACGTCGAGCGCTGGCCGGAGGACGTGCGCGGCTTCGAGGATCTCGCGTTCCTCTTCTCCTCGAACCAGCTGAACCACGGCGTCGCCTCGCTCCAGTTCGACGAGGCAGCGTTGCTCTACGGCCTCGGACGCGATGCGACGACCGGCCCCGTTGTCGAGATCGGGCGATTCAAGGGTGGCAGCACGTTCATCTTCGCTGCGTCAATGACCGACGGTGTCGAGTTGTGGTCGTACGACTTCCATGTCGCGTTGCGGCCGGACATGCCGGGCGAACGCCTCGACGCCGAGTTGAGCGAAGCGCTCGAGCGGTTCGGACTGGCGCACAAGGTGCATCTGCTCGTCGCCGACTCCCGGAACGCCGATCCGCCGGCCCGTCCGATCGAGGTTCTGTTCATCGACGGTGACCATTCCTACGAAGGGGTGAAGGCGGATTTCGACCGCTGGGGTGAGTTTGTGTTTACCGGCGGCCACGTGCTCTTCCACGACGCGGTCGACACCGGCGGCTACGGGAATCACTACCCCGCGGTCGCACGCCTGATCACTGAGATCGGAGCCGGCTGGGAGCGGCAGCGGGGCGCGGGGTCGATCGCGCATTTCGTCAGGCGCGGGTGAACCTCGTCGCGGTCGTTCTGAACTGGAACGGCGGGGAGGACACGCTCGCCGCGCTCGCCTCCCTCGGGGGCGTGCCGACGATCTGCGTCGACAACGGCTCGACTGACGGCTCCGACGCACTCGTCGAGGAGCGCTTTCCGGAGGTGGCGCTCGTGCGCACCGGCGCGAATCTTGGCTTCGCGGGCGGTAACAACATCGGCCTGCGGGTCGCGCTCGAGCGGGGTGCCGACTGGGTGCTCCTCCTGAACAACGACGCGGTGGCCGAGCCCGGGCTGCCGGCTGCGCTCGCGCGGGCGGCCGTCGCGCGACCGGACGCGGGCCTGCTCGCGTGCAAGGTGCTCTTCGAGGACGGCGAGACGGTGCAGTACGCAGGCGCGGACTTCAACGCGAGATTCGGCTACTCCGGCCGCAGCGTCGGCCACGGCGGGCCCGACACCTTCCACGAGCTGCGGGACGTCGGCCGCGCCGACGGCGCGGCGATGGCGGTGTCTCGCCCCGCAGCCGAACGCGCGGGGCTGCTCGACGAGTCGCTCTTCGCCTATGTCGAGGACGTCGAGTGGTCGCTGCGGATCCGCGCAGCGGGCTTCGCCGTCGTGTTCGTTCCCGACGCGGTCGTGCGGCACAAAGGTTCGGGTGCGACCGGCGGTCGCGCGTCGACGACGAATCTCTACTACTCGGTTCGGAACACGATCGGCGTCAGCGAGCGCTACCGGCCTCTGCCTCGTGGGCTGCGTGCACTTCGCCGCGGGGTCGTCGTCGGCGCGCACCTCGCGCAGGCCGCGCGGCACCCGGCGCGTGGAGGGGCGATGCGCGCGGTGCTCGCCGGGTGGCGCGACGCCCGCGCCGGGCGCACGGGTCAGAGCTCGCGGTAGACCGCGTCGTGCGCGTGCGCGGTTCGCTCCCACGAGAACTCGGCGGCGCGTCGCAGGCCGCGCTGCGCCCATTCCTCCGGCGCGGCGAGCACGTCGAGGACAGCCCGTGTGATCTCGGCCGGGTCGGTCGGATCGAAGAGCCGGGCGGCAGTCGCGGCGATCTCCGGCAGGGAGGCCGCGTTCGAGCAGGCGACCGGGCAGTTGCTGGCCATCGCCTCGAGCACCGGTTGCCCGAAGCCCTCGTAGAGCGAGGGGAAGACGAGTGCGCTCGCGCGTCGATAGAGGTCGGGCAGCTGAGCGAAGTCCAGGTTGCCGAGCGCCTCGACGCCGTCCGGCAGCGAGGCGTAGCCGCCTCCGCCGGTGAGGACGAGGCGCAGGCCGGGCCGCTCCTCGCGGACCTGCGCGAATGCCTCGAACAGCCGCTCGTGGTTCTTGTGCGGCCAGCGCCGAGCGGGATAGAGCAGGAAGGGCTCGCGCTCGGCATTACCGGGGGAAAAGCGCTCGTGGTCGATCCCGAGGTGGACGACGCGGAGCCGCTCCGGATCGAGGCCGAGCAGCTCGACCGCGCGGTCGCGCACGAATTCGCTGATCACGATCACGCGGTCGGCCGAGCGGATCGAGCGGTGCCAGGCGAGCCGCCGGAACGCGCGCTCGCCGCGTGAGAAGAGCTGCGGCATGTCGAGGTGCTGGAGGTCGAGGAGCGAGACGACCGACGGCTGAGACACGGACGGGATGCGCAGCGTCAGCGGGTAGTGGACGACGTCCGCGTCGCGCAGCCGCGCGCGCAACGGGCCGGGCCGTGCCGCGGCGGCTCCCATCGCGAACAGCCGCTCGCGAATCGTCCGCGCGTGGCGGTACTCGGACGCCACCTCGGCGGGAAGCCCCTCGCCCGCATCGGGGGCGACGGGGGGCAGGAGCACGCGGTAGTCGAGCTCGCCGACGCGGCCGAGGGACCTCAGAAGCTCGCGGACGTAGGTCTCGCTACCGCCGAGCTCGCCGGGCACGAGCGTGAGAAGCGAGATGCCGACCACCCCGCGATCGTAGTCTGACGGTGTGCGCGCGCTCATCGCCGTCTGTCTCGCGACCGTCACGTCGTCGCTCTACGCCCTCTCGGCGGCCCTCCAGGCGCTCGAGGCGCGTGACGCACCCGCATCCTCGGCGCTCCGCGCGTCGCTGCTCGCGGGGCTCGTGCGCCGGCGCGTTTGGGTCGTCGGTGCGCTCGCGGGCCTCGTCGGGTGGGGGCTCCAGGCCGTGGCGCTCGCGCTCGCGTCGGTCTCGCTCGTCCAGCCCGCCCTCGGCCTCGGGCTCGTCGTCCTGCTGGTGCTCGGCGCGCACGTGCTCGGCGAGCGCGTGGGCGCGCGCGAGGTCGCAGGTGCGGGCGCGATCGCGAGCGCCGTCGCGGTGCTCGGCTGGGCGGCGCCGTCGCAGACGGGCTCTTTCACCTCGGCCGGGACGTGGGCGGTCGGCGCGGCGCTCCCCGTCGTTGTCGTGCTGCCGTACCTGCTGCGTGCGGTCGGGCGCGCCGGCGGCCTCGCGACGAGCACCGCAGCTGGGCTCGGGTGGGCGTGGGTCGGTCTCGGCACCGCGCTCGTCGACGTGTCGATCGCGGACAGCCACTTCATCGTCGCGCTCGCCTGGGGGATCGGCGTCGCGATCGCGAGCTGGTCGGCGCTCCTCTCGGAGATGACCGCGCTCCAGGTCTGGCCCGCCACGCGGGCGATCCCGGTCTCGTTCGGGCTCGAGATGGCGGTGCCGGCCGCGGCGGCGCCGTTCCTCACCCACCACGGCTTCGGGCCGCTCCACGGCGTGCCGTTCCTCCTCGCGCTCGCGGTCGCGTGCGGTGGCGCGGTGGCGCTCGGGGGCTCACGTTCGGTCGCCCGGGCCGTCGTGCCGCTTACAGAGCCGTAATGCGCGGTCTTTACACTCCGGCGCATGCCTGAGGGTGAGGAGACGACCGACGTCGCCGCCCTCTTCGCGCGCCTGAAAGAGGAGATCCGCGCCGCCGGGCCTCGTGGCTCGGACGTGCCGCCCGCCCAGGTGCGCCTCTCCGTGCGTGACCAGGCCGAGCGTCTCTGGCCGATCTCGGCCGAGCGCCCGATCGTCGGCAAAAGCGGACCGGTGAAGTCGTTCCTGCGCCGCTTCATGCGCTGGTACGTCGAGCCTGCCTTCGCCGACCAGCGCGCGTTCAACGACGCGGTGCTGAAGCTGATCGACGACATCGACGAGCGTCTGCAGCGGCTCGAGACGAAATGAGGGTCGCCGTGTGCGCCCCGCAGGTGCCCTTCGTTCGGGGTGGTGCGGAGCTGATGGCGGACGACCTCGTCGCGGCTCTCCGGCAACGCGGCCACGAAGCGGAGCTGGTGACGATCCCCTTCAAGTGGTATCCCGGTACGCGCGTGCTCGACCAGGCGTTTCTGTGGCGGCTTGTCGACCTGACCGAGTCCGACGGGCGCTCGATCGACCGCGTGATCGCGACGAAGTTCCCGGCCTACTGCGTGCGCCATCCGAACAAGGTCGCCTGGGTGCTCCACCAGTTCCGGCAGGCCTACGACTACGACCGCACCGACCTGGGGCAGTTCTCGGAGTCGCCGGAGGACCGGGCGACGCGCCGCGCGATCGAGCGGCTCGACTCGGTCGCGCTCGGCGAGGCGCGCCGCGTCTTCGCGACTTCGCGCAACGTCGCCGACAGGTTGCAGCGCTTCAACGGCGTCGAGGCCGAGCTCCTGCCGCACCCGCCGCAGACGCTCGCCTATCGCACGGCCGAGCCCGAGGGCTTCGTGCTCTCCGTGAACCGCCTCGATCGCGCGAAGCGCATCGATCTGCTGATCGAGGCTGCGAAGGCAGAGCCGAGCCTGCGGATCGTGATCGTCGGTGACGGCCCTGACCGCGAACGGCTCGAGCAGCTCGCAGCGGGGCTGAACGGTCAGGTCGAGTTCGCAGGCCGGGTCGACGACGAGCGCCTCGCCGATCTGTACGCCCGCTGCCTCGCCGTCTACTACGCGCCCGTCGACGAGGATTTCGGCATGGTCCCGTACGAGGCGTTCCTCTCGTCCAAGCCGGTGCTGACGACGACCGACGCGGGCGGCCCGCTCGAGGTCGTGCACGACCGCCGCACCGGCGTCGTCGTCGCGCCCGAGCCCGCGGAACTCGCGCGGGCAGCCGCCTACCTCGGCACGCACATCGACGAGGCCAAGGCGTGGGGGCTCGCGGGCAAGGCCGTCGCCGAGCGCGTCACGTGGGACGCCTGCGTCGACGCACTCCTTCGGTGACCCAATGAAGGTCGCCTATTACTCGCCGTTGCCGCCGTCGCGCTCGGGGATCGCGGACTACTCGGCGCTCCTGTTGCCCGCGTTGCGCGAACGCGTTGAGGTCGTCGTCGCCGAGCGCGGCAAGCGCGCGCCCGCCGCCGACGTCGCGCTCTACCACGTCGGCAACGACCCGGATGCGCACGGCTGGATCCTCGATGCGCTGCGAGACCGGCCCGGCGTCGTCGTGCTGCACGAGTACGTGCTGCACCATCTGATTGCCGGGACGACGATCGGGCGCGGCGACGGGCGCGGCTACCTCGATGCGATGGAGCGTGAGCTCGGGGTCGCGGGACGGTTGCTGGGCCTCGGCGTGCTCGACAATCTGCTGCCGCTCCTCTGGGAGACGCAGCCGGAGCGGTTCCCGCTCTCGGGAGTCGTCCTCGACTGCGCCCGGGGCCTCGTCGTGCATTCGGACTACGTCGCCGAGCGCGCGCGTTCGGCGGGCTACGAGGGGCCGCTCTGGCGGATCCCGCACCCGGTGTGGCCGCCGGTCGACGCCGAGCCCGCGACGGATGTGGCCGGCGACCCGCTGATCGGCTGCTTCGGCTTCCTGAACATGAACAAGCGCATTCCGCAGCTGCTCGAGGCTTTCGTGGCGTTCCGGCGCGACCGGCCCGGGGCTCGGTTGCTCCTCGTCGGCGCCGCGGGCGAGCGGTTCGACGTCGACCGCCGACTCGAGCGGCTCGGCCTCACCGAGGGGGTCGCGCGCCTGGACTACGTGCATGAGCAGCGGATGTGGTCGCTGATGGCCGCGTGCGACGTCCTCGTGAACCTGCGCTACCCGACGATGGGCGAGACATCCGGCTCCGTGATCCGCGCGCTCTCGCTCGGGAAGCCACTGCTCGTCTCCGACGTCGGTTGGTTCAGCGAACTGCCGGACGACGCTGTGCTGAAGGTGCCCGTCGACGAGCACGAGGTGCGCGTGATCGAGGCCGCGCTCCGTGTCGCCGTGGACTACGGTGCGTCACTCGGCGCCGCGGCGCGCGCCTATGTCGAGCGCGAGCACGCGCTGCCGAAGGTCGCCGACGCATACGTCGCCGCGCTCGAGGTCGCCGCGGGCGGCGACGCGGTCGATGACGCGGTGCTCTGGCGGATCGCGGAGGCAGCAGCCGAGGTCGGGATCAACGACCCGTCAGCGCTCGCGCGCGCCGCCCGCGAGTCGGGGATCGTCTCGTGACCCTGTGGACAGTTCGTTCCACTTCCGTGCGCGTGTCTGACACGGGACGTGTTCGGAGGGGCGGGTGGGTGTGAGCGCGGTCGCAGCGGTTCGGGCTCGCGCGGTTTCCGTGCCGGCCTGGGCCTGGCTCGTCGCGATCGTGTTCGTCTCCTCGGCGGTGCGCATCGCGCTTGCGCGCCAGGTCGTGACGCCGTGGATCATGGTCGACGAACTCGTCTACTCGGAGCTCGCGAAGTCGCTCGCAGCTCATGGGCAGTTCCTCGTGCGCGGGGTGCCGAGTAACGGCTACGGCTTCGTCTATCCGGCGCTGATCGCGCCCGCGTTCGGTCTCTTCCAATCCGTACCGCACGCGTATGCCGTCGCGAAAGGCATCAACGCGGTCGTGATGTCGCTCGCGGCGATTCCGGCGTACTTCCTCGCGCGTCGGCTCGTGGCGCCCATGCCGGCGCTCGTCGCAGCCGTCTTGTCGGTCGTGATCCCGTCGCTCCTCTACACGGGGATGCTGATGACCGAGAACGCCTTCTACCCGATCTTCCTGCTCACCTCGCTTCTGCTCGTGCTGACGCTCGAGCGCCCGACGCCGCTCCGGCAGGTCCTCTTGCTTGTGATGTGCGGCGTCGGCTTCGCGACTCGCGCGCAGGCGATCGCGTTCGTTCCGGCGGTGCTCGTCGCACCGATCCTGCACGGCTGGATCGAGCGCGACGTGAAGGCTCGGCTTCATCGGTTCACGACGCTCTACGGCATCGTCGGCGGCGCCGCAGTGCTCGCCCTCGCGGCGACGGTCGCGCGCGGCCGCTCGCCCCTCTCCCTTCTTGGCGCGTACCGCTCGGCGGCACACAGCGGCTTCACGCCCAGCGGCGTTCTCCACTACCTCCTGTGGCACGTCGCCGAGCTCGACCTGGTCGTCGGGATCGTGCCGCTCGCCGCGCTGCTTGTCCTCTGGTTTGCGCCTCGGGGCGCGAGCCCCGCCGCGCGCGCGTACGCCGCCGCGACCTTGCCGCTCGTCGTCTTCTTCCTTGTCGAGGTCGCAGCCTTCGCCTCGACCGAGTCGCTTCGGATCGAGGAACGCAACGACTTCTACCTGGCACCTCTGATGCTCGTTGCCCTCGTCGCACTCGCGGGCGATCGCGTCGTCTCGCGAGCCCGCCGCCCGGTGCTCGCCGCGGCGCTCATCGCGGGGGCGCTCCCGATCGCCGTCCCGTTCGCGAAGTTCGTGACGCCGTCCGCGGTTTCCGACACGTTCGGGCTTCTGCCGTGGTGGTGGTTGCAGGACCAGGGCATCCACTTTGGCCCGCTGCGGCTCGTCGCGCTCGGTGTCGGCCTCGTCGCCGGAGCGGCGTTCGTCGTCGTGCCGCGGCGGTTTGCACTCGGCTTCTCGGCGCTCGTCGCCGTCTACTTCGTCTGCTCCTCGCTGGTGGTCGAGAACGGGCGGCACGGCATCCGCCAGACGTCTGTCGGCAGCCTCTTCGCTGGAATCCGGGTGGCGCATCCGGACTGGATCGACCGGGCGGTTGGCGCCGATGCGAGCGTCGCGTTCGTCTGGCACTACACGGGCGAGACTCGGCCGCTCTGGAACAACGAGTTCTTCAACCGGAGCGTCGGCGACGTGTACACGGTGAACGGGCCGGATGCCGCCGACGGCGGACTCCCCGAGACGCCGGTGCGCGAGCGGCGCGACGGCACGCTGATCACTGCCGCTCGCGCCGCGCCGCGAGTCGGGTACGCCGTCTCCTACATCGACCTCGCCGGCACGCCGATTGCGCGGGACCCGATCGGCCTCGTTCTCTATCGCATCGACGGTCCCCTCGTCGTGCTCACGCGGGTCACGGGGCTCTACCCGGACACGTGGGCGGGCCGGCGCGTCACCTACCGGCGCCTCCGGTGCGCCGGGGGCCACCTTGCAGTTCGCCTCGGGACTGACGAGCATCTTTTCGCGACCTCGCAGGTCGTCACCGCGACCGCCGGCGGGCGCGTGGTCGGACGGATCCGAGTCGCGCCGTCCGAACAGCCGACGCTCCAGGTGCCACTTCGGCCCGATGCCCGAAGAACGTGCAGCGTCAGCTTCACGATGGCGCAGCTCCGGGTGCCTGCGCTCGTTCAGCCTGGCAGCAAGGACACGCGGCGGCTCGGCGCCCACTTCTTCGCGATCGATTTCGTCCGATGAGGATCGCCTTCGACGTCAGCCCGCTCTCGCACGAGCGGACCGGCGTGAACAACTACATCCGCGGCTCGCTGACGGGCCTCGCCGAGGTGGCGGGTGAGCGCGGGCACGAGATCGTCGCCTTTGCACCGACCTCCCCGGCGGGAAAGCGCGCCATCCCCGCAGCACTCGCGGGGCTCGACGTCGAACTGAAGCTCGTTTCGCTGCCGGGCGCGCACGGCTGGCGCACCGCCTGGTCGGTGCTCGGTCACCCGGCGGCCGAGCGCTGGCTCGGGCCGTTCGGCGCCCTCCATTTCACCGACTGGATGTACCCGCCCCAGCGGGCCGGCGTCCGCGCGACGACGATCCACGACCTCGTGCCGCTGCATCACCCGCAGTGGACGACGAAGCGCACGCAGGCGATGCACGGGAGGAAGTACCGCAACGCCGCGCGCACGTGCAACGTCGTCTTCGCGAACTCGGCGTTCACCGCCGACGACTTCGCCGAGACCCTCGGCTACCCACGCGATCGCGTGCTGGTCGCGAGCCCGGGCGTCGGCGCGGATTTCACCGCCGACGGCGACGCCGCCGATCTGGGTGCGCCGTACCTGCTCACGGTCGCTACGCTCGAGCCGCGCAAGAACCTCGGCACGCTCGTCGACGCGTTCGCGCTCCTGGCGGACGCCGGCCTCTCGCTCGTCGTGGCAGGCGGGGCAGGCTGGGGCGAGCAGCCGCAACTCGACCGTCCGGGCATCGTGCGCCTCGGTCGCGTCGACGACGCCGAGCTCGCCCGTCTCTACCGCGGCGCGGCGGCTGTCGTCTACCCGTCGCGGTTCGAGGGGTTCGGCATGCCGATCACCGAGGCGATGGCCTCCGGGGCGCCCGTCGTCGCGTCCGCCCACCCGTCGATGGACGAGGCCGCCGGCGACGCGGCGGTGCGCGCCGACCCCGAGAGCCCGCAGGCGATCGCCGGCGCGATCCGCGAAGCCGTCGCGCGCCGCGACGAGCTGCGGGCCCAGGGGCTCGCCCACGCGAAGCGCTTCTCGTGGCGCCGCGTCGGCGAGATCTTCCTCGAAGGGTACGAGCGATTCGCATAGCCCTCGACACGACGGCGCTGCGCCAGACGCGCGCGGGCACCGCCCGCTACGTGGCCGGCCTCCGCGACCACCTCGACGCCGACGTCGTCGAGGTCTCGTTCCCGGCGACCTCGAGGCTGCGCGCGGTCGCCGCCGACGCGCTCTGGTACCCGCTCCTGCGCGCGCCGCCGGGTGCGGACCTCCTGCACTGCCCGACCTTCCGCGGCCCCTTCCGGTCGCGCGTTCCGCTCGTCGTCACCGTGCACGATCTCGCGGTGCTGCGGCATCCCGAGTGGTTCAACCGCTGGACGGCGTCCTACTCCCGAATCGCGGTTCCGCGTGTCGTCGCTGCCGCCGACCGACTGATCGCGGTCTCGGAGCACACGCGCCGCGAGCTTGCGGCGCTGCTCGACGTCGACGACGCGAAGATCCGTGTCGTGCCGAATGCGGTCGAGGATGCCTTCACGCCGGACGGGCCGCAGGCCGAGGGCGACTACGTGCTCGCGGTCGGCACGCTCGAGCCGCGCAAGAACCTGGCCCGGATCGCCGAGGCCGTCGACGGCGAGCTGCGCGTCGTCGGTGCGCGTGGGTGGGGCGGCGTACATCCGCCTGCCGACGTGATCCTGCTCGGCGGCGTCCCCGACTCAGAGCTCGCAGCGCTCTACCGAGGAGCGCGCTGCCTCGTCTACGCGTCGCTCTACGAGGGGTTCGGGATCCCGGTCGCCGAGGCGCTCGCCTGCGGCTGCCCGATCGTCACGAGCTGCGGCTCTGCGATGGAGGAGATCGCGGGCGAGGACGCGACGTACGTCGATCCCACCGACGTCGAGTCGATCCGCCAGGGGATCCACAGCGCGTTCGCCCCGACGCCGCGCCGGATCGCGAGCTGGCACGACGTCGCCGCCCGGACGCGCGCCGTCTACGAGGAGCTCGTGTGATTCTGCTCGACGCTGATGTGCTTGGCCGCAACCGCACCGGTGAGGAGACCTACGTGCTCAACCTGCTGCGGCAGCTGCCAGTCGTTGCGCCCGACCTCCGCTTCGCCGCCGTGACGAGGCATCCGGAGCTCGTTCCCGACGGCGTCGAGCCGATCGAGCTGCGCGCGCGCCTCCAGGAGGTGCGTATGGCCTGGGCCCTGCCGCACTTGCTGCGCCGGCTCGAGCCGCAGGCGGCGCACTTCCAGCACGCGCTCCCGCTCACGTGGCACGGTCCGTCGGTCGTGACCGTGCACGACCTCCATTTCGAGCACGATCCGAGCGTGATGGGACGGCTCGACCGCCTCACGTTCAAGACCGTCGTGCCGCGCGCGGTGCGGCGCGCCGACCACGTGATCGCCGTCTCGGAGGCCACGAAGCGCGATGTCGTCGACCTCTACGGGATCGCACCCGAGAAGGTGACGGTGACACCGCACGGCGTTGATCCCGCGTTTTCGCCCGGCGACGCTGACGGCGCGAGCTACGTTCTCTTCGTCGGCGCCGTCCAGGCGCGCAAGGACCCGCTCGCCGCGGCGGACGCTGCGGCAGCGGTGGGACTGCCTCTTGTCGTCGTCGGCCCCGAGAAGGAGCCGGGGCTCGCGAAGGAGCTGCGCGCGCGGGGCGCCGACGTGCGCGGCTGGGTCGAGCAGGAGGAGCTCGCGCAGCTGTATCGCGGCGCCGCCGCGCTCGTGTTGCCGTCGCGCTTCGAAGGCTTCGGCGTCCCGGTGCTCGAGGCGATGGCGAGCGGCACGCCGGTCGTGCTCTCCGCCGACGCGGCGCTCGGGGAGGTCGCCGGCAGCGCCGGCGTCTACGCCGAGGACGGCGACTTCGGCGCTGCGCTGCGGCGCGCGCTCGACGACCGTGCGCGGTGGTCGGCCGCCGGCCTCGAGCGGGCGAAAGGGTTTTCGTGGGAGGAGTCGGCTCGCCGCACCGCCGACGTCTACCGGCAGGTGCTCGCATGAACGTCGCGGCGGTCGTCGTCTCGCACGGTCACCCGCGCGAGCTCGAGGAGTCGCTGCCGGCCCTGCGCCCGCAGGTCGACGAGCTCGTTGTGATCGCCAACATCCCCGGCTCGGTTCCCGACGGCGTCGAGGCGGTGCACAACTCGTCGCCGCTCGGGTTCGGCGCCAACGTCAACCTTGGTGTGACACTGACGAGCGCCGAGCTCGTGCTCTCGGTCAATCCCGACGCGATTCCCGAGCCAGGCGCGGTCGCGGCTTTGCACGACTTCATGACCGCGCACCCGCGCTGCGGCGTCGCCGGCCCGCGCATGGTCTACCCCGACGGCACCTGGCAGCCGTCCCGGCGTCGCTTCCCGACCGTGACCGGGACGATCGTGCGGCGGACGCCACTACGCCTCGTCGTACCGCAGCGCCGGCACTTCCATCTCGACGAATCGCCGCCCGAGGAGCCCGTGCAGGCTGACTGGATGCTCGGCGGCTTTCTGCTGCTGCGCCGGGCGATGCTCGACGAGCTCGGTGGCTTCGACGAGGGCTTCCGGCTCTACGGCGAGGACATCGACCTTGCCTACCGCGCGATGCAGGCGGGCTGGGAGCGCTGGTATGTCCCGCAGGCGGTCGTCCGGCACGAGCACAAGGCCGAGACCGACAAGCGCTGGCTGACCCGTCGCACGCTCTGGCATTGGGCGGGCGTCGTGCGCTTCGTGCGCAAGCACCCGGAGCGGCTGAAGGCGCTATGAGCGGGATCGTCCCGAAGTACGAC
The DNA here is from genome assembly GCA_036564885.1 of Gaiellaceae bacterium. Lineage (GTDB taxonomy): Bacteria > Actinomycetota > Thermoleophilia > Gaiellales > Gaiellaceae > Palsa-739. The sequence continues at coordinate 15,735 of DATCOE010000144.1, read as the reverse complement.
GCGATCGCGGAGCGCTACAGCGCGCACGACTACGCGGACGCCGAGCGCTACTACGCGCGCCGCGCGAAACTCGTCGTCGAGCACGGGCCCCGGCTCGCCCCTGGCGACACGCTGCTCGACATCGCGTGCGGCGACGGCGGTCTCGGCCGGCACTTGCTCGCGCTCGGCATCGACTATTGCGGCGTCGACGCGAGCGAACGGATGGTCGAAGTCGCGAGGCGCGCACTCGGCGACCGCGTCGTGCACGGGACATTCGACTACGTGCCGCTCGAGCAGGTCGAGGCGACGACGATCTTCCGCTCGCTCTACCTCGTCCCGGACCGGCGCGCGTTTCTCGCGAGGGTCCGCGGCTACACACGGACGAAGCTCGTGTTCGACTTCGACCCGCGCGCGGTCGACCGCAGGGCGCTTGTTGCCGACGTGCGCGCCGCGGGTTGGGAGCACGTCGAACTGCGGCCGTTCTTGACGCCTCAGCGCGTGGCGTTGCCGAGGTCGGCGCAGGCGTTCCTGCACGCGATCGAACCGCTTCCCACTTCCCGCGTGCTGACGCGCGTTCGCTTCCCGCTCCTCGTCAGCGCGTCGGCGTGAACGAGCTGTCGAACTGCGCCCCGAGCAGGCGTGAGTCGCTCAGCCCGTAGTCCGTCGCGCGAACGAGCTTCGCGACGTGCACCGTGACCGCCACGGGTGCGGTTGTCCGTAGCCGAATCGTTTTCTGCTGGCAGCTGTGCAGGAGCACGTGGCGGACGGTCGTCGCTCGCACGACCTTAGGAGCGCGCTGAGAGTTGAGCGCCACCGGCCCGACTCGGATCGTGACCGGTGTCGGCGGCGCCTGCTTGGCGCAAAAGCCGGCCCGGCTGACATCGATGCTCAGTAGGCCGCGCCGGGCGGGGCCGAAGTAGGCGTACGTGGCGTCGGGATGGTCGGCGATCCATCCGTCCAACGCGCGTCCGTAGTACGTTTCCTGCAGCCGCCACGGGTGGACGGCCCGCACGAGCGTCAATGAGCGGTTCTTCTTGACGACCTGCCCGATCAACTGGACGCCGTTGTCCGTCAGGACGAAGTCGAGCCCCGGATCGTCTCGGAGCGTGCCGTTGGGGCTTGCAAGATCAGGGGTCAGCGTCGGCCCCGGACCGGGTGCGGTCCCGTCGAGTGTCCAGATGTGCTTGATCGAGTTGTTCCAAAACTCGGTCAGCTGGAGACCGATGTTCGACCCGAGTTGCTGGCCGAGGTACGTCACACCTTGCCCGTGTGCGAGCCGGTCGACCCAGTCGAGTGGCTGCGGCAGATTCGCGGCGAGCTGATTGGCGCTCTTCTCCGACCCCCGTGCGCTCGTCACCTCACCCGCCAGCCCCCAAGAAGCTACCGCGAGCGCAGCGATGCCGAGGACGATTGGCCGTCCGCGGGCGAGACGCCCGCGGGCAAACGGGACGAGGCACAGTGCGAGGGAAACGGCGAGCGTCACCTCGAGCCCGACACGGATTGTCGGCTGGTCCCAAGAGAAGGCCCGGTTCGCCATCGCGGCGATCCCGTAGCCCGGTGCCTCGAAGTACGGGAATCCGAGCTGATAGCCGTAGGCGATCACCAGCCACCCACAGAACGCGGCGGAAAGGGCGAGCGCGATCAGCGACGGTCGACGTGCGGAGAAGTAGACGACCGCGCCGACGATCAGCAGCGGCGAGAGATAGATCAGGTTCCGCTCTTCGACATAGGTCCCGAAAGTGACCGAGAGATACGCCGCCTTGATACCCGTGTACGTCCCGAAGGTGACGATCGACGAGCCCAGGAACGCTGCGAACGCTCGCCAGGTCGCGTCGTCCTTGCGCTCCGGCAGCCAGAGCGATGCCAGCCCCGCGACCGCCGGCAGGACGCCGAGGCCGATCACGAGCGCCGAGGCGGCCTCGAAGCCGAGGTGCCATGCCCGGGTCTTGTAGTTCTGCGTCACGAGGGCCCAGACGTCCGAGTGGCTGGTGAGCATTGAGTTCAGGAGGATCAGCGCGCCAAGAGCGAGCAGCCCGGCGCCGAAGCGGTCGAAGCGGCTCCAGTCGGCGCGCAACTTCTTGCTGCGCGGCCCCGCCAGCCACAGGACGATCGCTGCGAGCACAAACGCAGCGCCTGCGCCGACGAGCTCGCCCCGTACCTGGACAGCGACCACGCAGGCGCCGCTCGCGCCGATCGTCCAGCGTCGGCCGCCGCCTGCGAGCGCGCGCACGCAGACGTACGCGCAGAGGGAAAACGCCGGGTACGCGAGCACTTCCGGAAGGAGGAAGGTCGCGTAGAAGAACGCCGAAGTGCAGAGGGCGCCGAGCGCCGCCACCGCCGCGCCGAGGGGCGAGCCGAGGCGCCGCGCGAGGAAGTAGACCGGGATCGCAGCGGTCGACATCACGGCGACGTTCACGTACTTGATCGCCGTGTACGCGGCGGAGGTCGAATGGAGCCACCACCACGGGGCGATCAGGAACGAGTAGAGCGACTGGAACCCGGTCGGGTCGCCGCGGCGGGCGGCGTGACCGGTCGTGGCGATGGCCCGCGAAAGCTGGGTCCATTTGAGCTCGTCGAGGAAGATGGTCGGCGTCTTGCGGACTGAGGCCTCCCAGAAGAGGATCATCAGGATGAACATCGCTGCTCCAGCGAAAGGGATCACTGCCAGAAAGCGGTCGAGAGCGGTGCGGTCGGCGCTCGCAGGCCGTGAGAGCGCCGCGTCGGTCATTCGCCCGCGACCGTGCCGAGCTCGACGCGCGGATCGAGGTCGATCTCGCGGCGCACGAAGCGGCAGTCGACGCCTGCCTCGGTGCATGCCGCGACGATCTTGTCGAGCCGCTCCCGTGGCGCGTCCGGGATCGTGACGAGGACGATGTCGGGCTCGAGCCGTTTGAGCAGGCGAGGCAGCTCATGCACGCCTCCGAGTACGGGGACGCCGTGCACGCGCCTTCGTCGTAGGCGGGGGTTGTCGTCGACGAAGCCGACGACGCGCTCGCCGCCTGTTTCGCGCAACTCGCGCATCAGGCTGCGGCCCGTGCGTCCTGCGCCCACGACCAGCGTGCGCCGCCCGGTGCGGTCGCGGTAGGTGCGGAGACCGGTGACGAGCGTGCGCTCGGCGAGCCGTGAGCCGCCGATCGTGACCGCGCAGAGCAGCGCGTCAACGACGAAGAAGCTGCGCGAGAAGTCACCCGTCACCTGTGTGAGCGCGATGTACGCGAGTGCCACCACCTCCGAGACGGACACGGCGAGCGTGATCGCCGCGACGTCGCGGGCGCCGGCGTAGCGCCAGATCGAGCGGTAGAGGCCGAGCGGGACGAACGCGAGATAGCGGGCTGCGATCATGATCGGCAGCGTCACTTCGGCGATGTGCCGCTGGTTGACGGTGCCGGGCCAGCCGAACTTGAGCGCGTACGCGGCGGCGAACGCGCCCGTGATCAACCAGAAGTCGGCCGTGACCTCAACGAGTCTGCGCCAGTGGACGGAGAAGGTCTGCATCAGGCCGGGCGTGTCCTCGGCAGGAGCGACCCGCCGCTCGACGTCGGCGAGGAAGCTCGCGAACTGCACGAGCAGGACGAACGTGACGAGCACGCCGACGAGCGCGAGCCGCTGGTCGTCGAGGACGTTGTAGGCGAGGCTCGTTGTTCCGAGTGCGGTCGCTATCAGCGCGAGCAGCAGCACGGCGTGCTTCTCGGAGAGACCGAAGCGCACGAGACGGTGCGAGGAGTGGTCGCGCCCGCCCTGCGAGATCGGGCGCCCTTCGAGCAGCCGCCCGATCGTGACGAGCGTCGTGTCGAGGATCGGGACGGCGAGGACGAGGATCGGCAGGAGCAGCGTGGCGACCGTCGTCCCCGCGACCTTCCAGCTGGCGGAGAGGCCGAGCGCCGCGAGCGTGAATCCGAGTACCTGCGACCCGGAGTCGCCCATGAAGACGAGCGCCTTGCTGCCCGGGCGCAGATTGAAGGGTAGGAAGCCCACGCATGCAAGCGCTCCGGCGAGCGCGAGCGCGAGCACTGTGTGGCTCGGGTGGATCGTCACCGCGTCGATCGCGAAGAAGGCGAAGGCAATCGCCGCCAGGGTCGCGGCGAGCCCGTCCATGTTGTCGAGCAGGTTGAAGGCGTTCGTCATGCCGACGAGCCAGACGAGCGCGAGCGCCCACGCGATGACGTGCGTGTGGACCAGCTGAACGTCGGTGCCGGTTGCGAGCACGAGGATCGCCGCGGCGAATTGGACGGCGAGCTTGCCGAGCGGCGGGAGCGGGTGCAGGTCGTCGATCACGCCGGCGACGAAGAGCAGCGCGATCCCGCCGTAGATTCCGGTGATCTCGCGGGTCGCGGGCACGGCGCCGACGGCGACGGCGAGCCACAGCCCGACGGTGATGCCGATGAAGATTCCGATCCCGCCGAGGAGCGGGGTGGGACGCTCGTTCCAGCGGTCGGCGGAGGGTGCCGCGATCAGGCGCGCCGCCACGGGTGAGCGGAGCAGGATCCAGACGGCGAGAGCAGCGGCGGGGAGAGCGGCGACGGCCGCGAGGGTGCTCACGTGGGTCGAGGGTAGTGGAGTGGTGTTAGGGCCGTGTTTGCCCGAAGGAGCCGTCCCTAGACTAGTCCGCGACCATGACGGTCTACGCCGACCTACTGCGCTACCGCGAGCTCTTCGCCAACCTCTTCCGCCGGGACTTCCAGGCGAAGTACAAGGGCTCGCTCCTCGGCGTCTTCTGGTCGCTCCTGAATCCGCTCGTGCTGCTCGGCGTCTACCTGGTCGTCTTCGGGCTGCTCTGGAACGGCGGGACGATCCGCCATTACCCGCTCTACCTGCTCGTCGGCCTCTCCTGCTGGATCTTCTTCGCGACGTCGCTCCAGACGTCGTCGCGGTCGCTCGTCGACTCGGCCGAGCTGATCAAGAAGGTGCGGTTCCCGCGCCAGCTCGTCGCATTCTCGACGGTGGCGACTCAGGCGGTGACGTTCGCGCTGATGATCGGGATCCTGGTCGTGCTCTCGCTCGTCTTCATCCCCGAGGCGCGGTCGACGGTCTGGCTCGCGATTCCGCTCGCGCTCCTCTTCGTGGGGCTCGTCGTCGGGGTCGGCCTGCTCGTCGCCTGCCTGAACGTGATCTTCCGCGACATCGAGCACATCATTGCCGCGGCCCTCCTGCCGTGGTTCTTCCTGACGCCGATCCTCTGGCGCTTCGCGCAACTGCCTCCCTCGGCGCAACGCCATCACACATTGCTGCACGTCTTGCGCTGGGGCAATCCGATCGCCCCGCCGATCTACGCGGTCCGCGACGCGCTCTGGCTGGGGCACGCACCGCGGCTCGCCGACGTCGTTTACCTCGTCGTCGCGACTGTCGTGGCGCTCACGCTGGGTGCGCTTGTTTTCAGCGCGGTTGACGACCGCATCGCCGTCGAGCTGTAACCCGAAGATCGAGCTGACGCGGCGCGTGGCCTCTAGGGCCGCTCGAAGGTCCGCACCGTCGAGCCGAGCAGCGCCCCGCCGCGGATCGTGAACCGGCACTGCCCTTTGTGCGCTCGGGGCACCTGGATCGATCCGTGCCACGAGGACATCCCGGCGATTCGACGCCTGAGCACCTGCGCGTCGTCGAGCGAGACGGTGACGACGTCGGTTTCCTTCGGAAGAAGCGTCAGGTCGAGCGTCCCGCCGGCGCAGCGGTAGACGAGGATCGAGCCCGGGCCGGCCATGTCGCCGTTCGGGAGGATGCCGGTGGTGATCAGCGACAGTGTCGGGCGTCCTGTGAGGTGCCAGAGGGTGAGCGGCTGGAGATCCGGCCCGCGCGCATGGTGGGCGACGGGCGTCCCGAAGAACGAGAAACGGTCGCTGGCCGCTACGTACCGATCCTGGATCGTGAGGCGGCCGTCCGGGGTCGGGACGCTTGCCCGTTGCGGCATCGGGCCGGGCACGTGCGCGGGCGAAAGAGTCACCACGTGGGCGATCCGGTTGTTCCAGAAGCGCTGCAGCCAGACGCTGTTCCATTCCCGCTCGCCGTCGTAGAGGTAGGTCACGTCGTTCGAGACCGCACGGTCGATCCAGTCGCGCGGCGAGCCGAGAAGGTTTTGCTGGTCGACGCCAACCTGCGCCACGATCAACCGCGACGCCGAGACGGACGAGGCCGCGAGCAGAGCGATCAGGAGCGCCGGGAGAGCGAGGGCGGCTCGCCGCGGGATGACGGCGAACACGAGCAGGAGCGCGAGACTTGCAAGGGTGACCAAGCTCGCCGCATCCACCGAGTCGCTCACCCGATAGACGAGTGAGGTGTCGAACGAGTCGGGCAGCGCGATCGCCACGATGAGTTTGTTCCACGGGGCGAGCGCGAGCAGCGCCAGGACGGCGAAGCACGCCGGCACGACCACCCGGCGCGGGCGAGGGAGGCCGCGTGAGAGCCAGAGCGCGAATACGAGGAAGAGGACCGGCGGCAGCGACCCCAGGTCGCGCCCGAGCAGATGGGGCGCGAACCGCGCTGCGAAGAAACCGACCTGGGTGCACACCGCAAGCACCGCACACGTGGTGACCGCGAGAAACGCGCGCACCGCTGGGTCATACTCACGACCGCGAAGCACGTCGACCAGCAGCATCGCCAGCGCCGCGATCGGCAACACTGCAGTCGTGAGGGTCAAGTACGCGAGGTGGTCGTACGCGAGGCGGAGCGAGTCAGCGAGCGGATAGCTGCCGCTCAGGGTCACGGCGTAGGAGCCGAACACCCCCGGGGCAGCAGCGGCCGCGAGGGCTCCGACGAAGAGCATCGCCCAGGTGGGCCAGAACGACCGCAGCCGCGAGCCGTCTCGTGCCAGCACCGAGTCGAGCAAGGCGGCCGCGGCGAGCACCGCGACGAAGACAACGGCCTGGGCCCGGGTCGCCACCGCTGCGCCGACAAGTGCGAGCGCGACCACTTGGTGCTTGACGCTCGCGGTCTCGACGGCGCGTGCGCTCGCGAGCAGCGTCAGCGCTGCGAGCGGGTAGAAGAGCACTTCCGTCATGACAAACCCCGAGTAGAGGAGCAGAGGCGAGGCGAGTGTCAGCGCCGCTGCAACAAGTGCGTACGACGGCGACATCAGCCGGCGGCCGTAGAAGAAGACCGGCACGGCGGCAAGCGACATGACGAGTGCCTGAAACAGCTTCAGCCACGCGTAGCCCTGCGTCAGGTCGCCGACGGCAAGCGGCAACCCGGCGAGCATCGGGTACAGGACTCCGTAGCCCACGCCCTGCCCGCGGAAGATCGGCAGCGACCCATCGCGCCAGAACTGGAGCGCACGCTCGGCGTAGATCGCCTCGTCCGGCATGATCCAGAGTCCCGGCACACGCCTCGCGGCCACCCAGTGCGCAAGTGTCGACGCTGCGACGAGCGCCGGGAGGAACAGTTGTAGAGGCTTGAGCTGAATTTCACGCACCCGCGGGTTCAATTTCGTACGCGCAAGACGGCGCGACCGTCGTAGACCCACGGCTCGTGGTGCGGGGCGGCGTACGCGGGCAGACCCGCGACGTCCTCGAGCCGCTCGAGCTCGATGCCCGGTAGCACAGACGGGCACACGAGCGGCGCTGCGAACCCGGGCACGCGCCCGGCACCCGGCGCGTAGGCGTTGAGGGCGCGCGGCCGGCGGTGCAGGACGCCGTCGGGCCAGTCGATCGCCCCGCCGACGACGGCGTAGCCCTCGGCGTGGGCGGTGCGCACCCGCTCGAGCCACTCCGCAGAAGGCTGGAGGTTTGGAGGAAGGTTCGCGTTGGGCTCGCCCTCGCGCGGGCGAACCTCGACGTCCCGGGCGAGCATCGGGCTCCCGAGCTCCGAGAACCACGCGCGCCGCTCGGCGACCATGTCGAACGCAAGCCGGTAGCGCCCGGGTGGAATCGGGGCGCGGACGCGGGCGTCGACGATCGTCCGCTCGCCCGGCCCGAGCGGAGGCGCAGACGTGCGCTCCCCGTCCCAGACGATGGGGTTGTCGCGGTCGTCGAGCCAGTGGTAGGCGAGAAAGATGCCGTCGCGCCAGGCGATCGCGCCGGCGTTCTCGAGCTCGACCCGCACGAGCGCGCGCGCGCCGGCCTGCGGCGCCGGCTCCGGCGGCGCACCCCAGGCGACAGCGAGCGGTCCCTTCGACACGGCGCGGCTAGCCTAGACGTCGTGGATTCGCTGCTTGTAAGGGCTGCACGGCGCGAGCCGGTCGAGCGGACGCCGGTCTGGTTCATGCGCCAGGCGGGCCGCTCTCTGCCCGAGTACCGCGCGATCCGCGAGCAGCACTCGTTCTGGGAGGTGGCGCACACCCCGGAGCTCTGCGCGCAGGTGACGCTCCAGCCCGTGCGCCGCCACGGCGTCGACGCCGCCGTGATGTTCGCCGACATCATGACCCCCGTCCTCGGCATGGGCCTCGACGTGCAGCTCGTCGAGGGCGTCGGACCGGTGATCGAGACACCGGTACGAACGCTCGCCGATGTCGAGCGCCTGCGCGTGCCCGATCCCGACGAGGCGTTCGCGCCCCTGCTCGAGGCGATCGGGATCGTGCGGGGCGAGCTCGCGCCTGAGCAGGCGGTGGTCGGCTTCTGCGGCGGTCCGTTCACCGTCGCCGGCTATCTCGTCGAAGGGAAGCCGTCACGCGAGTTCGGGCTCGTGAAGACGATGATGTACTCGGAGCCGGAGGTGTGGCGGGCGCTGATGCAGAAGCTCGCCGACTGCTTCAGCTCGTACGTCGCCGCGCAGGCGCGCGCGGGTGCGGACGTCGTGCAGCTCTTCGACTCATGGGTCGGCGCCCTCTCTCCGGCCGACTACGAGGAGTTCGTCGGGCCGTGGTCGGCGCAGATCCTCGCTGCGGCCGGCGTGCCGACGATCCACTTCGGCACAGGCGCGTCCACCCTGCTGCCGGCCATGACGCGGGCGGGCGGCGACGTGATCGGACTGGACTGGCGGATCGCGCTCGACGACGGCTGGGCCGTCGTCGGCGAGGAGCGTGGCGTGCAGGGCAATCTCGATCCGGCCGTGCTGCTCGGTCCGTGGGAGCGGGTCGAGTCCGCCGCGCGCGACATCCTCGAGCGCGCCGCAGGGCGGCCCGGCCACATCTTCAACCTTGGGCACGGCGTGCTACCGCGCACCGATCCCAGCGTCCTGACGCGCCTGGTCGAGCTCGTGTCAGGCGCGTCCGCGGGCGAGGTCGATCAGGCGTCCGAGCACGCGCCCGCCCGCCTGACGTAGCCCGTCGTGCTCGAACTCGTTCGTCAGCCACGGCCGTAGGCCGCGGATGCGCGCTGCGGTCTCCTCGGAGAGGGATCGCTCGACGTACATGTCCTCCGCGTAGATTGCCGCGGCGGCGGGAACCGCGTTCTCCGCGAGCTGCGCGGAGTCGTAGAGCGGCGGCCACTCGTAGTCCGCGAGCAGCTCGGCGGCGTCGCGGAGCGGCTGCAGCGCACCGTACTCCGAGAACATCCAGGGGTAGATCATCTCGCCGGTGAAGAGCTCGGGCGTCGACGCAAAGTCGTCGGGCATGGTGCGCTGTGCGGCCCAGCGGGTCGCGCACCCATCCGCGTAGCAGGCTTCATGGACGATCGCGTACAGCGGGCTCCGCCCGAACGACACCACGGTCTCGACGTCGTGCAGGAACCCCGGTGAGTCGACGGGCCGCTCGACGATGTAGTGCAGGCGCTCGGCGCCGTCGCTCGCGCCGAGCATCATTCCCAGCTGGCGGATCATGTTGGAGGTCAGCCGGTCGCCGGACGGCAGCACGACCTCGTCCTCCGCGAGCCGACGGTGGATTGAGCGTACGCGGTCGAGGTCATCGGGGTAGCGCGCGTAGTAGCGGCGGTTGCGCTCGCGCACCCGCTCGTACGTCAGCTGATAGACGTCTTCCGTCGGGCGGCCGACGGGCGGGAGGCCGCCGGTGAAGTACGCCTCGTTCAGGTTCTCCGGTGCGAACGAGAGATAGGTGACGGCGCAGAACCCGCCGAAGCTCTGGCCGAGCACACTCCAGCGATCGACGCCGAGCTCCCGGCGGATCCACTCGGTGTCCCGGACAATCGAGTCGGCGCGGAAGAGCTTCAGGTGGTCGGCCTGCTGCTCCGCGGTCAGCCCGGGGAGCGTCCCGATCGGCGACGACCGGCCGGTGCCGCGCTGGTCGAGCATCAGCACGCGGTAGTCCTGGAGCGCGCGCTCGAGCCAGAGAGGCGTCGTGGGGCCGGTCGGGCGCGGCGCCTCGGAGCCGGGGCCGCCCTGCAGGAACACGAGGTACGGGCGGTCGAGACCGTCCTCTGCCGCCACCTCGCGAGCGAAGATGGTCAGCGTCTCGCCGTCGGGGTGCGCGTGGTCGAGTGGCACCGCGAGCTCGTGGTCAGTGAGGCGGAGGCCGCGGATCCGCACCGTGGGCACGTCGGCTAGCGTCTCACACCGTGCTGCCGGCTGTGGCTCGGCTACCGTCTTCCCCGTGAGCGAGACCGCTGTGATCCTGATGGCCTACGGGTCGCCGGAGCGCATCACCGACGTCCCCGCCTACTACGCGGACATCCGCGGCGGCCGTCCGGTCGCGCCGGAGAACCTCGCGGATCTGGTCGCCCGCTACCGCGCCCTCGGGATCGAGGACTCGAACCCGCTGAACGCGATCACCGAGTCGATGCGCGCCGCACTCGAGTCGGAGCTCGGCCTGCCGGTCTTCACGGGCATGAAGCACTGGACGCCGCGCGTCGCCGATGCGATCGACGCAGCGCTCGACGGCGGTGCAACACGCCTCGTCGGCCTCGTGCTCGCGCCGCACTACAGCCGCCTCTCGATTGGCGGCTACCGCAAGCTGCTCGACGAGGCCGTCGCCGGCCGCGCGGGTGTTGCGTTCGTGGAGAGCTGGCACGAGGACGCCGGTTTCGTCGCCTTCCTCGCCGAGCGGGTGCGTGACACGGAGTCGCACGTCGTCTTCACCGCGCACTCACTGCCGGCACGGATCATCGACGAGGGCGATCCGTACCGCGACCAGCTGCTCGAGACGGCACGGCTTGTGGCAGACACGGCCGGCGTCGAGGACTGGTCGTTCTCGTTCCAGAGCGAATCGCCCACGGGAGAGCCGTGGCTCGGCCCGGACATCCTCGACCACTTGGGCGACCTGCACGGCCGCGGCATCGACGACGTGCTCGTCTGCCCGGTTGGGTTCGTGTCCGACCATCTGGAGATCCGCTGGGACATCGACACCGAGGCGCAGGATCGGGCCCGCGAGTTGGGAATGCGGCTCGAGCGGATCGAGATGCCGAACGCCGACCCGGCGTTCGTCCGCGTGCTCGCCGAGATCGTGCGCGGCGCCGTCGCTGCGGTCGCCGCATGAGCGCGTCGGCCGCGGGGCGCATCGTCGTCGACCGCGCCTCTCGGACCTTCCGTGTCTACCCGAAGGCACAGCGGACGCTGAAGGACATGTTCGTGTCGCGCGGGCGCAGCGGTGCGCGCGAGGTGCAGGCCCTGCGCGACGTCTCGTTCTCGGTCGAGCCGGGCGGAGCTGTCGGGCTCGTCGGCCGCAACGGCTCAGGCAAGACGACGCTGCTGCGGCTCGTCTCGGGGATCATCAAGCCGACATCGGGGCGCGTCGAGGCAACGGGGCGCATCGCGTCGCTGCTCGAGCTCGGTGCAGGTTTCCATCCGGACTTCACCGGCCGCGAGAATGTCTACCTCAACGGTTCGATTCACGGCCTTTCACGGGCTCGCGTGCGCGAGGTGATGGACGAGATCGTCGCGTTCGCAGAGCTCGAGAAGTTCATCGACCTGCCCGTCCGTACCTACTCGTCGGGCATGTACATGCGCCTCGGCTTCTCCGTCGCAGCGCACATCCAGTCGGATGTGCTGCTGCTCGACGAAGTGTTCGCGGTCGGCGACGAGCAGTTTCAGCGCAAGTGCTTCGGCAAGATCGCCGAGTTCAAGAACCGCGGCGGAACGATCCTCTTCGTCTCGCACGATGCACAGGCAGTCGAACGGCTCTGCGACCGCGCCGTGCTGCTCCGGCAGGGCGAGGTTGCTTTTGACGGCGCGACGCGCGAAGCGATCGCTGCCTACCGGCGCTTGCTCGCAGCGGACGCGAACCCGGACGAGCTCGGCGCCGGTCTGCGTGAGTGGGGCAGCGGCGAGGCGCGCATCGTCTCTGCCCAGCTGTTGGACGACGACGGCGACGAGCGCACGCAGTTTGCGGCCGGTGAGCCTGCGACGGTGCGCCTGGTCGTGGCGGCCGAGGCCGGCGTCACCCCGCCGCGCGTGTCGGTGGAGCTGCGCGATGAGGGCGGCCTCGTGCTCGGCACCGTCGCACAGGAGACGGCGCTGCTCGGCTGGAACGGTGCGGCGGGGGAGCGCGAGCTGCGCTTCCGGCTCGAGCGGCTGCCGCTCGCCGACGGGCACTTTCACCTGCGCCTCGCGCTCCTCGATAGCGACGGGCACCCGCTGCACTCACTCGACGACGCGGTGCGGTTCTTCGTCTTCCCGTCGGGCGAGCAGACGGGGGCGGTTCTCCTCGACGGCGCCTGGTCAATGCAGGAGATGGCGGCGGGCGCGCCAATTCCGCCGGCGTGAGCTCCCGTTCCTGCCCCGACTGGCCCGACCTGATGGAGGTTGCTCCCGACCTGCAGTTCATGCACTACACGGTGGGCGAGGTTCAGCTCCCGCCCGACGCGTTCGTGCAGATCGCAGGCGTCTCGCGCGACACGGTCGCGATCTGTTGCGACCTCGAGTCGCACGTCTACAACCCCGAGCACACCGATCCGCAAGTCGTCGCCGCCCTCCGTGGCACGCACTGGATCGCGCTCAGCGAAGTCAGCAGTTCGCGGGGTTAGAGGCTCCCGGCGCCCGGCGCGAGCGTTGAGGCCGCCGGCTGCAGTCGCCCACCCACCGGCGTGGGCGGGTCCTGCCACCTCGGTAGTGTCCTCGGCAATGGCGACCGTCGTCGTCCCTTTCCGCGGCAGCGATCCGAAGCGGCGGCTCGACCCGGTTCCCGAGCCGGGGCGTGCCCTGCTCGCCGAGGCCATGCTCGCGGATGTCCTCGACGCCGCGCTCGCGGTGGGGAGGGTGCTCGTCGTCGCCTCCGAGGCGCCGGCGCTCCCGGAGGGCGTCGAACGGGTGCCCGACCTGCGCCGGGGGCAGGGGGCCGCCGTCCTGGCGGCGCTCGAGGTCGCTGCGGCGAGCTCCGCCACCGCCTACCTCGTCGTGAACGCCGATCTGCCCTGCGCGACGCCGCGCGACCTCCTGACGCTCGCCGGAGCGATCCCCGAGGGCGGCCTCGCGCTCGCGGTGGCGGCTGACGGCACGACGAACGCCCTCGCGTTCGCCGACGCGAGCCTCTTCGAGCCTCTCTACGGCCCGGGCAGCGGAGACCGGTTTGCGGCGCTCGCGCCTTCGCGGCTCGTCGACGCGCCGAATCTGATCGATGACGTGGACACGCTGGACGATCTCCTGCGCCTCGCCTCGCGGGTCGGGCCGCACACCGCACGTGTTCTGCGGGCCCTGCACCTGGGGGCGGCCGCGTGAACGTCGCGGTCCTCTCGGGCGGCGTGGGCGGAGCGCGGTTCCTGCGCGGCCTCGTTGGTGTCGTCGATCCAGGCAACGTTTCCATCGTAGGCAACGTTGCGGACGACCTCGAGGTGCTGGGGCTTCGGGTCTCGCCTGATCTGGACACCGTTCTCTACACGCTCACCGGCCTCGCCGACGACGAGCGCGGCTGGGGCCGCGCCGGTGAGAGCTGGCAGGTGCTCGACACCGTGACGGCGCTCGGCGGCGAGTCGTGGTTCCGGCTCGGCGACCGCGACATCGGCCTCCACCTCGTGCGGACCGAGCTGCTGCGCGCAGGCGTGCCGCTCTCCGAGGCGACCGAGCGGATCGCGCACGCTCTTGGTCTCGAGCCCTCACTGCTGCCGGCGACGGACGAGCCGGTGCGCACCTTCCTCGAGACCCCCGCCGGCACCTTCCCGTTCCAGACGTGGTTCGTCGCGCGCGGTCACCGGGACGAGGTCGACGCCGTTCACTACGCCGGCGCCCCCGAGGCGACCGCCGCGCCGGGCGTCCTCGAAGCGCTCGAGGAGGCCGACCTGATCCTGATCGCCCCGAGCAACCCGTTCGTGTCGATCGGGCCGATCCTGGCCGTCGCGGAGATCCGCGCCGCACTGGAGCAGCGCACCGTCCCTTGCGTCGCGATCAGCCCGCTGATCGGCGGCCGCGCGGTCAAAGGCCCGGCGGACCGCATGCTGGCTCGGCTCGCCGGCGGAACGACGCCTGCGCACGTCGCCGCCTGCTACGAGGGGCTGATCGACGTGCTCGTCGTCGACGAGGCGGACGAGCCGAGCACGCCTGTGCCCGGCCTCCGCCGCACCGTCGTCACGCAGACGCTGATGAGCGACGTTGCTGCCGCGCGCCGCCTGGCCGCCGCCGTCGTGCACGCGTCCGGTGCGCTCGCGTGAAGATCGCGATCCTCGGGGGCACCGGCAGCTTCGGTCGCGCGCTCGCAGGCCGTCTGGCCGCGCTCGGCCAGGACGACATCGTGATCGGCTCGCGCGACGCCGCGCGGGCGCGGGAGACCGCCGAGGAGCTCGGCGGTGGACGGGTGCGCGGCGCGACGAACGAGGACGCCGTCGCCGGAGCCGACCTGGCAGTGCTGGCGGTGAAGGCCGACGCCGCGCTCGACACCGCGCGCGCCGTCGCCGACGCGCTCGGCGAGACGCCGCTCTTATCCGTCGCGAGCGCGATCCAGTTCCAGAAGGGCGTCGGGATGCTCCCCGACCCCGACGCGCGCAGCCTCGCCGAGCGCGTGCAGGACGTGGTGCGGGCGCCGGTGGCCGCGGGGCTGCACTCGATCGCTGCTGCCAACCTCGACGAGGCCCCGCCTGAGGAGGATGCCCTGATCTGTGGCGACGACCCGCGTGCGAAGGAGCTCGCGCTCGAGCTTGCGGGCAAGCTCGTCGCGGGCCGCGCGCTCGACGCGGGCCCACTCGCGAGCGCCCGCGCGCTTGAAGGCCTCACCGCAGTGATCGTGAACCTGAACGGCCGCTACAAGGCGCACGCCGGTGTCCGTATCTCCGGCGTCGACCCGTCCTAGAGGCTTGATGTGATCCAGCTCCTGCCCGTGCACGGCCTGCCGGAGATTCGGCCCGGCGACGATCTCGCCGCGCTAATCGCCGGGCTCGCGACGCTCGAGGACGACGACATCGTCGTCGTCGCGCAAAAGGCCGTCTCGAAGGCGGAGGGGCGGATCGTGCGAATCGACGACTACCAGGCCTCCGAGAAGGCACGCGAACTGGCGGGAGACGAGCGCGACCCGCGCGAGGTCGAGGTGATCCTGCGCGAAGCGAAGAGGATCATTCGCGAGCGAGGCCCGCTCGTGATCACGGAGACGCGCCACGGGTTCATCTGTGCGTCGGCGGGCGTCGACCACTCGAACGCACCCGAGCCGGGCACGCTCGTTCTCCTGCCCGTCGACCCGGACGCGAGCGCCCGCGTGCTCCGGGATCGCCTGCTCGAGCTGACAGGCCACACGGTTGGTGTGGTCGTCACCGATTCATTCGGTCGCCCGTTCCGGCAGGGGACGACCGACGTCGCGATCGGCGTCGCCGGCTTCGAGCCGATTCTCGATCTGCGCGGGACGACCGACCGGATCGGCTACGAGCTGCGCGCGAGTCGCGTGGCGATCGCTGACGAGATCGCCGGCGCCGCCGATCTGGCGCGTGGGAAGGCCGAAGGCGTGCCGGTCGTGATCCTGCGCGGCCTGCGCCTGACCGGCGACGGAACGGCCCGCGAGATCGTGATCGAGCCCGAGCTCGACCTCTT
>DATCOE010000143.1:0-11586 GCA_036564885.1 Gaiellaceae bacterium | reverse complement strand
CTCCTGGACGACCTGCTGGGCGGGCGTGAGGTCGTTCCCCTCGCCGGCGAGCGAGCCGCCGAGGTCGTTGACGACGAGCTTTGCCCCGGCTCGGGCGAGGGCGAGCGCGTGCGCGCGCCCGATTCCGCGTCCGGCGCCGGTGACGATCGCGACCTTCCCGTTCAGATTCGGCATGTGAGGGAGAATACGCGCATGGACTTCACCCTCACGCCAGAACAGGAGCTGATCCGCCGGTCCGCCCGCGAGTTCTGCGACCGGGAGATCGTTCCGAACGCCCGCGACTGGGACCGGAGCGAGCGCATGGACGAGGGGATCGTCCTCAAGCTGGCGGAGATCGGGTTCCTCGGCTGCGCGCTGCCCGAGGAGTTCGGCGGCATGGGCCTCGACACGATCTCGTACTGCCTCGTGATGGAGGAGCTCGGGCGCGCCGACTCGTCGGTGCGGGGGATCGTCTCGGTGAACAACGGCCTCGCCGGCAAGACGATCGCGAAGTGGGGGACGGACGAGCAGAAGCAGCAGTGGCTGCCGAAGCTCTCCTCCGGAGAGGCGCTCGGGTGCTACGGCCTGACGGAGCCCGGCTCGGGGTCCGATCCGGCGTCGCTCGTCACGCGCGCGACCCGCGAGGGCGGCGACTGGGTGATCGACGGCTCGAAGATCTTCATCACGCTCGGCTCCTGGGCCGGCGTCGCGCTCGTCTTCGCGCGCACCGGCGGCGAGGGCCCGCGCGGCATCACGTGCTTCCTCATGCCGACCGATTCGCCGGGATTCAGCGCGCGCAAGATCGACGGCAAGCTCGGGCTGCGAGCGCAGGACACGGCAGAGCTCTTCTTCGACGGCGTGCGCGTGCCCGACTCGGCGCGGCTCGGCGACGAGGGCGCGGGCTTCAAGGTCGCCATGTCGGCGCTCGACAACGGGCGCATCTCCCTGGCCGCAGGAGCGGTGGGCCTCGCGCAGGCCTGCGTTGACGCGTCGGTCGCATACGCCACCGAGCGGGAGCAGTTCGGCAAGCAGCTCGCGCAGTTCCAGCTGATTCAGGAGCTGATCGCCGACATGGCCGTCGAGACGGAAGCCGCGCGGATGATGGCGTGGCGGGCTGCAGCGCTCGCCGACCGCGGCGAGTCGTACACGCTGGCCGCCTCGCAGGCGAAGTACTACGCGAGCGAGGTCGCCGTGCGTGCGGCGAATGCGGCGCTCCAGGTGCACGGCGGCTACGGCTACGTCGACGAGTTCCCGGTCGCGCGCTACCTGCGCGACGCGCGCGTGCTCACGCTCTACGAGGGCACGAGCCAGATCCAGAAGCTGCTGATCGGGCGCGCCCTCACGGGCGAGAGCGCGTTCTAGCTCTTCTTGAGCGTCTTCAGGTAGGCGGAGAGGGCCAGGAGCTGGTCGTTCGGGATGATCCCGCCCCAGTGCGGCATGCTGACGATCGGCGCGCGACCGAGCACGCTGCCCGTGCGGATCATGTCGATGATCTTCTGGTCCGTGCCGAAGTCGGTATGGAAGCCGGCGCCCGAGAGCGGCGGGATCGTCTTGTCCGGCGACTGCGGGTTCGGTACGCCGCCGAGGCCGTTCGGCCCGTGGCAGTTGATGCAGCCGTAGCGCACGTAGAGGACTGAGCCTTCGACGGCCGCGCCTTGACCCTGCGGGATCGCCGGCGGCTCCGCGGTCGGCACCACGGGCAGCCCGGCGCGGAGGTAGGCGATCAGGTCCGAGACCTGCTGCGTCGAGATCACCTGGCCCCACACGGGCATGTACGGCTTCGACGGGTTCTTCGATGCGCCGAGCCCGTGGTCGATGATCGTGCGGAGCTCGGCCGGCTGGACCTTCTGCGCGACGGTCGTCAGCGCGGGCACGTCGGACGAGACGCCGCCGCGGCCCTGCTCGCCGTGGCACTGGGCGCACGCGAACTGCACGAAGATGTGCGCGCCGGCGGCGACTGCCGGGTCGAACGTCGCCGATGACGAGCTCACTGTGCCGGTTGTCGTTGCGCGCGTCACGTGCCCGACGGCCCAGCCCCCGAAGGCGGCCGCGAACATCAGCCCCAGGACGAGCAGGACGATCGCAGCTTCTGCGGTGTACGGGCCGATGGAGCGCTTGCGCCGGATCCGGTGACGATACGCCATTTCTCGTGCCCCTGCCTGGCCTGCTCTCGGCGTGTCTATCGGTAGCGCTCGACCGAAAGACCGGCCTGGAACGCGTCCTGATGTCTGTGCGATCATTGCTGGAGGTGGAGACCGTTGCCATCCTGGGCCAGGACGGCGGGACCTGGCGCTTCACCTAGAGTCTTGATGTGCATTGGCCGCACGCACGGATGGTGTGCCAGACGCGGCGCGCTTCGCCCGTATCCGGCTTGAACGTAGAACCACTATGTCCTGCGCCGGATCCGGCCGAATCGCTTGGTCTGGCCCATCCCCGCACGCACGTCTAATGCACATCAAGCCCCTAGCGCTCGAGGGCGGCCGCGTGCGGCTCGAGCCGCTCGAGGCCCGGCACGAGCAACCGCTGTGGGCCCTCGCCCAGGACGAGCGTGTCTGGCGCTGGATGCGGGTGCGCGGCGACGAGAGCCGCGAGGCGTTCCACGACTGGTTCGAGTCGATGCACGCGACGGCGCTCCCGTTCGCGACGCTCGTCGACGGCGTGCCGCTCGGGCACACGAGCTACCTCAACGTGCGCGAAGCCGACCGCGTCGCCGAGATCGGGAACACGTGGCTCGCGCCGCAGGCATGGGGCACCGGTGCCAACACCGAGGCGAAGCTGCTGCTGATGCAGCACGCTTTCGAGGACGAGGGGCTCTTGCGCATCGAGTTCAAGACCGACGCGAGGAACGAGCGGTCGCGCGCGGCGCTTGTGGCGTTGCCGGCCGAGCTCGAGGGCGTCTTCCGCAAGCACATGCTCGTTCGCGGCGGCGAGCGGCGCGACTCGGCGTGGTACAGCGTGATCGACGACGAGTGGCCGGCCGTGAAGGCCGCGCTACGCGAGCGTCTCGCGCGCGAGACGCGGCAGCCGTAGTCCACGTGCGGCGACGAGCGCGAGCGCGACGAGCGCGGCGGCCTGGACGCCGTCGAAGTAGTAGAGGTGATCGACCGGATCGAACGCGAGCCGTGCGAGCACGACGGACATCGGCACGAGCCAGAGCGCGTGCGCCGACCTTCGCGCGACGCGGGCGACGATCACGCCTGCGGCAAGCGCAAGGGCACCCTGCGCGAGCCGGAGCGGCCAACCGAACTGCGTGCCCTGCGCGAAGACCTGGCCGAGCAGCGACTGCGACGCGATCTGCCAGTGGTAGCCGACCATCGCGAAGTGACCCGTCAGGACGAACGGGAGGTACAGCAGGCCCGCAACGGAAGCGGCAAGGCCCGCAGACCGCGCCGTGCTGCGGATGCTCGGTGCGAGCGCGAGCACGGCGATCCCGAGGATGCCCCACGTCTCGAGGCCGGCCGACAGGCCGACGATGAGCGCGGCGCGCAGGGTCCTGCCTCGGCGCGCCTCGGCGGCCGCGACGATCCACAGCAGCGGCAGAAGCCCGTTCGCAGGATGTCCCGCGTCGAATACGTGCGTCGTGAAGCCGGTCGCGACGGCCGCGATCCCGGCGAGGAGCAGTAGCCGCGGGCGCTCGACGCCGACCGCCCGTGCAGCCGCCATGACGAGCAGCACCGCTACGGCGCTGAGCAGCGCTGCGAGCACATCCGGCGAGCGGCCGACGGAGCCGTAGAGGGCGAGCTGCAGCGGGCCCACCTGTATGGCTTGGTCGACGAACGCGTGGCTCCAGTCGCCCGAGAGCAGCGTCCGGCCCGCGTTGACGAACATCCACGTGTCGCCCCCATCGCTGCGTACGAAGGGCTCGAGGGCGGCCGCGGCGGCGGCCGGGCCGAGCCAGAGGAGGATTCGCTTGATCACGGAGCCGATATCGGCAGGCTGCTCGGGGTGCTTTAGCGGTCGCGGCGCACGATCTGCGTGCACCGGGCCGAGGCGAGCGCGACGCCCTCGGCGTCGAGCAACTCGGCCGAGCAGAAGGCGACCCGGCGGCTGCGCTGCACGACCCGTCCTTCGGCCCGCAGCGTTCCCGGCCGCGCCGAGCGCATGAACTCCACGCGAAGGTCGGCGGTGAGGAAGCTCTCGTCCTCCTCGAGCACCGACCAGCATGCGCTGCCCATCGCCGTGTCGAGAAGCGTCGTCACCATGCCGCCGTGGACGATCGGGCCCGACGGCGCGCGGAAGCAGAACTCCGGCGTCGCGTCCCACTCGATCACCGAGACGCCGTCGCGGTGCTCGACGGCGCGGTAGCCGAGGGTCAGCCAGATGTGCGGCGCGGGCAGGTCGCCGCCCCAGCCCCGGCGGCTCCTCAACGCTTCTCCATCAGCGGGGGCTCCATCACTTGGGCACCCTCATCGGGGCCCGGGGATGTGCGGGAAGCGGAACTGGAGAATGCGGTTCGGCTGCACGACCCAGGCGCCCCCGGTCTCGTCGTCGTTCAGCGCGTGGATCGCCGCCTCCGCGACGAACGACGGCTCCATCAGCGGCACGTCGAGGACGTCGCGCAGCTCGTCGGGGACGATCCCGGTGTCGGTGTACCCCGGGCAGAGCGCGTTGATGCGAATTCCCTGGATTGCGAGCTGCGGCGCGACGCTCCGCACGAAGCCGATCACCGCGTGCTTCGTCAGCGCGTAGATCGGGTCCAGCGGCGTCGCAGTGAGACCCGAGAGGGACGCCGTCGCGACGATCGAGCCGCCGTTCGGCATCAGCCGCGCCGCGAGCTCGCGCACGCCGAAGACGACGCCGTCCATGTTCGCCCGTACGGCGCGCGCGTACTGCTCGTCCGTCAGCGCGGCGATCGAGCTCTCGCCCGTGGCGATCCCCGCGTTGAGGAACGCGGCGTCGTACTCGCCCTCGAGCGCGCGCCACGCGGCTGCGTCGCCGACGTCGAACTCCGGCAGGTCGAGCGCCGTGATCTCGGCGTCGCCGAGCGCTTGCGCGAACGCGCGGCCGAGGCCTCCGCGTCCACCGGTGATCAAGGCCTTCACGGCACCAGCACCACCTTCCCGACGCTCCTGCGTGATTCGACCGCGTTGATGACGGCGGCTCTCAAGCGGGCTGGGCCGGTGTGGGCTCCTGTGCGAACTCGTCGCGCAGCGCGGTCTTGCGGAACTTGCCGACGCTCGTCTTCGGGATCTCGGCGACGAACTCGAACCGCTCGGGCAGCCACCACTTCGCGAACTGCGGCGCGAGGAACTCGCGCAGCTCGTCCGCGGTCACCGACGCGCCCTCCTTGAGGACGACGACGCCGAGCGGCCGCTCGGCCCACTTCTCGTCGGGGATCGCGATCACCGCTGCCTCGGCCACCGCGGGATGCCCCATGAGCGCGTTCTCGAGCTCGACGGAGGAGATCCACTCGCCGCCGGACTTGATCACGTCCTTTGAGCGGTCCTTGATCTGAATGAAGCCGCGCGGCAGGAGCGAGACGATGTCGCCCGTCCTGAACCAGCCGTCGTCTGTCCAGCGGTCGGCCTGCTCGGGCGTGTCGTAGTAGCCCGACGCCACCCAGGGCCCGCGCACCTCGAGCTCGCCCATCGCCTCGCCGTCCCAGGGGATCTCCTCGTCGCCGACACGCGCGCGCACCTCGACGAAGGGGAGCGGCATGCCGGCGAGCGCCATCAGGTCGAAGCGCGCCTCGTCGTCGAGTGAGGCGAGGTCGTGCGGGAGGCACGCCGTCGACGCGACGGGAGAGGTCTCGGTCATGCCCCAGCCCTGCACGATCGGGATGCCGTGGCGCTGCTCGAACGCGGCGATCATCGCGCGTGGCACGGCGGAGCCGCCGACGAGCATCGCCTTGATCGCCGAGAGGTCCCACCGGCCCGGGTTCGCGTCGAGCAGCTGGAGGATCCCCATCCAGATCGTCGGCACCCCTGCAGCCCAGGTGACCTTCTCCTGCGCGAGGTCGTCGAGCAGGCTCTCGGGATCGAGATGCGGCCCGGGATACACGAGCTTCGCGCCGAGCATCGTCGCGAGGTACGGGTAGCCCCACGCGTTCGCGTGGAACATCGGAACGACAGGGAGGATCGCGTCGTCGATGGAGATGCCGAGGCCGAACGGGTTGTTCGCCGCGACGCCGAGCGTGTGCAGGACGGTTGACCGGTGCGAGTACGTGACGCCCTTCGGCAATCCGGTCGTGCCGCTCGTGTAGCACATCGCCGCTGCTTCCTTCTCGTCGAGCTCCGGGTCGACCCACGCGTCCGGGTCGGCGCCTGCGAGCAGCTCCTCGTACGAGTCCTCGACGACGAAGACGTGCTCGATCTGTGTGCGGTCCTTGAACTGGTCGAGCAGCGGCAGCAGGCTCCGGTCGACGATCACCGCGCGGTCGCCGGCGTGGTTCGCGATGTATGCAAGGTCGTTGGGGTGCAGGCGCAGGTTCAGCGTGTGCAGGACGAAGCCGCCGCACGGGACGCCGAAGTACGCCTCGTGGTGCTGGTAGTGGCTCCAGCAGAGCGTCGCAACCCGGTCGCCGCGCTCGAAGCCGAGGTCTTTCAGCGCGACCGCGAGCTGCCGGGCGCGCCGCATCGTGTCCCGGTACGTCGTGCGGTGGAAGCTCTTGTCGGGGAGGCGCGTGACGATCTCGCCGTTGCCGTAGTACGTCTCGGCGCGCCGCAGCAGGTGCGGCAACGTGAGCTGGAAGTCCATCATCAGGCCGTCCACAGGAGCTCCTCCAGGTTGCGGTTGACGGATGCTTGCAGGAGGCGACCGTATCGGCAACCGCGACCGCGTCCTCCGGTGAGCCGGTCGACAGCGGAGACGGGTGCCCAGGCACCTGTCGTTTGCCGCCGGTCCGCGTGCCTACGCCGGTACCGCAACCCCGATCACTGCGTCCGCGATCTCCGCCCGCAGCGCGGTCGGCCGGGAGCCCGTCCCGTGCAGCCAGAGCGCCCGCTTGTAGAAGCGGTGCAGCGGATGCTCCCACGTGAACCCGGTTCCGCCGTGCACCTGGATCGACCGTTCGCAGGCCGCGACCGCGGCCTCTGCGGCGAAGGCCTTCGCCGCCGCCGCGGCGACCGGCGCCTGCTCGTCGCCCTCTGCGACGCACCACGCCGCCCAGTAGGCGAGCGAGCGTGCGAGCTCGACGTCCGTGTACGTGTCGGCGAGCTGGTGCGAGACCGCCTGGTAGACGCCGATCGGCTTACCGAACTGCTCGCGCGTCGACGCGTGAGCGATCGCGAGCTCGAGCACGCGTTGCGCGATCCCGACGGCCTCCGCGGCCATCGCGGTCCGGGCGCGCGGGATGTCCCGCGACCCTGCGAGGGGCGTGCCGTTCCCCGGCTCGAGCCGTCCGACCGGACGGTCGGGGTCGACGGTCGTGACCTCCTCGCCGCCGCCGTCGTACGCGAGGCCGTCCATGCCGACGACGCGGTCGACCGAGCCGAGCCACGGCACCAATCCGTTGATTTCCGTCGACCACGTCTTCGTGCCCGCCGCCACCTCGGCACGCTCCTCCGGACCGAGCGTCGCGAGCGCGAAGCCGACCGTCGCGAGATAGGGGCCGGGGTAGAGCGCGTAGCCCATCTCCTCGAGGATCAGCGCCTCCTCGAGGAAGCCGAGCCCGACACCGCCTTCGTCCTCGGAGACCGACACGCCGAGCCAGCCGAGCTCGGCGAGCTCGGCCCAGCGGTCGTCCTGCGGGGCGTCGAAGTCGCGGTCGAGCGGATAGCGCTCGGAGAGCCAGGCGCGCGCGGCGCTCTTCAGCTCCTGCTGTTCCTCTGTCAGCGCGAAGTCCACGGCTCGTTACCGTCCCTTCGGGAGGCCGAGCACGCGCTCGGCGACGATGTTGCGGAGAACCTCCGACGTGCCGGCTTCGATCGTGTTGCCGCGGCTGCGGAGCTGCTGGTAGTGCCACCAGCCGTCGTCGAGGATTCCCTCCTCCCCGAGTAGCTCGCGGCCGAGCTTCGTCATGCGCTGGTTCTGCTCCGACCAGCGCAGCTTGATCGCCGAGCCCTCGGGGCCGGGGATGCCGGTGCGCTGGTACGTGCCGAGCGAGCGGTAGTTCGTGTAGCGCAGCGCCTGAAGCTCGATCCACTCCTGCGCGACGCGGTCGCGCGCGACGGCGTCGCCGTTCACGCGCTCGCGCGCGACGTCGATCAGCCGGTCGACGCCGACCTCGAGCGCCGCCGTGAGCCCGAAGCCGAGGTTGCCGCGCTCGTGCAGCAGCGTCGTCATCGCGACCTGCCAGCCCTGCCCCTCCTCCGCGAGGAGGTTCTCGGCGGGCACCTCGACGTCGGTGAAGAAGATCTCGTTGAACTCCGCCTCGCCGGTGAGCTGGCGCAGCGGCCGCACCTCGACGCCGGGCGAGCGCATGTCGAGGATCATGTAGCTGAGGCCCTTGTAGCGCGGCGCGTCGGGATCGCTGAGACCGATGAGGATGCACCAGTCGGCAATGTGCGCGAACGACGACCAGACCTTCTGCCCGTTCAGGACGTAGACGTCGCCCCGGCGCTCCATGCGCGTGCGCGCGGCCGCGAGGTCGGAGCCCGCGTCCGGCTCCGAGAAGCCCTGGCACCAGATCTCCTCCGCCGAGAGGATCTTCGAGAGGTGCGCCTGCTTCTGTTGCTCGGTTCCGTGCGTCATGATCGTCGGCCCGGCCATGCCGATCCCGATCACGCCGACGTGCGGGGGCGCCTGGGCGCGCGCCGTCTCCTCGTAGAAGATCGCCTGGAAGCTGTACGGAGCGCCGGCGCCGCCGTACTCCTTCGGCCACGTCAGCCCGCCGTAGCCGGCTTCGTAGAGCTTGCGGCTCCACTCTCGGCCGAACTCGTCGCCGAAGCGCTGCTCACCGCCTCGCCCGCCGCGCCGTTCCTCCGGCAGGTTGTCGTCCAGCCACGTGCGCAACTCGGCGCGAAAGGCTGCTTCCTCGGGTGTATCGCGCAGATTCATGCTTCTGAGCCTATCCCTGCGCCGGAGACGCCGCCACATCTAGGCTGGCATGGCGATGGACCGGTCCGATCTTCTGTCGATGCCGCTTGAGGATCTGTGCGCCGAAGCCCGGCGGCTGCGTGACGAGCGCGCCGGCGGCCTCGTCACCTACTCGCCGAAAGTGTTCATCCCGCTGACGAAGCTCTGCCGTGACGTGTGCCACTACTGCACGTTCGCCGCGCCGCCCCGCCGGGGCGAACGCGCCTACCTCACGATCGACGAGGTGGTCGAGATCGCTGCGGCCGGCGCGGCCGCGGGCTGCCGCGAGGCGCTCTTCACGCTCGGCGACAAGCCCGAGCTGCGGTACCGCGCGGCGCGCGACGAGCTCGCCGAGCTCGGCTGCTCGACGACGCTCGAGTACCTCGCGCGCGCCGCCGACGCCGTCCTCGAGCGCACCGGCCTGCTGCCGCACCTCAATCCCGGCGTGCTCACCGCCGGCGATCTGCGCGCACTGCGGCCCCGCTCCGCGTCGATGGGGATGATGCTCGAGACGACGTCCGAACGGCTCGCGCAGCGTGGCGGGCCGCACCACGGCTCCCCTGACAAGCTTCCGGCTGCACGCCTTACGACGCTCGACGCTGCGGGCGCCGAGCGCGTTCCCTTCACGACGGGGATCCTGATCGGGATCGGTGAGACCCGTGCCGAGCGGATCGATGCGCTGCTCGCGATCCGCGAGTCGCACGAGCGCTTCGGCCACGTGCAGGAGGTGATCGTCCAGAACTTCCGCGCCAAGCCGGGAACGCGGATGGTCGACGCCGCGGAGCCGACCGTCGACGATCATCTGTGGACGATCGCAGCCGCGCGGATCCTGCTTCCCCCCGACGTGCACCTGCAGGCGCCGCCGAATCTCACGGAGGACTTCGCGGTGCTCCTGGACGCCGGCATCGACGACTGGGGCGGCGTTTCCCCCGTGACGATCGACCACGTGAATCCCGAGGCGCCGTGGCCCGTGCTCGAGCTGCTGCGCGAGGCGACCCGGAGTCGAGGCCTGGAGCTCGCACCGCGGCTGCCGGTCTACCCCGAGTGGCTCGGGGGCGCATGGCTCGATCCCGCCGTCCTCCCGCAGGCGCTGCGGCTCTCCGACGGGCTCGGGCTCGCGCGCGAGGACGACTGGGCGCCGGGCGACCCGGTCGAGGTGCCGTTCGTGCCACGCGACGCGCTGCCGCTCGACACGAGCGACGAGCTCGGAGAGGAGGAGATCGCACGCCTCTTCCGGGCCCGCGGCGAGGAGCGCGAGCGCGTCTTCGCGGCCGCCGACCGCTTGCGTCGTGAGGTCTGCGGAGACGACGTCAGCTACATCGTCACGCGCAACATCCAGTACACGAACGTCTGCTATTTCCGTTGCGGCTTCTGCGCCTTCTCGAAGGGCAAGCTCGCCGCCAACCTGCGCGGGCCGGCGTTCCTCGTCCCGCACGACGAGATCGCGCGCCGCGTCGTCGAGGCGTGGGACCGCGGCGCGACCGAGGTGTGCCTGCAGGGCGGGATCCATCCCGCGTTCGACGGCGACTACTACGAGTCGGTCGTGCGCACGATCAAGGATGCGGTGCCGGACATGCACGTGCACGCCTTCTCCGCGCTGGAGATCTGGCAGGGGGCGGCGACGCTGGGCGTGCCGCTGCCCGACTACCTCGCGCGCCTGCGCGACGCCGGCCTCTCGTCGCTGCCGGGCACGGCGGCCGAGGTACTCGACGACGAGGTGCGTGCGGTGATCTGCCCCGACAAGATCAGCACGGCCCAGTGGCTCGAGGTGCACGACGCCGCGCATGCGGTCGGGCTTCGCTCGAACAACACGATCATGTTCGGACACGTCGATGGTCCGCCGAACTGGGCGAGGCATCTCGTCGCGGTTCGCGACCAGCAGCGACAGAGCGGCGGCTTCACCGAGTTCGTTCCCCTGCCCTTCGTGCCGATGGAGGCGCCGATGTACCTCCAGGGACGCGCGCGGCGCGGGCCGACGTTCGGTGAGGCGCTGCTGATGCACGCTGTCGGACGGCTCGCGCTGCATCCGTGGATCACAAACGTGCAGGCCTCGTGGGTGAAGCTCGGGCCGCGCGGTGTCACGGCAGCGTTACGGGCCGGCGTCAACGACCTCGGCGGAACGTTGATGAACGAGTCGATCTCGCGCGCCGCCGGCTCCGAGCACGGGCAGGAGATGACGCCGGAGGAGATGGAGTCGCTCATCCGTGCGAACGGCCGGCGGCCGCGACAGCGCACGACCCTCTACGCCGACGCACCGGCCGAGCGCCGGGCGGCGAGCTTCGGCGCGCCGCCGTGCATCGACCCGGTCAACCCGCCCGTGCGAGAGGCGGGGCTGAAGGCGCCGTCACGGCTCGTGCGGCCCGGGCTCGCGGTCGCGCAGCCCGGCTAACTCCGCCACGCCATTCAGTCGACTTTGCGTCTCGTGACGCGCTCAGGCGAGAGGAGCGTCGGACAGGCGAGCTTGCGTTCTCTGGAGCGACGAATAGCATTGCGGCGGGGGTCGGCCGGCCTTCGTGAGCGAGAGGAAGACCGTGATCAAGGTCAGCGTCTTGTACCCGAACAGCGATGACTGCAAGTTCGACATGACGTACTACTGCGACAAGCACATGCCGATGGTGAAGGAACTGTGTGGTGACGCATGCAAGGGGATCG
>DATCOE010000142.1:0-9466 GCA_036564885.1 Gaiellaceae bacterium | reverse complement strand
GAAGCTTGCCGGCCGTCCACGACGCGTAGCGCGAGGGCTTGTCGCTCATGTGAGCTCTCCTTCGAGGATGACGTTGTCGATGAGCCGGTTGGCGCCGACGCGTGCGGCCGACGCGAGGATCGTGACGCCGTCGAGATCGAGCAGCTCGACGTAGTCGGGGTCGAGGCCGTCCAGCGCGGCGCGCGTGGCGGCAACCGCGTCGCCGCCGCGGCGGTGGGCTTCGGCGCCGGCAGCGAGGGCGCGGGGAAGAGCGAGCACGCGCTCGCGCTCGTCGGACGACAGACGCGTGTTGCGCGACGAGAGCGCAAGACCGTCGGCGTCGCGGACGGTGGAGATCACGCGGATCTGCACGTCGAGATCGAGGTCACGCACGACGCGCCGGATGACGATCGCCTGCTGCGCGTCCTTCTGGCCGAAGTACGCGCGCCGGGGCCGCACGATGTTGAAGAGCTTCACGCACACGGTCGCGACGCCGCGGAAGTGACCGATGCGCGCCGCGCCTTCAGCGCCGCTCGACTCGACGTCGACCCACGTGCCGAAGCCCTGCGGATAGATCTCGTCTGCCGAGGGCGCGAAGAGGACGTCGACACCGGCCTGTTCCGCCAGTCTCGCGTCGGCCGCCTCGTCGCGCGGATAAGCGGCGAGGTCGGCCTGCTCGCCGAACTGCGCGGCGTTCACGAAGAGCGACGCGACGACGAGCTCGTTCTCCACCCGCGCCGCGCGGAAGAGCGACACATGGCCATCGTGCAGCGCCCCCATCGTCGGGACGAGCCCGACCTCGCCACGCAGCTGGGCGCGCAGCTCGTCGATCGTGCGGACGGTCTTCACGTCGCGAGCGCCAGCGTCCCGCCCGCAAGCGTCTCGTAGAGCTGCTCGAGCTCCGGGTGCGCAGCGCGGATCGCCGCCCGGTGCGCCTCGACCGTCGCCCAGTCGCCGCGGGCGATCGGGCCCGTCAGCTCGAAGTCGTTCTCGATCGTGCGCCGCATGAGCGGCTCCAGCGCCTCGGGCGGCGCCCCGGCGCTCTCGAAGAGGAGCGAGGCCGCGCGGTGCAGCGTCACGAGGTAGTTGGAGACGAAGACGGCGCCGGCGTGATAGAGCGTGCGCGCCGAGTCGGCGAGCTCGAACGGTCGGAGCCCAAGCGTCTCCGCAAGCCACAGCCCCGCGGCACGCGTCTCGTCCGTCTCGGCGGTGACCGCGGCCCAGGCCCCGTCGAGCTGTTCGGCCCCGCGCGAGCGCGTGAAGGTCTGCAGCGGGTGGACGCTGAACCGGCGCACGTGCGGGTCGAGCGCCGCGAGCGGCGTCGCCCCGCTCATGTGTGCCACGAGCGGTGCTGAGACTCCGGGTCTTGGGGTCAGACCCCGGGCCACGCCCGCGATCGCCGTGTCCGGCACGCACAAGAGCACGAGCTGCGCGTCGTCATCGACCGTGCTGCCTCCGTGCACGGCAACGCCGCGCTCGCTGAGCCTCGCGGCCACAGCCGAGCCGACACGGCCCGAGCCGATCACATGAATGCGGTCGATCATTGGTGGCTCCAGCTCCGTCGCGGATGCCGGGCAGAGGCACTCTATCTCGGACGCGCACCAGGAGGGCGCAGGCGGGCAGTAGGCATATTGCTCCGGCAGTGAAGCCGCCGCCGTCGCCGCTCTTGCCTATATCTTGCAAGGTTGAAAGATATTAAGGTAATCTCTGGTGCGTGCCGCACAAGGCCAGCTCCGTGCACGAAGTGAAGGCCAACCTCTTTCGTGTGCTCGGGCATCCGGCGCGGGTGCTGATCCTCGAGCTGCTGCGCGAGGGAGAGCGGTCGGTCGGTGCGCTTCAGGCCGAGCTCGATCTGGATTCGGGTGGTACGTCGCAGCACCTGGCCGCGCTGCGCCGGATCGGGCTCGTGGAGTCGCGGCGCGAGGGGACGAGCGTGTACTACCGCGTTGACGACGAGCACGTATTCGATCTTCTGGAGGCGGGCCGCGCCATCATCAGTCGCCAACTCGCCGAGCAGCAAGCGATCTTGCAGGATCTCGAGACGTCGTGACAGGCGCATTGCTCGTCGCCGGACTGAGTGCGATCGCACTCGGTGGGGCTCTCGGCGTCTGGCGAAGGGCATTCTCGGCCGGCCTGCACGTGCAGGCAGCCGGTGCGGCGGCCGTCGCGGTTGCAGGGTTCTGGATGCTCGGCTCGCAGAGCGTGGTCGGCGACGCGTTCGCGAGCTCGTTCGGTCCCCGCTTCGGCGTCGACGGATTGAGCGGATTCTTTCTCGGCATCCTCGGGCTGATCGCCGCGCCGGCGCTCGTGTTCTCTGCGCGGTACCTCCGGCCGAGCGCGAACGGGCGCGCGGTCGGCGCGTTGACGGCGGTGTTCGTGCTCGCGCTCGCACTCGTGCTCTGCGCGCGTGATCCGCTGACGTTCCTCACGGGCTGGGAGACGATGACGCTCGTCCCGGCCTTCGTGATCCTCGTGTCGCGCAGGGCTGACAGGCGCGCGCGACACACGGTCTTCAACTACCTGGCGGTGACGCATCTCGGCGGCGCGGGCACGTGGGTCGCGATCCTGCTGCTCGCCCACGCCGATGCGATCGGTGGCCAGACGACGATCGCGTCAGGCTCGGGGCTCCAGACCGCGATCGCGCTGTCGGCGCTCGTTGGGATGGGGACGAAGGCGGGGGTGATGCCGCTGCACGTGTGGTTGCCGCGTGCACATCCGAGCGCGCCTGCGCCGGTGTCTGCCCTGATGAGCGGCGTGATGATCAAGGTGGCGCTGTACGGGCTCGTGCGCGTGCTGCTCGAATGGGATGGGGTGTTACCCGTCTGGTTCGGCGTACTCGTGCTCGGGGTGGGAGCACTGTCGGCCGTCGGCGGCGTCGTGTACGCGCTGTTCGAGCACGACCTGAAGCGGTTGCTCGCCTTTCACTCGATCGAGAACATCGGGATCATCGTGCTGGGGATCGGCGCGTCCCTGGTGCTGCGCGCCCGCGGCGCCGACATGTGGGCGGCGTTCGCCCTCGCCGCCGCGCTGCTCCACACCGTGAACCACGCGGTCTTCAAGGCGCTGCTCTTCCTCGGCGCGGGCGTCTTCGAGCGCGCGGCCGCCTCGCTCGAGATCGACCGGCTCGGCGGCCTTCTCCGCCGGATGCCCTGGTCGGGTGGGGCGTTCCTCGTCGGAGCGATGGCAATTGCGGGCCTCCCGCCGCTGAACGGCTTCGCATCGGAGTGGCTGACGCTGCAGGCGCTGCTTCACGTATCGCAATACGGGCACGTCGGTGACGGCGTTGCCGGCGCGCTGGCGCTCGCCGCGCTCGCCGCGACGGCGGCTCTCGCGCTGTTTTGCTTCGTGAAAGTGGTCGGCCTCGTTCTGCTCGGTGCTCCCCGAACACCGGCGGTCGCCGCTGCAGAGGAGCCGCCGCTGCCCCTGCGGGTTGCGCTGGTCTTTCTCGCTCTCGTCTGCGTCACGCTCGGCCTTGCGCCGGGCATCCTGTTCGGCGCCCTGGTCGGTCTGGCGCCCTCGTCGACGGCGGCCGCCACCCGGCTCGGCCTGCACGTGCCCGGTACCGGCTCCCTGCCCACCGTAGGCATCGCGGTCGTGCTCGTCGGCGTCACGGCTGCGCTCGCGCTCCTCCGCGGGAGCCGTCGCGCCGCGCCGGCTCCGACCTGGGCCTCCGGACAGCTCGTGGAGCCGGCGCTCCGCTGGACGAGCGCAGGCTTCACGAAATCGCTTCGGCTCGCGCTCGAGCTGGTGCTGCGGCCGGAACGGGAGATCTCCTCGCGGAGCGAGGGCGGTGTGCTGCAGGAGGTCGCCTACAGCGGCCACGTGCCGCACCTGATCGACGAGCGCCTGTATCGGCCGGTGGAACGCGCGGCGTTCCGCGCTGCCGTCCACGCGCGCCGGCTGCAGACCGGGAACGTCGGAACCTACGTCGTCTACCTGATCGGGCTCGTCATCGTCCTGCTCGCTGCCGTGCGGCTGGGGGTGATCGGGTGAGCGCCGCCTCCGCTGCCTCGACCGCGGCCGAGCTCGTCGGCGGCATCGCCCTCGCGCCGCTCCTGCCGGGGCTCATCCAGCACTGGAAGGCGCGTCTTCAGGGGCGCCGTGGCCCGACGCCGCTGCAGCCCTACCGTGAGCTGCGCCGGCTCTGGGGCAAGAGCATGGTCGACCCCGACGGGGCCGGGCCGATCTACCGGCTCGCGCCCGTGATCGTCGCGGCGGCACTCGTCGGGGGCATCCTGATCGTCCCGGTCGCCGAGGCTGTGCCCACCCTGGGCCTCGGTCACGACGCGCTCGTGCTCCTCGGGCTGCTCGCGCTGGCGCGCTTCGCGCTCGCGGCTGCGTCGTGGGACGTCTCGAACGGGTTCTCGCTGATGGGGGCGAGCCGTGACCTGATGCTGTCGGTGTTCGTCGAGGCCACCTTCGTGCTGTCGCTCGCCGTGGCCTCGCTGGTCGCCGGCACGACCGACCTCCGCGGCGTCGTCGCAGGAACTGCCGGCGTGGACGTCTGGGGGAGCCCGGCGCTGGCGCTCGGATCGATCGCCTTCGCGTTCGTCGCGATCGCCGAGACCGGACGCCAGCCGGTCGACAACCCCGACACGCATCTGGAGCTGACGATGATCCACGAGGGGCCGCTGCTCGAATACGCCGGCCGCGATCTCGCCTACCTGCAGTGGGCCGCCGCCGCCCGGCACTGGCTCGTGCTCGTGCTCGCCGCACAGGTCTTTCTTCCTCATCCGCAGGGCGTGTGGCTGCAGCTCGCCGTGCTCCC
The DNA here is from genome assembly GCA_036564885.1 of Gaiellaceae bacterium. GTDB lineage: Bacteria > Actinomycetota > Thermoleophilia > Gaiellales > Gaiellaceae > Palsa-739. The sequence goes on along the minus strand of DATCOE010000142.1, from coordinate 4,719 downwards.
TGTCACGCTGGTCGCGCTCTGCGCGGCGCTCGCGCTCATCGAGACGCTCCTCGCGAAGATGCGCGTCCTGCTCGTGCCGCGGCTGCTCGCCGTCGGGATGGCCGCAGCGCTGCTCGGCATTGCCGCCTGGGTCGCCGGGTCCGCATGAGCGGCGCACTCCTCTGGACGCTCGTGGCCATGGGGTTGACGGTCGTGGTCGTCAGGCGACGATCGGTCGCCGTCGCCCTGGTGACGGGGCAGGCGCTGGTCCTCGCGGGCGTCGCGCTCTACCACGCCGCCGGCGCAGGGGACGTCGTCGCGGCGGGCGCGCTCGCCGTGCGCGCGGTGGCGCTCGCGACGCTGTTCCTCCTGCTCGTGTCTCGCACGCGTGAGCTGAGCCCAGTGCACGCGCGCGTTCCTCCGCTCGTTCGTGCGGGCGCCGCCATCGCGTTCGCGCTGACGCTGACGTGGCTTGTGCCGACCCTCGGGCTCGACTCGCGCGATGGGGAGCGGGCGGTGCTCGCCGTCGTCGCGTTCGGGCTCGTCACGTCGGCGACGAGGCGGGCGACGCTCTTCCACGTCCTGGGAATCGTGCTCGTCGAGAACGGGCTTGCGCTGGCGGCCCTCGAGTTCCCCGGAGGCGCATCGCTCACCATCGAGCTCGGCGTCGCGCTCGATCTCGTGCTCGTCGCGCTCGTCGCCGGGGTCTTCCACGAGCGGATCTTCGTCGAGTTCGGGGCCGGCGACAGCGCCGCCCTGAGGACGCTGCGTGACTAGTCGCGAGCAGCTCGCATGGGCGGTCGTTGCGGCGCCGGCGGTGATCGCGGTGCTCGTCGTCTTGACGCCCCGTCGCGTCGTGACGACGCTCGCGGTCGTGGGCGCGTTCGTCACGGCGGGCCTCGCCCTCGCGCTCGCCGTGCTGGCGTTCGGCTCGCTGAGCGATCCGGTCGTGGGAAGGTGGGTCGTCGTGGACGCCGCCGGCGGCCTGCTCGTCGCCGTGGTCGCGGTCGTCGGGCTCGCCAGCGTCGTCCTCTCACCGGCGTATCTCGCGGGCGTCGACAGCTCCCTCGGCTCCACCGACCGGCGCAAGCACACGTACTTCGCCGTGCTCTTCGCGTTCTGGGCGATTCTCCTGGCCGTGCCGCTCGCCGGCAACCTCGGCGCCGCCTGGCTGCTCATCGAGGCGACGACGGCCGCGTCGGCGCTGCTCGTCGGCTTCAGCGGCAAGGCGCGCGCGCTCGAGGCAGGCTGGAAGTACCTCATCCTCACGTCACTCGGTCTCGGCGTCGCGCTGCTCGGGATCGTCGTCCTGGCCGCCGGCATCCCCGGCGGCGGGATCGGAGCGCTCTCCTGGCGCGCCCTCACGACGTACTCGTCCGGCAGTCAAAGTGCGCTGGTCGCCTATGTCCTCCTGCTCGCGGGCCTGGCCGCGAAGATCGGCTGGGCGCCCGTGCACAACTGGCTCCCCGACGCACACTCCGAGGCGCCGCCGCCGGTCTCGGCGCTCCTGTCTGCGGCGCTCCTGCCCGCCGTGCTACTCGTCGCGTGGCGCTCCGAGCAATCGCTCGATCAGGTGATCGGCACGCGATCGGCACAGGACGTCCTCATCTTCTTCGGGCTCGTGTCGCTCGCCGTCGCGATCCCGTTTCTCTGGCGCTCGCTGCCCTGGAAGCGGTTGCTCGCCTACTCGAGCCTCGAGCACATGGGCGTGATCGCGCTCGGCATCGGGTTCGGCACCCCCCTCGCCCTCGCCGGTGTCGCCGTCCACATCGCCGCCCACGCCGTGGCGAAGGCGGTCGGTTTCTACGCCGCGGCGCCACTCGTCGACCACGAGCCGCGCGCCACCGAACGCGCCGTCACCGGCATCGCGCGAACCCACCCCGTACTCGGAGGTGTGATGGGCATCTCACTCGGCGCTCTCGCCGGTCTCCCACCCTCACCGTTGTTCTTCAGCGAGGTGCTGATCGTCGCCGGCGGCTTCCAGGCCGGACGCTCGTGGGCGGCGGCCGCCACCGCACTGCTGCTCGCGCTCGGCTTCCTCGGGCTGGCTCACGCCCTCCTCGAGACGACCGTCGGCAAGGCCCGGCGCCGGGACGCCACCCGCCCTCGCAGACTTCGCACGCTCGCCCTCCTCGCCGGTGCTTCGCTCGTGCTGCTGCTCGGGCTCTCCACCGTCGCGCTCTGGCTGCCCGGTTCCGAGCTCGTCGACGCGCTCCTCAAGGGGATCTCGTGACCGATCACCAGAGCGGCGCGTCCTACCGTGAGGAGATCGCCGCGGCGCGCGCCGAGGGCTGGCGCTTCGCGGGCCTCCACGCGACCTCGGACGGTGCACGCGTCCGCACGCTGCTCGCGCACTCGTCCGGCGCCACCCGGCTGGAGACGGTCGTCGCACAGCAGGGAGGCGTTCCGTCGATCGTCGACCTCTTCGCGGCCGCCGGCTGGGACGAACGGGAAGCGCATGACCTGCAAGGAGTCGGCTTTGCCGGTCACGAGCCGTTGCGACCGCTCGTCGACCACGACCTGCGGCTCGACCGCTGGACCGTGCCCGTCCGCGGCAGCGACGCCTACCAGGTCGCCGTCGGGCCGATCCACGCCGGGATCATCGAATCCGGCCACTTCCGTCTCCACGTCGTCGGCGAGCGCATCCTGCACCTCGACGCTCGACTCTTCTACAAGCACCGCGGCCTCGAACGCGCAGCCGAGGGACACTCACTCGACGAAGGACTCGCCTATGCATCCCGCGCCTGCGCCGCCTGCACGGTCGCAAACGGCGTCGCCTACGCCCACGCCTGCGAGGACGCCCTCGGTCTGACACCGGACCTCGAGCTCGCACGCGTGCGCACGATCTTGCTCGAGCTCGAGCGCCTGTGGAGCCACCTCAACGACCTCGCCGCGGTCTGCTCCGGCGTCGGCCTCGCCGCCGGCAACAATCACTTTGCCGCGCTCACCGAGCGCGCCCGCCGGCTCAACGCCCGGCTCACAGGCCACCGCTTCCTGTTCGGGACGATCCAGGTCGGCCGCAGCGAGATCACCCTCCACCGCGACGACGTGCGTGCCGCGGCCGACGAGGTAGCGGCGCTCCGGACCGAGGCGCGCCGCGGTTGGCGCGAGTTGCGCTTCAATCGCTCCTTCCAGGACCGGCTGCCGGACATCGGCGTCGTCGAGGCAGCCGCAGCCGTACGCCTCGGCGCGGTCGGCCCTGCCGCGCGCGCCGCCGGGCTCGTAGACGACCTCCGTGCGAGCAGTCCGCGACTCGCGTACGACGGGTTCGAGCCCGTGACGCCGGAACGCGCGGCCGGCGACGTGCAGGCTCGAGTCGAGCAGCGCGAGCTCGAGCTCGAGCAGACGTTCGCCCTGCTCGAGCACCTGCTCGACCGCCGCATCGGGCCTGCAGCCGCGACGCCGGGAATGGAGGAGCAGCCGATCGGCATCGGCCAGGTCGAGAGCCCGCGCGGTGCGACGAGCTGCATCGTCGAGCGCCGCGACGACCGTGTCGAGCGGGTCCGCCTGCGCACCGGCTCCTACGCCAACTGGCCCGTGGTGGCGTACGCCGCAGTCGACAACCTGCTCCCCGACTTCCCGCTCATCAACAAGAGCTTCGAGCTCTGCTACGCCTGCGCCGACCGCTGATGCTCACACTCCTTCGCGATCTCCGCCGGCTCCGCCACAACCTCGACCTCGCGGGGCCGGAGCGTGCGTCGAGCCTCGCCATCCGCCACGTCGACGCCGGCTCGTGCAACGGGTGCGAGCACGAGCTGACCCTTCTCTCGAGCCCGTACTACGACTTGCAGCGGTTCGGCCTCGGCATCGTCGCCTCACCGCGGCACGCCGACGTCCTGCTCGTCACCGGTCCCGTGACCAGCCGCATGTGTGAGCCCCTGCGCGTCGCCTACGACGCGATGCCCGAGCCGCGTCGCGTCGCAGCCCTCGGCGACTGCGCGCTCGGCTGCAACGTGCTCGGCACGACCGACGACATCGTCGGTCCCGTCGACACGATCCTTCCCGTCGACCTGCGCATCCCCGGCTGCCCGCCGACGCCCGAGGTCATCGCGCAGGCGCTCCTCACGCTCATCGACGCGCGGCCCCGCTAGGCTGGCGTTGTGATCCGCCTCGCGCTCGTCTGCCTCTGCGCCGCTGCCGTCACGGGCGCTGCGGCGGCCGCGCCGCCGCAACTCCTGCATCCCTCGTCGCTGCATGCGAAGGCACCAGCGACGTACCGCGTGTCGTTTGCGACGACGCGAGGGACGTTCGTCGTGACCGTGCACCGTGCGTGGTCGCCCCGCGGCGCCGACCGGTTCTACAACCTCGTTCACGCGCGGTTCTTCGACGGCGTCACCTTCTTCCGGGTCGTCAAGGGCTTCGTCGTCCAGTTCGGGATCAGCCCCGATCCGGTGGTGTCGGCGGCGTGGCAGAGCGCGACGATCAAGGACGACCCCGTGAAGGTCTCCAACACGCCCGGCACGATCACGTTCGCGGACGCCGGCCCCGGCACCCGCACGACCCAGGTGTTCCTCAATCTCGGCAACAACGCGTCGCTCGACGGGCAGGGCTTCTCGCCCTTCGGCCGCGTGACGAGCGGCACGAGCGTCGTCAACCGGCTGTACGGCGGCTACGGCGAGCAGCCGTCCGGCGACCAGCAGCAGATTACGACCCAGGGCGACGCCTTTCTGCGCAAGACCTTTCCGAAGCTCGACCACATCCGGACCGCCCGGATCCTCCGCTAGAGGCTTGATGTGGATT
>DATCOE010000141.1:0-3863 GCA_036564885.1 Gaiellaceae bacterium | reverse complement strand
TGGGTCATCGAACGAACCTTCGCTTGGCTACACAACCGCCGCCGACTCCTGCTGCGCACCGACCGCCGACACGAAACCCACGAAGCCCTGCTCGCGCTCGGTTGCTGCCTCATCTGCTGGAGCCGCCTCGAAACCTCATTGAGTTAGAGCTTCTAAGCGTTAAGAGCAGCCCGCGAGGGCGGCCCAGCGCTGCTGGACGTTCGCGACGTACGTCTGCGTCTCCGACCACGGCGCCCCGCCCGCGGCGTCGACGGCGGTCGGCCCGGCGTTGTAGGCGGCGAGGGCGAGGTCGGTGCGCGTGTACCGGTCGAGGAGGATCTTCAGATAGCGCGCGCCCGCGAGCACGTTCGTCGCCGGCGTGTCGGGGTCGAGCTTCAGCGAGGCCGCGGTGGCGGGAAGGATCTGGAGCAGGCCGCGGGCGTCGGCGCTCGAGCGCGCGTTCGGCTCGAACCGCGACTCGACCTGCGCGACCGCGACGAGCATCGAGAGCTGGAACCCTGTGTCGCGGGCGGCGCGCAGGAATGCCGTGCGGAACCGCGTCGGGATCGGGCAGCGGCCGACGACCGTCTCGTTGCGCGCGGGCAGCGCCGGGATGCGCGCCGTCGCTGCGATCCGCTTCGGGTGCGCGCCGGCGGCGACCGCGCCTGCGCAGGCGAGTCCGGCCACAAAGAGCAGCAGGAGGAGCCTGGGCCGCAGGAGGAGCCTGACGTGCATCGCGATCCGGGATCTTACTGCGCCGACACGGCAGTCACGGCCCGCCGCACGAGCGCCCGGGCCACATCGACCTTCCAGGCCGTCCGGGGCAGCGGTGTGGCCGCATCGAGCCCGTCGATCCCGTCGAGCAGCCAGGGGATCGGGGCCACGCCGGCCAGCGCGATTCGCGTCTCGCCGCCTGCCCGAGCCGCCGCGACGCCGACCTGGGGGAACGACCAGAGCTTCCGGTCCATCGCCTTCAGGTACACGCTCGCGTCGACGGGTGGAAGCTCGAGCTCGAGGATCAGCTCGCCGGGGTGGAGTGCGACGATCTCGCGCTCCTGCTCGGTCGGGAGCCGGTACAGCTCGGCGAGCGCCAGCTCCCGCTGCGTCGTGCGCAGCCGGGCGCCGAGCGCGAGCAGCGCGGCGGCGATATCGGAGGGATGGGCCGACGCGCAGTAGTCGTTCGCGAAGATCGCGTGCTCGCGGTGCTCGCCCTCGCGCGCGTGGCAGCGGTCGCCGCCGTGGAGGTGGCACGGATACTTCAAGCGCCAGTACCAGCAGCGCGTCGACTGCAGCAGATTGCCGCCGATCGAGCTCATGTTGCGGAGCTGCGGCGAGGCGGCGAGCCGGCACGCCTCGCGCAGCGCCTCCGGGACCTGCGGGTCGTCCTCGAGCTCCGCGAGCGTCGTGCCCGCGCCGATGCGGTTCCCGTCGACGCCGCGCGGGATGACGCCGCGGATGTCGATCAGCTTCTCCGCCTGCAGGATGCGGTCGCGGAGCAGCGGCACGACCTCCGTGCCGCCCCAGATGAAGACGGACCCGTCGGCGAGGTCGCCGTCGACCAGTTCGTCGAGCGAGGTCGCCCTAACGAGCTCCAACCGACTCCTTTTGCCGCTCACGGGCTTTCTCGGCCCCTTCGCGCAGCGCCCGCAGCATCTCTTCGCGGGTGATCGGCAGCTCGTGCACGTCCGCGCCGGTCGCGTCGCGGATCGCGTTGGCGACCGCGGCGGCGAGCGGGATGATCGGCGGCTCGCCGAGGCCCTTCGAGCCGAGGCTCGTCAGGTGCTCGTCCGGCTCGTCGACGAACTCGCAGACGATCTCCGGAACGTCGGCGATCGTCGGCATCCGGTACGCGTCGAGGGTCGTCGTCAGGATGCGGCCGGTCTCCATGTCCATCAGCCGTTGCTCGGAGAGCGTGTGGCCGATGCCCTGGATGATCCCGCCCTCCACCTGGCTGCGCGCTCCGAGCGGGTTGATGATGCGGCCGACGTCGTGCGCGGCCGCGACGCGCTCGACGCGGACCTCCCCGGTCTCGATGTCCACCGCGACCTCGACGACCTGCACGCCGAACGTGAGCACGCTCATGCCGGTCGGGTTCGGCCCGCGCGCGCCCTGGCCGAGGATCTGGGCGTCCTCCAGCAGGCCGACGAGCTCCTCGAGCGGCTGGGAGAGGCTCCCGTCGGCGGACACGACCATGCCGTCCTTGATGTCGATCACGTCTTCCTCGAGGTGGTGTCGCTGCGCAGCGATCTCGATGATCTGCCGCTTCACGTCGGCGGCGGCGGCACGCACGGCCGGGCCCACCGACGGCGTCGTCGACGAGCCGGCGGAGAGCGTCGCGTACGGGCCGCGCGCCGAGTCGCCGAGCACGACCTCGACGCGGTCGAGCGGAACGCCGAGCTCCTCGGCGGCGATCTGCGCCATCACCGTGCGCGTGCCCGTGCCGATGTCCTGCATCGCGGTGATCACGGAGACGCGACCGTCCGACGTGACGCGCGTCCACGCGTACGACGGCGGGCCCCCGCCGCCGTACCAGATCTGGCTCGCCATCCCGATGCCGTGCTTCCACGTGTCGTCGGAGCGCGCACGCACGTCGTCGCGGCGGTCCCAGTGCTTCTGCGCGAGCGCGTAGCACTGCATGAGGTTCTTGGACGAGTACGGCTTGCCGTCGTTCGCGTTTGCGTAGTTCTTGCGCCGCAGCTCGAGCGAGTCGATGCCGAGCTTCACCGCGAGCTCGTCGATCAGGCATTCGAGGCCGAATGTCCCTTCGACAAAGCCCGGCGCGCGGAACGCCTTCATCGGCGGTGTGTTGATCTGGGCGCTGTACAGGACCGTGCGCACGTTGTCGCACGCGTAGAGCATCTGCATCGGCCCGTCCGTGCCTGCCGACCATCCGGACCAGCCGACCGCGTTGATGAACTCGCCGCCGAGCGCGAGGATCGTGCCGTCGTTGCGTGCGCCGACGGTGAGCTTCTGGATGGTCGCGTTGCGGTTGCCGGCGGCCGTGTTCTCCTCCCGGCGCGTCAGCGCGCAGCGCACCGGGCGCCCGGTCCGCTTCGCGAGCTCGGCGGCGATGAACGTGTACTCGCCGGGATCGTTCTTCGAGCCGAAGCCGCCGCCCATGAACTCGCAGACGACGCGCACCTTGTCGCCCGGGATGCCCAGCGCCTCCGCCACGGCGTCGCGGACGCCCCAGATGTACTGCGTCGAGATGTAGACGTTCAGCGTGTCGCCGACCCAGTCGCAGACCGCCTGGTGCGTCTCCATCGAGTTGTGGAGCACGGACGCAGTGCGGTAGGTCCCCTCAACGACGACGTCGGCCTGTGCGAGGGCCTGCTCGAAGCTGCCGCGCTGGTATTCGTCCGGGTCGGCGGTGAACTGCTTGCGTGCGACCGCTTCTTCGGGGTCGAGCACCACGTCGAGCAGCTCCCATTCGACGTCGATCGCCCGGAGCGCTGACCGCGCCTGCCCGAACGTGTCGGCTGCCACAGCCGCGACGGGCGCTCCTGCGAACCCCGCCTCCTCTTCGAGCCCTGTCGCCTCGCCGGGCCCGAGAGCGCCGCGCACGCCGGGCAGCGCGAGCGCCGGCGCGAGATCGATCCGCTTCACGCGCGCATGCGCGTGCGGCGAGCGGAGGACGGCGGTGTGGAGCATTCCCGGGAGCTGGATGTCGGCGGTGTACCGCGCCTCGCCGCGCACGCGCTCCGGCGCGTCCTGCCGCACGGCCGGGCGCCCGACGACGGCCTGGGGCCCGGCGGGCCACTGCTGCAGCGGATCCTCCTCGACGACGAGCCAGACCTCCTCGAAGCGACCCTCGACCTCCTTCTCGGTGCGGATCAGCCTCGCCACTTCTGGATCGCCTCCTCGATTCGCGGGTACGTGCCGCA
>DATCOE010000140.1:0-30279 GCA_036564885.1 Gaiellaceae bacterium | reverse complement strand
TGCGGGGATGCGCCAGACCAAGCGGTTCGTTCGCATCCGGCGCCGGACATAGCGGTTCCTACGTCCAAGCCGGAGGCGAGCGAAACGCGCAGCGTCTGGCGCACCAGCCGTGTGTGCGGCCAATCCGCATCAAGCCTCTAGATGACGGGGAACACCTTGCCGGGATTCATGATCCCGTTCGGGTCGAGCAGCTCCTTGATGCCGCGCATCAGCGGCAGCAGGTCGCCGTGCTCCCGCTCGAGATAGGCGATCTTCCCGTAGCCGATCCCGTGCTCGCCGGTGCAGGTGCCGCCGCGGGCGAGCGCGTCCTCGACGACGCGGGTGTTCAGTGCCTCGGCCTGCTCGATCGACGCGGTGTCGTCGGGGTCGAGGAGGAACGCGACGTGGAAGTTGCCGTCGCCGACATGGCCGACGATGCCGCCGCGCAGTCCCGACTCGTCGAGCGCGCGCCGTGCCTGCTCGATCGCGCCTGCGAGCTCCGACACCGGAACGGCCACGTCGGTCGTCATCGCGCGAGAGCCGGGAGAGAGCGCGAGCGACGCCATGAGCGCGTTGTGGCGCGCGCTCCACATCTTCGCCCGCGCGGTCGGGTCGCTCTCCGACTCGAACGCCGACGCGCCTTCGTCCTCAGCCAGCTCCCGCGTGGTCGCGAGGTCGCCGGCGACGCCCGCCTCGCTGCCGCCGAACTCGACGAAGAGATAGGGCGATTCCGGGAACGACGTCCCGCTGAACGCGTTCAGCGCGCCGATCGTCATCGCGTCGAGCAGCTCGCAGCGCAGCACAGGCACGCCGACGCCGATGATCGCCGCGGCCGCCCGGCACGCAGCCTCGACCGACGGGAACGCCGCGCGCGCGACGACGACGTGCTCGGGAATCGGATGCAGGCGCAGCGTCAGCTCTGTGATCACGCCGAGCGTGCCCTCGGAGCCGACGAAGAGATTCGTGAGGCTGTAGCCCGCGGAGGTCTTCACGGCTCGCGTACCGGTGCGAACGATCCGTCCGTCTGCGAGCACGACCTCGAGCGCGAGCACGTGCGCCCGCATGCCGCCGTAGCGGACGGTCGTCGTTCCGCTCGCATTCGTCGCCGCCATGCCGCCGAGGGTCGCGTCGGCGCCCGGATCGACAGGGAAGAACAGCCCGTGCGGACCGGCGGCGGCATCGAGCTGCAAGCGCGTCACGCCCGGCTGCACGGTCACGGTCAGATCGTCCGGACGTAGCGCGACGATCACGTTCATGCGCGTCAGATCGAGGCTGATCCCACCGTGGAGCGGAATCACGTGGCCCTCGAGGCTCGTGCCCGCACCGAACGGGACGACCGGCACGCCGTGCTCGTGGGCGTACGCGAGCACCGAGGCGACCTCATCCGCCGACTCGGGGAAGACCACGACGTCGGGCCGGTGCGGCGGGTGATACGAGAGGTCGGCCGCGTGCTGGTCGAGCACCGAGTCGCCGTCGTTCACGCGCTGCTCGTCGGGGACGAGCCGGAGCAGCTGGGCTCGGAGATCGGAGGCGACGACCATGGGCGAAGCGTACTTCGTCGCGGGGGCGGGTTTTCTAACGGCGTCGCAGCGGGCCGTGCGCCCGCAACCCGGCCCAGAGCCAGGCCGGCGTCCGGCGCCGCGCGTGCTCGACCGCCTCGCGCAGCGCGGCGGGCGCGTCCTCGTGCACGCCTTCGCCGTGCCCGACGAGGATGTGCGCCGGCTCGACGGCGAGGAGCGAGCGCGGCGGCGTCAGGCGTAGCAGCGGATGGACGCCGAGGCGCTCGGAGGGCGCCCGGAAGTACTGCGCCGTGCCGACCGCCTCCGCGCAGACGAGCGTGCGGTGCTCCGGGAACCACAGCGCGACCTCGTGCCAGGGGCGCCGCCGCAGCACCGGGAGCACCTCGAACGGCGCGCCGGCCGGGGCGACGTCGGGGAGCTCCAGGTGCTGCACGCCGAGCAGCTCCGCGACCCGCGCGCAGTCGCGTCCGTGACGGTCGAGCAGCTGTACGACACCCGCCGGCTTGCCGAGCGCACCGACCCGCTCGACCACGCCGTCTTCGAGGACCGGGTCGATCAACCAGATCTCTCCGCCCGCGACGAGCACGTGCGAGCACCGCTGCATGAAGCGCGGCTCCGGCGAGATCCAGCCGAATCCGAAGTCGAGCTCGTCGACGAAGCGCGCCACACTCGGAACGCTATCCGCACGGCAGCGCCGGCGAGCCGTGCAGACACCCAGGCTCGCTCAGGTGTCTGACACCTTCCGGCTCCCAGGTGTCAGACACTCTGTGATGAGGCAACGGCCGCAACCTGGTCTCAAATCAACCGGGTACGTGCCGGTTGCCGGTGGATGACACCTTCGCCCGGTTGCGACCAGGTAGCTGACGGAATGGTCGCTGCGCGACCGCTTGCTTAGGGAGCGAGCCGCTCGACGATCCAGCTGCCGCCCTCGCGCCGGTAACGGAAGCGATCGTGCAGACGGCTGTCGCGGTGCTGCCAGAGCTCCCACGTCTCCGGCACGAGCCGGTAGCCGACCCACGACGCGGGCCGCGGCACCTCGCAGCCTTCGAGCTCGGCTTCGAGCTCGGCCACGCGGCGCTCGAGTGCCTCGCGGTCCGGGATCACCTCGCTCTGGCGTGAGGCGTGGGCGCCGACCTGGGCGCCGCGGGGCCGCCCCGCGAAGTACGCGTCGGACTCCGCCTCGGGCACGCGTTCGACAGGCCCTTCGACGCGCACCTGCCTGCCAACGGGATCCCAGTACAGAAGCAGCGCAGCCCGTGGGTTCATTTCGAGCTCGCGGCCCTTCCGGCTCGTCGCGGGTGTGTGAAAGACGATGCCGTTCTCGTCGAGCCGCTTGAGGAGCACCATGCGCACGGAGGGGGCGCCGCCGGCCGTCGCCGTCGCGAGCGCGGCCGCCTCGGGCACCCGCACCACCGTGTCGGCCTGCTCGAACCAGCGGCGAAGCTGCACGAGCGGATCGGGATCGAGATCGGCGCGCCGCAGCGGACGGTCGTCCTCGCTCACGAGATCAGAGACTGGCGCAACGCCTTGGCGACGGCCTGCGTCCGGGTGTCGGCCTCGAGCTTCGCCATCGCCTTGCGCACGTGCGTCCGCACGGTTTCCGGCGAGATGAAAAGCCGCTTGCCGATCTCCTCGTTCGAGAGGCCGTCGGCGAGCAGCCGCAGCACCTCGCGCTCCCGCTGGGTCAGCGACGGGATCTTCTCGGTCTGCGCGCTCACGAGCACGCCCGCGAGGACCGGGTCGACATACGCGTCGCCCGCCGCGACGCGCTCGACCGCCCGCACGAGGTCGGACAGCGGCGCTTCCTTCAACACGAAGCCGCGTGCGCCGACGTCGAGCGCCTCCGAGAGCAGTGCACGATCGCCGTAGGCGGTGTAGAAGATGATGGACGTGTTCGGCGCGACAGTTGCAGCCTTCTGCGCGACCTCGATCCCCGAGAGCCGCGGCATGCGGACGTCCACGAGCGCGACGCGCGGCTGCTGCGCCTCGATCTGGGCGAGGGCTTCCTGGCCGTCGGACGCGCTCCCGACGATCTCGATGCCGCTCCTCTCCAGCGTGTCCGCGATCGCGGTCAGCATCGCCGGATGGTCGTCGGCAATCACACAGGTGATCCGCTCGCTCATTAAGATCCGCCCTTCCTAGATGTCCGACACAGAGGATTATCTCCTTTCGACGCTCCTATTGGCCCTCCCGGACGAGCAGCGGGCGGCCCTGGAGCGGGAGCTCCTGCCCCTCGCCCGTTCCGCAGCCCTGGGTGAGCTCACGGCCGACATCGGCCACGACCTGGCGAATCCGCTCTTCGCCGTCCTCGGGCTCGTCGAGCTCCTGCTGCTCGACGCCGTGCCCGGTTCGCCCGCCGGGGAGCGCCTCCGGCTCGTCCAGCAGACCGCGCTCGAGCTGAAAGAGGGCCTGCGCGCGCTCCTCGACTACGCACGTCCGGCGGAGGGGCAGGAAAGCGCGGTGCTCGACGCCGCCGCCCGCGCGGTGACGGCACTCGTGCGCCACGGGCGCGCGAAGGAGCTGCAGGTGACCGCGACGTATCCCGCCGACCCGGTCGTCGTGGGCTGCCCGGCCGGCGCGCTCGCACAGGCGGCACTCCATCTCGTCGCAACGGCCCGCGCGTCGGCAGGCGACGCGGGAGCGATCGAGGTAGAGGTCGCCGCGAACGACATGCAGGGCGTGCTGCGCGTCCGGCCGGCCGCGCCGGGCGGGGTGGGCGTCGTCGCCGCAGGTCGCATCGCCGCCGACCACGGCGGCTCGCTGGAGCAGGACGGAGACGCGCTCGTGCTGCGGCTACCGCTTTGGGGTCAGACCCCGGGTGGTTGATGGAGAGCGAACCCGGCCCCATCGGGTAGCGTCCTGACCATGCATGCGTTCGGCGTCGCGTCGGTCGTCGAGAAGCTCCGCGCCGCCGGCGGCGGCTACGAGATCGTCCACGACTCGCCCGGGCTCGAGCTCGGCGTCTACGTCCTCGTCGCGCCCGAAGCAGACGAGCAGCAGCCCCACGAGGATGACGAGGTATACGTCGTGCTCGAAGGCACCGGTGTGCTGACCGTCGAGGGCAAGGACGTGCCGGTGAAGGAAGGCGACGCCGTCTTCGTCGAGGCGGGCGCCGAGCACGCCTTCAGCGCCTACGAGCAGCTCGCGCTGTTCGTGATCTTCGAGCGCGCTGCCAAGAACCTCTAAGACCTGAGCGCCGCGCGCAAATCCGCGGGGCGCAGGAGCCGGTTGCCGAGCTGCTCGTCGAGCGGCACGAGGTCGCGAACGACGCGCAGCACGAGCTCCGCATCGTCGGAGAACGGGCTGATGATCTTGTTGCCCTTCAGGAGCGCCTTGCCGCGCGGGCCCGGGTGCACGGCGAGGTCCCGGTCGCCGTAGCCCTTCTCGCGCAGCAGCGCGTTGGCGGTAGCGACCGGGTCGGCGTCCATGACGCCGCCCACGCTAACGGAAGAGGTCACGCTCGGCCGGGACCGGGATCTCGCGTGCGCGGCCGTCGCCGCGAAGATCGAGCCCGCGCACGATCGTCACCGGGATCCGGTCGAGCTTGCCCGCGACGAGCTGCGCCGCGCTCGCGAGCTCGTCGGCGACGGCGATGACGGTCGAGCGCAGCTCGTGTCCCACCGGATCGCGCTTCCCTTTCAGATCCTGGAGCACGACGACGCCGGCCGCCCCGATCGCGACGTCGATCGTGCCCTGGCGCCAGGGGCGCCCGAAGGAGTCCGTCACGACCACGCCCACCTCGCGGCCGCTGCGCGCGCAGAGCGTGTCGCGGAGGACCGCTGCAGAGGCATCGGAATCGAGCGGCAGCAGGACGAGCGTGCCGGGCTCGGTCGTGTTCGACGCATCGACGCCTGCCGACGCACAGATGAAGCCGTCGTGGGTCTCGCAGATCACGAGCGGTGCGCGAATCCGGACGATGCTCTTCGCCTCTTGGAGAATCGCCTCGATGCGGCGCGGATCCTCCTCGTCGCCTGCGATCTCGCGCGCCCGCTCGGACGGCTCGATGTCGTCGAGACGCACCGTTCGCCCTTCGATCTTCGAGATTGCCTTCTGCGCGACGACGACGACGTCGGCGTCCTCGAGCTCGACGCGTTCCAGGATCAGCGCGGCGAGGTCGTCCCCTTCGTGGAGCTCGGGGATGCCCGTGACCGGGAAGACGGAGTAGCCGCTCACGGGAGGCCGACGACGCGCACGCCGGCGTGGCCCTTGTACCGCTTGTTCAGGTTGACGATCACGGCCGTCATGCCTTCGAGGGCACGCGCACTCGCGAGCGGGCCGGCGTCGAGGGCGCGACCGGTGACCACCTTCGACGCGAGCTCGAGCGCGAGCGCCTTCGCGGCGCCGTCGTCGCCGCAGACGAGCGCGTCGCCGTCTGACTTGTCCAGCGCGAGCGACGCGGCGGCGAGCGAGTGCAGCCCTGCGGCCACCGGCGCACGCAGGAGCTCCTGCGTGCGCTCCGCGATCGAGCGCTCGTGCTCGGTCGGGAAGACGCCCTGCTTCGTGAAGCGGAGCTCGCTCGCGACGCTCAACACGGGCGTGTCGCCGATCGCGTCTGCGAGCGACTCCGCGGTCGGCAGTGCAGCGTCCGCCTTCACGGCGAGCACGACGATGTCGACGCCGCGCACCGCATCCTCGTTCGACGCTCCCGTCGCGCCGACCTCGGCGCCCTTCGCGACCGCGCGCTCGGCGTCGCGGGACCCGATCACGACGTCGTCTCCGGCGGCGACGAGCCGCTGTGCCAGTGCGAGGCCGAAGTCGCCGGTCCCGCCGACCACCGCGATCCTCATACGGGCACTACTCCGAGTGCGGTCTCCGCGAGCCTGCGGCGCGCCCCTGCGTCGCTCATCAACGTGCGCGCGACGATCGGGCGTACCTCGCCGAGCCCGTCGAGGTCGCCGGCGTCGGCCTCGTCGATCACGATCGAGTCGATGAGGGCCGCGTAACAGCCGGCGACGTGGCGGGGAGACGTGCCCCCGGCCATGCGCGAGAGCATGCGGTCGGCGGGGCCCTTCACCGCGCGGCCGTCGATGAGCGGACTGATCGCGACGCACGGCACGCGGCGTCGCACGAGAGCGTCGCGGATCGCAGGCACCGCGAGGATCGGCTCGATCGACACGTACGGGTTGCTCGGCGCGATGAGCAGGAGGTCGGCTGCGTCGATCGCCTCGAGGACGCCCGGAGCCGGCGCGGCCGATTCGGCGCCCTCGAAACGCACGCGCTCCGCCACATCGCGGTGCCCCCGCGCGACGAACCACTCCTGGAACGGGAACTCGCCGGCCGCCGTGCCGATCCACGTGCGCAGCCGGTCGTCGGTCGCGGGCAGCAGGCGGGTCTCGACGCCGAGCGCCGCGCCGATGCGCGCCGTCACCGCGGAGAGCGACTCCCCTGCACGCAGACCCTGCGTGCGCACGAGGTGCAGCCCGAGGTCACGGTCGCCGAGGCTGAACCACGCCTCGCCGCTGAGCGACGCGACCGTCTCGAGTGCCTGCCACGTTTCGCCCGCGCGGCCCCATCCGCGCACCTCGTCGTTCAAGCCGGCGAGCGCGTAGATGACCGAGTCGAGGTCGGGAGACACGTGCATGCCGAGCACCTCGACGTCGTCGCCGACGTTTCCGACCACCGTCACGTCTGCAGGCTCGGCGACCTCCACGACCCCGCGCACGAAGCGCGCACCGCCGACACCGCCGGAGAGAATCACGATCTTCACCCCGCCACCTCGACGGGCAGCCCTTGGAGACAGGCCTGCGTGCGCGGGCCGCAGCGGAACTGCAGCCGGTGGAGGTCGTCGAGCGTGTCGACGTCGTCCACAAGATTCGGAACGGCCGCTGCGGCAGCCTGGAGGCCGAGCTCAGCTGCGCGCGCACGAAAACGCGCCGCGCTGTCAGGCCCGTAGAGCGGCGCGAACGCCACGGGCGCAGGCAGGCACAGGGCGTTCGTCGTTCCGTCGAGCGCCTCGACGAGCGCGATCCCGCCCGCAGGGGTCGCGGCGAGCAGCGCACGCAGATCGGCCGGCACGACGCAGGGCACGTCGGCGTTCACGACCAGGATCGGGCCGGGCTCGAGACCCGCGAGCGCGGCGGCCACGGCCGGCCCCTGGCCCGCGCCTGGGTCGGCGACGATCTCTGCGCCGAGACCGCGCGCGATCGCCGCCGCCTCGTCGTCCGCGGTCACCACGCGCGGAGCTCCGAACGCTGCAGCTGCCGCGAGGACGTCGCCGAGCATCGCGAGCGACAACGCGCGGCGCGCGCGCCTCGAAGCGTGCAGGCGGGTCTTGCCCTCCACTCCTGCGAACGGAATGACGACGGTCGGCATTGGCAAAGACTAGATGGTTGGACTCGAGCGACAACGCACACACGCCCCGACGAGGCGCTCGGGCTCCGGCGATGCCAACGCGCCGGGCAGCCTGCGCCATCGGCGATACTCGGCGCCGATGCGCGTGCTCGCCACCCAATGCCTGCCGGGCCCCGCGTGGGACGAGCTTCAGGACGTGGAGATCGGCACGCTCGGCGCTGTGCTCGAGACGGGGCGCGACGGCGTCGAGGCGCTCGTCGCGCCGGGCGAGCGGATCGACGCCACGGTGCTCGACCTGCTCCCTGCGCTCCGTCTCGTCGCGAACTACGGCGTGGGGTACGACCAGGTCGACGTCGCCGCGTGCCGCGCGCGCGGCGTCGAGGTGACGAACACGCCCGGCGTACTCGACGCGGCGACCGCCGATCTCGCGTTCGCGCTCCTGCTCGCCACACGACGGCGACTCGTCGAGGGAGACGACCACGTGCGCTCCGGGCGCTGGGGCACGAGCTGGTCGCAAGCGCCGTTCCTCGGTCGCGAGGTAACCGGCTCGACACTCGGCATCGTCGGGTTCGGCCGCATCGGCGGCGCAATGGCGCGCCGCGCACGCGGCTTCGACATGCGCGTCCTCTACCACCAGCGCACGCCACTCGACGAGCCGGGCTTCGAGTACCGCGCGCTCGACGACCTGCTGTGCGAATCGGACGTCGTCTCCATCCACGCGCCGTTGACGCCGCAGACAAAGGGCCTCATCTCACGCGGGCGGCTCGCGCTCCTGCGCGACGGAGCGACGCTTGTGAACACCGCACGCGGAGCCCTCGTCGACGAGGACGCGCTCGTCGAGGAGCTCGTCTCGGGCCGGATCAGCGCCGGCCTCGACGTGTTCGTGCACGAGCCTGCCGTGCCGGAAGCGCTATTCGGGCTCGCGAACGTCGTGCTGGCGCCGCACATCGGCAGCGCCACGGTCGAGACCCGCGCGGCGATGACGCGGGTCGTCGTCGACAACCTGCTCGCCGCCGAGCGCGGCGAGCCGCTGCTGACGCCAGTGCCTTAGTGCTGGCCCCAGGTCTTTAGTACCCGCCCTGGCCGGGGCGGCCGGCACTGACCCACTCGCGGATCTCGTACCAGTGGCTCTGGCGGAGCGCCTCGGCGACGCGCTCGTCCGTGTGCGCGGCGTAGAAGACGTTCTTGTCGAGGTCGGCGCAGATCGCAACGTCGGCGAGCGAGAAGTCCTTGACGAACATCAGCGCGTCCGCCGGAAGCTGCGCCTCGGCGACCGTGTAGTGCTTGAACTGGAGCTCGGGAGCGATCTCCATCAGGTCGGGCCAGTCGGGGCAGCTGCGGGAGCTCATGCTCTCTCCAGTTCCGCGGTGAGCGCCGGCTCCTCCCGCGACCAGCGCCCATCCAGGCGCACGAGGCCGCGACTCTCGTCGGCCGGGTAGACGACGAAGACGCGCGCGTCGTCGAGCGAGTGGTACTGCGTCTGGCCGTCCTCGTCGGTGAGATCGATGCGCAGGTGGAGCCGGCTGTCGGCAAACGGCGGGCGATCGGCGTCGAAACGCAGCGGCAGCGTGCGGGTATCGCCTCCCCACCCGAGCTCCGCGGTCGACAGCTCACCCGAGGCGACGAGGATCGTGGCGTCGTCGCGCAGCTCCCATACGAGGCGCGGCGGCGCGATCGAGCGCTCCGCCACGATGTCGGCGGCGATCGCAAACGACTCGCCGGCGAGCAGCTGCATGCGCTCGACGCCGTCGGAGCCCAGCAGCCGGACCCGCTCGACGCGCGCGATGTCTCCGCCCCACTCCTTCAGGCCGGCCGCGCGCTCCTCCGGCTCGCGCTCGCCCGCGAGGAGGCGGCGGTACTCGACGATCGCCTCGTGCGTCGGCCCGTTGAACGCGACGATGCCGTCCTTCAACAGGACCGCACGATCGCACAGACGCTCGACCGCCGCTGCGTCGTGCGACACGAACACGATCGTGCCGCCGCGCTGCTTGAACTCGAAGATCTTGCCGAAGCACTTGCGCTGGAACGCCTCGTCGCCGACGGCGAACACCTCGTCGAGAAGTAGGACGTCGGCTTCGATGTGTGCCGCGATCGCGAAGCCGAGCCGCATGTACATCCCCGACGAGTACGTGCGCACGGGCAGGTCGATGAACTCCTCCAGTCCGGCGAACGCGACGATCTCGTCGAGCTTCTCGCGAATCGCCGCGCGCCCGAGGCCGTGGATCGACCCGTTGAGGTAGACGTTCTCGCGCCCCGTCAGGTCGGGATGGAACCCGGCGCCGAGCTCGAGCAGCGAGCCGATGCGCCCACCGACCGCGACGCGGCCCACCGTCGGCTTGATGATTCCCGAGAGCAGGCGCAGCAGCGTCGTCTTGCCGGAGCCATTCCGGCCGACGAGGCCGACAGCGCTTCCCGGCTCCACGGTGAACGACACGTCGCGCAGCGCGACGACGTCGGAGCCGCGCACGCGGCCGCGCGCGACGATCAGGTCCTTGAGTGCCCGGTTCTCGCGCGGGTACACGCGGAAGCTGCGCGCGGCGTGCTCGACGAGGATCTCACCAGGCTTCATGCTCGGGACGGTACTCCCAGCGCGCGCCGGACGATGCCGGCAAGTATCCGGACGAACGCCGGATCGGCGTTCAGCATCTCGATGCGATCGACCCGCATGCCGAGCTCGGCCCCCCGCTCCCGCGCCTCGACGTCGATGTCCCATTGGATCTCGAGATGGTCGGAGACGAAGCCGACGGGGCAGATGAGCACGTCGGTGACACCGTCGCCGCGCAACGCGGCGAGGTGGTCGAGGATGTCGGGCCCGAGCCAGGGCTCGCCGGTCGGCGACTCGCTCTGGAAGGAGAAGCTCCACCGGTCGCCGAGGCCTGAGGCCTCGGCGACGAGGCCGGCAGTCTCGAACAGCTGGGCTTTGTAGGGATCGCCCATGGCGAGGATGCGTGCGGGCAACGAGTGGGCAGAGAAGACGACGTGTGACTGTGTGGCGCGCACGCGGTCGGCGAGCAGGCTGATGAAGCCAGGCTCGTCGTGCCAGCTCTCCACAAATGCGAGCTCGGCACGGCCCCCGAGCGCCTGCTCGAGCTGGTCGTGGTAGCCCTTGATCGAGAGCGCCGAGTAGTGAGGCGCGAGCACGAGCCCTGCGACGCGCTCGGCTCCGCCCGCGAGCGCCGCCTCGGCGGCGTCGGCGATGCGCGGCGGCCAGTGCTTCATCCCCGTGTAGACGGGCAGCCCGAGCTCCTCCTGCAGTGCCGCACGCGTCCGTTCCGTGATCGCGTTGAGCGGTGACGAGTCCTCGATGCCGAGCCTGCGGTAGCGCTCGACGAGGTCGGCGAGGTTCTCGGGAGCGATCGGGCGGCCACCGCGAATGTCGGCGTAGTACGCCGGGACGTCGGTCAACCGCTCGGGCGATCCGTAGGCCATCAGGATCACGGCTTCGCTCATGCGGTCACGCTAGCGCCTCCACGGTGCGCTCCTGAACGAGCGCCGTCAGCCGCGTGACGAGCTCAGGATCGGTCTGGGGGAAGACGCCGTGGCCGAGGTTGAAAATGTGGCCCGGACGCCCGCCCGCCCGCTCGAGCACGTCGAGGGCGGCCGCCTCGACTCGCTCCCACGGGCCGAGCAGCACCGCGGGATCGAGGTTCCCCTGCACGCCGCGCTCCATCCCGACCACGTCCCAGCCGGCGTCGAGCGGCATGCGCCAGTCGAGCCCGATCACGTCGCCGCCGGCGCGCGCGAGCAACTCGAGGAGCGGCGGCGTCGTGCCCGTGCCGAAGTGGATGGTGGGCGCGTCGACGGCCGCGAGGATGCGCGCCGAGTACGGCTCGACGAACTCCTCGTAGTCGGCCGGTGACAGCGCACCGACCCACGAGTCGAAGAGCTGGATGACGTCCGCGCCCGCGCGCACCTTCGCCGCGACGTAGCGCGCCGACTGCTCGGCCAGCCTGTCCATCAGCGCGTGCCACACTCTTGGCTCCCGATACATCAATGTCTTCGTCCGGGCGAAGTCGCGGCTGGGCTTACCCTCGACGAGGTAGCCGGCGACGGTGAACGGGCCGCCGCAGAAGCCGACCACGGCCTTCTCCGCGTCGAGCTCGCGGCGAACGATGCGCACCGCCTCGAGGATCGGTCCGGCCCACTCGTCCGGCTCGGTGACACGCAGGAGCTCCACGTCGGCGAGCGTCGCGATGGGATGCTCGATCACCGGGCCGACGCCTTCGACGAGCTCGAGCGCGACGCCCATGCCGAGCACCGGGGACATGATGTCGGCGAACATCACGGCCGCGTCGACGCCGTGACGGCGCACCGGCTGGAGGGTCACCTCGGCGCAGAGCTCCGGGGTGCCGGCGACGTCGAAGAACCCGTGCCGCTCGCGGATCGCGCGGTACTCGGGCAGCGAACGCCCGGCCTGGCGCATGAACCACACCGGCGTGCGCTCGACCGGCTCGCGCAGCGCGGCCCGAACGAGGAGAGGCCGAGTCACCTGCCTAGACTAGAGGCTTGATGAGCGCCTCCGGTCCCCTCGTCGCGCGCTGGCGGACGCTCGAGCGCGCGCCCGTCGAGGCGGGCGCGCTGCAGCAGGCGACCGTCGAGGTGGAGAACGCAGGCTCGGCCACGTGGCGCACCCGCGGCCCCGAGGAAGGCCTGTTCCTCGCGTATCACTGGCTCGACGACCGTGGGAACGCGATCGTCTGGGACAGCCCCCGCACGCCGCTCGAGCGCGCCGTCGCTCCCGGCGAGACGCTGCGGCAGACGCTGCCTCTGCGCGGACCGATCCCGCCCGGCCGCTACCGCCTCGCCGTCGACCTCGTCGAGGAGCATCGCTTCTGGCTCGCGGAGATCGGCAACCCGCCGTACGAGGAGGACGCCGACGTGCTGTCGCGCGACGCGAGCGGCGCCCGCGCGTTCCTCGGGGACGGCGCGGAGCCCGCGGCGAACTGGAACGAGCGCGTCCGTGCGCTGCACGAGGAGGGCTATGCCGCCGTCGGCGGCGCGATCGAGGTCGAGCGCGGGCTGCTGCGCCGCGGCGACCCCGAGCTCGCGGCGTACGCGCCGGGCGGCGGGCGGCATCCCCGCTTCGGGCATCCGCTCGTGTGCCCGTCGCTGCTGCCGCCGCTCGAGCCGAACTGCGAAGTCGCCGGCCTGCCCGCCTACAGGGCGGATGGCGACGAGCCGTCGATGTTCGACGGGAGGCTCGTGATCAGACTTCGATCGCGATCTGATCGTCGACGCGGCTGAAGACGAACGCACCGAGCGCGAGCGCCGCGGCGCACGCGACGACGAGGTAGAGCGCGTCGCCCCAGAAAGGGAGCCGGCCGTAGAAGAGCGGCGCGCGGACGGCCTCGATCCCCGGGGAGAGCACGTTGACCCAGTGGATGAACCAGACCGCGGTCGGGTGCTTCGCGATCGGGTCCCCGTCGAGCGGGTAGAGGATCGGCGTCAGGAAGAACCAGGGGACGAGCAGCGCGGCGACGATGAACTCGACGTCCCGGAAGAGCACGTTGAGCGACGCGAGCGCGAGCGCGAGGCCGCACACGAGCGCGACGAACAGCGCGGCGAGCGGGACCGCGAGCAGCTCCGTCGCGCGCACGCGCGGGAGAGCGACGAAGTTCACGACGAGCAACAGCACGAGCATTGCCACGAAGCTGACGAGGTGCGCCGCGACGACTGACAGCGGCACGAGCTGGCGGGGGAACTTCGTCTTCCTGATCAGGTTCGCGTTGTCGAGCATCGACCGCGTCGACGACAGGAGAGCGGCGGTGAAGAAGGTCCACACCGCGAGGCCTGAGAGCAAGAAAAGAGCGTAGTTGTCCCCGTTCGCGAACGGGGACTTCCAGATCACTCCGAAGACGAGCAAGTAGACGCCCATCAGCATCACGGGGTTCGCGACCGTCCAGAGGACGCCGAGCGCCGAGCCTCTGTACTTCGCGTGCAGGTCGCGCCGGAAGAGGTTCGCGAAGAGATCGCGGTAGCGGAACACGTCGGAGTACGTACTCACGGCAACCTCTCAGGCGCGCTTCCGCGCATAGATCGACACGCCCGCGAAACGGATGGCGCTGAGATGGACGAGCGTCCCGAGCGTCATCCCGATCTTCGGAAGCTTCGACAGCAATCTCCCGTACGGCCGCGGCGGCCAGCCGTCCGGGCGCTCGAGCCGGCGTACCACGAGTCCGGCCCGCGTGAAGGCCGCCGCGTACGCCCACACCGAATGCACGTGCTCGTTGATACCGAGCGCCTTCTCGCCGGCCTGGTCAGGGTTCTCCGAGCTCCGGAGCAGCCCGCGAACGCCCTCGTTCAGGCCCGCGACAACGCCGCCCGGCCGCGTCACCCGCGCCAGCTCGCGGACCATCTGCGTCAGGTCGAGCGCATGGTGCAGCGTCGCGACACAGTAGGTCAGGTCGAATGTCTCGTTGGCGAACGGCAGATGCTCGCCGTCGGCCTGGATGCGCGAGAAGTTCCCGTAGAACGCGCCGCGACCGAGGCCGATGTTCGCGTCGACGAGGATGTCGGTCGCGACGTACTCGCAGTCGCGCTCGAGCCAAAAACGCGAGCCCCAGGCCTTCGCCGCACCCACTTCGAGCACGCGCAGGCCGCGAGCCCCTCCGACGTAGCGGTCGAGCAGCACCTGAAACGAGTGCCCGTTGGCCAGCCAGTTGAGCTCGTTCCAACCGAGCTCCTGGTTCACGAACGGGAGGACGGCGTCGACCGTGTCGTCAGGCTCGTACCAGCCCTCGGCGCGCGCCTTCTCGAGCCACCCTTCCGCCTCGCGCAGCTTCGCCTGCGCACCGGGCAGGCCCGCGTGCAGCATCAGCGGGATCCCGTCGACCGTCCGGCCGAAGGTGCGGTCGCAGCCCCTGCAGCGGAATGCGTCGCCATCCTCGCCCAGCTCGGCGCGGCAAAATGGACAGCGGATGAGCTCGAGCAGCGGCGTCCTCATGTGTTCCTCCGGAGCAACCTACCCTGAGGGCTGGAGACGCGCGCCCGCCCAAACACCCCGTTTACGTGCGTCGATTACGCTGGACCGCGTGCTACGACCCGGACGAGTCGCGAGGCGGAGGCGCGCCGCGCCGTGACGGCCGTGGCAGCGCTGGCTGCTTTCCCCGCAAGCCTGCTGACGATTTGGCTGCTCCTGCGTGCGCCGCTGGCGCGGCGGGCGGTCGCCACCCCGTCGGCCGACCGGTGGCACAGGCATGACACGCCGCTCGTGGGCGGCGTCGGGATCTTCGCCGGCCTGCTCGCCGGAGTCGGGCTCGCAATCGCAACCGGCACCGTCCACGCGACGCACGAGCTGCTCGCCATCGTCGGCGGCTGCACGATCCTCTTCGTCGCAGGGCTCGCCGACGACCTCTTCACCCTGAACCCGCTCGCCAAGCTCGGTGCGCAGTTCGGAGCCGCCGCACTCGTGCTGGCAGCGGGCGTGCGGGTCGAGGTCGTCTCGAACGGCATCCTTGCCACCGCGCTCGGCGCCCTGTGGCTCGTCGGCATGTCGAATGCGTTCAACCTGCTCGACAACATGGACGGGCTCGCGGCAACGCTCGCGGCGATCGCCTGCGCCTACTTCGCGCTCGATGCCGTGACGGTGCACCCAAACCATGTCGCGCTCGCGATCGCCCTCAGCATCTGCCTCGCGTGCGTCGGATTCCTGCCCTACAACCTTCGCGTGAACCGGTCGGCGGCGGTGTTCATGGGCGACAGCGGCAGCCAGATGCTCGGCTTCGCGCTCGCCGCACTCGGGCTCGCTTCGAGCTGGAAGGTCGCCGGATCGACCGTCGCGACGCTTCTCCTTCCCATCCTCGTGCTCGCGGTGCCCATCCTCGACACGACGCTGGTGACGATCGTGCGCCTGCTCGAAGGACGGCCGATCTACAAGGGCGGCCGCGACCACACCTCCCACCGTCTCGTGTACCGCGGACTGTCGGAGAAACGCGCGGTGATCCTGCTCGGCATCGTCTCTGCCGCGCTCGGCGCGACGAGCCTCGCGTACAACGTCCTCGACGACACCTACATCACGCTCGCCGGAGTGCTGCTCACGTTCGCGTTCCTGCTCCAGTTCGGCACGTACCTCGCCGACGTCGAGCACGTTGCGAGCTCCGAGCGACCGCCTTCCCTGCTGCGGTCGCTGATCGTCAACCGCCGCCGCTTCGTCGAGGTGCTCGTCGATTTCGCGCTCATCACCGCTTCATTCGCAGCCGCGTATGCGATCCGCATCCAGAACGAGGGCACGCCGTGGATGCGACACGTCTTTCACGTCGCACTGCCGGCCTTGCTCGTGGCCCGCTACGTCGCGTTCATCCTGTTCGGTCTCTACCGCGGGGTGTGGCGCTATGCGGGAGCACGCGATGCGGCGAGCATCTTCGGCGCGGTGCTCGTCTCCGAGGCCGCGGCCTTCCTCTTCATCTGGGCGACCGTCCCGTGGAATGGGTTCCCCCGCGGCATCTTCTTCATCGACCTGCTGCTCTGCGCGCTGCTCGTCGGAGTTGCACGATTCTGGGAGCGGGGCGTTGCTCGCATGCTCTCGTCGCTCGTCGGCAGGCGCGAGCAGCAGCGCGTGCTGATCGTGGGCGCGGGTACCAGCGGCCGCAGCCTGCTCCGTGAGCTGCGCGAGCAGAGCGGCCAACGCGTCGTCGGTTTCATCGACGATGACCCGAGCCTGCGCCGGCAGCGCATCCAGGGCGTGCGCGTGCTCGGTGGGCTCGACGAGATCGGCTGGGCGCTCGGCCGACTCGAGCCGCAGGCCGTCTTCGTAACGATCCCGTCAGCTCCGCGAGAGCGGCTCGACGCGATCATCGAGGCGTGCAGGCGGGCGGAGGTCGACTGCCGGTTCGTGCGACGCTCGATCGATCTCGACCCCGGCGTCGCCCTCGGGGTCGCATTCGAGTGAGTGCGGTAGCGACACCGGCCCGGGGCGAGAGCGCGCAACTGGGGGTCGCAAGGCGGACGTTCGCCGACCGGCTGCTCGCGGCCGCTCCGCTCCTGAGCGTCTACTTCTGGCTCTGCATCGTCTACGTCTACGAGGCGTGGGGGCACGTGACGCCATGGCTCTTCGGCGACGAGCTCGAGCTGACGCAGCTCACCCGGTCGATTTCGGAAACGGGCCACGCGGCGCGGCGCGGGGTCGCCCACTCGCCCGACACGCTCTACGCGTACATCATGGCGCCCGCCTGGTGGCTCGGCAACACCAGCGCCTCCTACGACGCGGTCAAGTACATCGGTGTTCTCGTCATGGCCTCGGCGCTGTTTCCGACGTACTTCCTCGCCCGTCTCGTGGTCGAACGCTGGTGGGCGCTCTTCGCCGCCGCCGGGGCGGCCGCCGTTCCGGCGCTCGCGTATTCCGCCTGGATCGTCTCGGAGCCGGTCGCGTACCCGTACGCGGCTCTCTGCTTCTTCCTCGTGGCAAAGGCCATGGTCACGAAGCAGCGTCGCTGGATCGGCGCGGCAGCCCTCGCCTGCATCGTCGCTCCGGCCGTGCGCGGCGAGCTCGTCGTCGTGCTGGTGATGCTCCTCCTCGCGTGCCTCTTCCTCGCCTGGTCCAGCCCGTGGATGCGCGCCCGCCGACGGACATGGTCGACAGGCGACTGGGTCGGCGCATTCGTACTCGGGCTCGGCGCCATGTTTCTGCTCAGCGGCTATCTCAGCCACCACGTCTACGAGTGGTACGTCACCACCTACAAGTACAAGCACCGCATGTTCAGCCTCGGCCTGTGGGCCACCGGCGCATTCACGATCGGGATCGGCGTGGTCCCCCTCGTGGCAGGCCTCGCGTCACTGAGGCGGGCCCGAGGTGAGGAGCCGACGCGCGAGCTCCGCGTCTTCCGCTGCGTCGCACTCGCCGGGCTCATCTCGTTCGGGCTCTACACGTTCATGAAGGCGGCATATCTTTCGACGGTCTTCGCCACGCGGGTCGAGGAACGGAACATCATCTATATCGCGCCGCTGCTCTTTGTCGGCACGGCGATCGTGCTCGAGCGACGGCGCGTCGACGTGCTCGCGCTCGCGGCGGCGACGACGCTTGCTCTCTGGGTGCTGATCACGACGCCGTACGAGATGGGCGTCCAGCTCTACTCCGATGCGCTGGGGCTCGCGATCCTGCAGCAGGCGAACCGCTTCCTGCTCTGGACGCCGTTCTTCGCGCAATGGCTGATGCTCGCAATCACCGCCGCGGGCGCAACCGCTCTGCTTGCCCTCCGCTTCCTGCCCGGCCGGCGACTGGCGACCGCGGCCCTCGTCGGCGTACTCGGCGTCTTCATGATCGGCTGGAACCTCACCGCCGAGATCGCAGCCGCCGCCGGGGGGAACTCGATCAGCCGCGAATCCGCGGCGACGCTCGGCAAGCCCTACGACTGGGTCGACCTAATCGCTCATCGCGAGCCGTCGCTCTATCTCGGCCAGGGGGTTTCCGATCCCAACGGCGAGAATCTGATGGAGTTCTGGAACCGTTCGATCGTCGCGGTCGGCAGCATCGACGGCACCGTCGGCGGTCCGGGGCCGGCCGGCGGCCCGAACATCGCCGCCGATGGAGCGACCTACTGGACGAACGACCCGGCGAACCCGGGCAAAGAGTTCGACTACGCCGTCGAAGAGTGGCCGTGCGTCGATTTCGCGGGCACGCTGACGGCGAAGCACTCCTACCGGGCCGGCGGCAGGGTCGGCGGCGGGCGCTGGCGGCTGATCGAGCTCACCCACCCGAACCGTCTACGGGCCGAGTGCAACGGCATCAGCCCGGACGGCTGGACGGGACCGGCGAACAGCGGCTACTACCGCTTCTCCGGAGGAGCGCACGGTCACATCGTGGTCACCGTGTCGCGCGCCGACGGCGGACCGACCACACCGAGCCCGATCCACATTCTCATCGGAGCGCTCACCATTGACGCGAACCACCAGCCGCAGCTCGGACGCGTAATCGCCGAGAAGACGGACACGATTGCCGCGCCGGAAACAAAGACATTCGTGCTGCCGGCGCCCGCCGGCCGGTTCGCGGCCCGCGTCGTCGTCGACACTCTCTTCGTACCGCACGACCTCAATCCGTCGGACAGCGACGTGCGCCAACTCGGCGCCGTCGTGACCTACCGCTTCGTACCGGGGCCGGTGCCCCAGGCTGCACACAAGTAGGTGAACCGGGCGCGCAGCACGAGCCGTGCCAGCGGGCCGCTGCGCTCGAGCAGGCGCAGGAGGAGCGCGAGCGGACGCGGCACGGACCGCGTCTGCGGAACGAAGAAGGGCCGGAGCGCGAGCCGGTCGAAGCCGGCCGCGCGCAGATCGGCGCGGACCGCGGCGAGCCGGTACTGGCGGGGGTTCAGGTCGAAGACGAGCTTTGTCTCGGTGTACGCCGCGATTCGCGCGAACAGCGCACGCCGCTCGCGCGCGTAGTAGATCGCGCGGAAGATCGTCGTCGTCTGCACCGGCTCCGCCGGCTCGTAGTCGTTCAGGTCGGCCTGCACGACGTTCCGGCCCCGGCGGCGCGCAGCCTCGACCATCTCGGGGCTCGCATCGACGCCGGCGTAGCGCTGATCGGGCAGGAAGTCGCCGAAGCCGCCGTCGCCGCAGGCGAGATCGAGCACGACGTCGCCGGGCTCGAGCGGGGGACCCAGTGTGCATACGAGCTCGGCGCGCCGTGCGAGGTACACGCGAGCGTCTGCATATGCGTCGTCGCTCCAACCGTCCGCCGCCTGCGCGTACTTGTCCCAGGAATGGGTCACCGCAGCACGAGCAGGCGCTCGGGGTGCTTGCGCAAGAAGCGGGCCATCGCCCGCGCGTGCCAGAGCGTGTGCCGCGTGAGGAACCGCTTGTCGACAACCGCCGCGTACTCGTGCTGCACGACGGCAGCCGGGACGTACCACCGTTCCCAGCCGGCTCTCGCAGCGCGATAGTTGAGATCGATGTCCTCGCAGTACATCCGGTAGCCGGCGTCCCAGCCACCGATCTCGTCGAGCATCGCGCGGCGCAGCAGCAGGAACGCGCCGAGCATCGTGTCGGCGGGCGCCGGCTCGTCGGGCCGCTCGTCGAGCAGGTAGTGCCGGCGCTGCCAGCGCAACGGCGGGAAGAGGAGACGCAGCGGCGTCCGCCGCACGATCGTCGAGCCGACGGTCGGAAAGCTTCGCCGCGAGGCCTGCCACGTCCCGTCGCTGTAGAGCATCTTCGGACCGACGACACCCGTGCGCGGATGCTCGTCCATGAACGCGCGCAGGATCTCGATCGCATCGGGCTCGGGAAGCGCATCCGGGTTGGCAATCAACACGAGCTCGTGCTCGGTGTGTGCGGCGCCCAGGTTTGCGTTGGCCGCGAACGACAGCGGCCGCTCGTTCGCGAGCACCCGAGTGCGGCCCGGGA
The DNA here is from genome assembly GCA_036564885.1 of Gaiellaceae bacterium. Classification (GTDB taxonomy): domain Bacteria; phylum Actinomycetota; class Thermoleophilia; order Gaiellales; family Gaiellaceae; genus Palsa-739. Next base: position 10,156 of record DATCOE010000140.1, on the reverse strand, counting down.
GCCCGAGCGGAACGCTGCCCGGGATGTTCGCGATCACGAGCAGCTCGTCCACCTGCGGCGCGAGCGCCGGCAGGGAGCGGACGAGCTCGTCCGCGTGTCCGTGCGAGATGACAACCGCAGAGACCTTCATGCGAGCGCCTCACGGTAGACGGCGACGGTCCTGCGCGCCGTCTCCCCCCAGGAGAGCAGGGCGGCGCGCTCGAGCCCGGCCCGCGTCCACGGCGCGGGATCGGCGAGCACGCGCAAGACCGTTGCCGCGAAGGCATCCGGCTCCGCGTATGCGACGGCATCGGCGCCGATCTCGCGCACGGCGGCGTCGGGTGTCGCGATCACCGGCGTGCCGGCGGCCATCGCCTCGGCGACGGGCAGTCCGAATCCCTCGTAGCGCGTCGGAAACAGCAGCGCTGCCGCCTCCTGGTAGAGCCGCACGAGCTCGTCTTTCGGCACGAACCCGCGCACATCGGCGCTGCGTTTGCGTAGCTCGGCAACGAGGCGCGCATCGCGCTCGGGGCCGACCACGACGAGCCGGCGTCCAGCAGCCCGCGCCGCATCCGCGGCGAGTAGCGGATTCTTGCGCTCCTCGATCGCGCCCACGAAGAGCAGGTAATCGCCCCGCGTTCCGCCGGGCACGAACGCACGGTCGGGCGCAAGCGGCGTGACGACGATCTTCTCCGGCGGCAGTCCATAGAGCTCGACGAGGTCGTCCTTCGTGCGCTGAGAGATCGCGAGCACCCGCGCTGCGCGCTGCGCCGAGCGCGGCACGACGAAGCGGAAGATCGTGGTCTCGCGTCGGCCCATGAGAGACGCGTCGCGCTCGAAGGAGAGATCCTGCACCGTCAGCACCGCCGGGCACGGCAACGCCGGCGGCAGCGAGTGCACGAAATGGGCGAGTGCCGGCCGCAGCCGGCGCAGCAGCAGCGGCACGCGCACGGCCATGCGCAGCTCCTGGATTCGCGCCGGCAGCTCGATCGGCTCGACGCCCGGCGGGACGAGATCGGGCCGGCGGGTGATCGCGGCGAACCGAAGCCCCTCCCCGGCCGCCGGGAGCGCGCGCAGCAGCTCGGTGACGTACGTCTCGTCGCCGGTGCGCTGCCGGCCGAGCACGTCGGCGTCGACGACGACCAGCGGATCGCTCATGCCGCAGCCGCCCTGTACGCGGCGAGGGTGAGCCGGGCCGTCTCGTCCCACGAGTAGGCGCGCGCCCGCGCGAGGCCGAGCGCACGAAGCTCGTCGCGCCGGCCGATCGCCTCCTGGATGCCGTCCGCGATCGCAGCGACGTCGTGCGGGTCGACGAGCACGGCGGCACCGCCTGCGACCTCCTCCGTCGCGCCTCCCACGGACGTCACGACCGGTGCGCCGCAGGCCATCGCCTCGAGCACGGGGATGCCGAAGCCCTCGTACAGCGAGGGATACGCGACACAGAGCGCGCCGCGATACTGCCGAGCGAGCTCCTCGTCGGAGATCTCGCCGAGCCGGCGCACGTTGCCGCCCTGGGCCCCGACTCCTCCCCAGCCGCGCGCGCCCACGACCCGGAGCTCGAGGTCGAGCCGGGCCGCGGCCGCGATCGTGCGCGCGAGGTTCTTGCGCGGCTCGAGCGTCCCGACTGCGAGCACGTAGTCGCCCTCAGCGCGTGTGCCGTCCGGCGAGAACACCTCGTCGACCGCGTTCGGCGTGACGGCGATCTTCTCCCGCGGCACCCCGAGCACCGCCTCCAGCTCGGATGCCGTGAACTCGGAGACGGCGAGCACCCGGCGTGCCGCGCGCAGGACCCGCGGCACGGCGACGCGGCTGTAGGAGCGCGTCCAGCGCGGAAACGCCTCAGGATGGCGGAACACGGCGATGTCGTGGACGGTGACGACGAGCGGGGTCGCCGTGCGAGCGGGGCCGCGATAGGTCGGGCAGTGCAGGACGTCGGCATGCCGCGCGCGGTGCGGCAGGACGTGCGGATACCAGGCGAGGTCGAGCCACAGTGTCCCGGGGCGTCCCCGCGCGAAGCCGCTCATGCGGTCGACGTGCACGTCGGGCTCGAGCCGCGGGAGCAGCGCCCGGAGGTAGCGCGCGGTGCCCGCGCGTGTCTGCGCGAGCGGAGTGACGTCAACGGCAACGTTCACCGAGCCGCCTCCCACGCGCCGAGGTGCGCCCCGCCGTTTGCGAGCCACGTAAAGGCGCGGGCGTGCTCGATCCCGCGCGGAACGAGCTCGGCGCGTTCTGCGAGTGCGCGATCGATCGCGTGTGCGAGCGCATCGGGGTCGCGCGGATCGACGCGCACTGCAGCGTCGCCGCACGCCTCGTCGAGCGACGCGTGCGACGAGACGACGCACGGCACGCCGCAGGCCATCGCCTCGACGACCGGCATGCCGAAACCCTCGAAGAGGGACGGGTAGACGAAGACGCTCGCGCCGCGATAGAGGGCCGGCAGCTCGTCGTGCGGCGTGTAGCCCAGCCGAAGCACCCCGGGCGTGGCGAGCGACGGCTGGTCGCCCCACCCTGCCGCGCCGGCGACGGCGAGCGCAAGCTCCGAGCCGTCGAGGCGGCGGTACGCCTCGAGCAGCGTCGCAAGGTTCTTCCGCGGCTCGAGCGTCGCCACCGTCAGTGCGTACGGCCGGCCGAGCTCGGCGCGAGCGCCCGTCGAGGTGAACCCGTCGCCGACACCGGGATACGCGACGTGGATCTTCTCCGCCGCCACCCCGAGCGTCTCGGCGACGTCGTCTCCAGTGAAGCGCGAGTTGACCATCACCACATCGCATGTCCGCGCCGCATTGCGGTATTTCGCACCGTGCATGCGCCGCGTGCGTCCGTGCACCCAGTCGGGGAAGCGCAGCGGCACGAGGTCGTGCACCATCGTCGAGCGCACACCGGCGTGCTGCGGCGGATACATCCAGTCGCTGAAGTGGAAAACGTCCAAAGGGCCGAGCACGCGCTCGACCGGCGGACGGCCCGCGCGGCTCCAGAGCGTGCGCACCGCGTGTGCTGCGGGGACGACCGGCAGTCGCCTGCCGACGTCGATGCCGTCGAGGGCGGCGTCGACCTCGCGCCGGCCTCGACGGCTGACGGGCGCGAAGGCGAGCAGCTCGTGCTCGCCTGCCGAAGCCTGGACGAGCCCGTGCAGCGATCCGCGGACGTAGTTGCCGACGCCTGTCCGCTGATGCGACAGTGGCGCGACGTCGAGGACGATCCTCACTGCTTCGGGGGCGAGTAGCGAATCGAGTCGAAGTGGAGGCCGAGCGAACGCGTGTCGCGATTGTTCAGCTTCGGGAAGTCGGCCGGCCGGTGCGTTGGTGAGATCACGAACTCGACCTGGCAAACGCCGCGCGTCGGCGCGAGAGGCAGGTGGAGGGACTTCCTCGCTCCCGGTGCGAATGTCAGCGTGCGTGCAGTCGTCGTTCCGTCAATCACGAGCGTCTGCGGCTTCTTGAAGAGCTGATCGTCGCTTCGCAGCTGCACCGAGAGCACTCCGCCGCGACAGTCGTACCGACGCCACGTCACGTGCCCGCTGGACCACGGACTGTCCGGCTCGTCGTAGAGCCCGACGATCTGCGTCGTCGTTCGCGCCGGCGGCGCCACCTTGTAGAGCACGAGCTGCTTCGCGGGATCGGAGGCAACCTTCGTTCCGAGGAGCTCGACCGACGTGCCCGCAAGCACGTATGGATCGGCGATCGGCCTCCCGTCGACGTCGCGAAGCACGCCTGTCGCTTGATCGACTTTCATGCTCACCGACGGCATGTCGCCCGGAAGCGGCGTTCCCAGGTCGTAGACGCGGTCGACGCTGCGGTTCCAGAACTCGTTCTCCCAGACCGAGAGCGCGTTGCCGCCGGTCCAGAGCACGGCGACGTGCGCGTCGCGCCCCACCGCCTTGTCGATCCAACTCCGCTCCGCTCCGACTCCCTGGTTGTAGGCGCTGGTCGCCAGCCGGGGGAAGCTGTGCGTCCACAGCTGGAGCGGGAGCCACGTGGCGAGGAAGCCGAGCGCGACGAGGACCGGCAGCACAGGAGCGTGCCGGGGCGGCAGCCAGAGGAACGCGGCGCCGAGCGCGAGCGAGAGCAGCACGGCCACGAGCGCGACGCTCGAGCGCCCTGCCCAGCCGTCGCCGAGATACCACCACGGCTGGAGGCCGAGCGTGTCCGACTGCGCGGTGATGTTGAGCAGGCTGAGGAACGGGATCGCGCCGGGCAGCGCAGCGGCGACGCCGGCGGCGGCGATCGCAACGCGCGGCGGACGCGGCTGGCCGCGCTCGATCCAGGCGAGCAGCGCAATCAGGAACAACGGCATGAGGTAGAAGAGGTTCCGCTCCTCGATGCGGACCGAGTACTGCGACGCGAACACCGCGACCTCGAGGACGAGCCAGACGGAGAGCGATGCGGCGGCCGCCGAGAAGACGCGCAGGCGGCGATCGAGATGACGTGCGTTCGCGACAAGCACGATCAGCGCCGCGAACGGCAACACCCAGACCGCGAGGTCGAGCTCCGCGACGTGCAGCACGAGCCACCGCACCACCGGCCACACGTGGTAGCCGCCGTTGCTCGTCTTCGAGTAGCTGCCGAGGATGTCCACCGGGGAGCGCCCGCGCACCGCCTCGACGATTGCCACGAGCAGCGCGCCCGCGGCGACGATGCCGTAGAGCGGCGCGAACGCTTTCAAGCTCCGCGGCCGTCCGCGCTCGATCCAGGCGAGCACGAGCGGCGCGGTGAGAACTGCTGCGAAGAGCGCGACGGCCTGTGCACGCGTCTCGAAGGCGAGAACGCAAAGTGCGAGCACGACGATCTGATTGCGCGCAGTCGGGCGCTCGAGCACGACCACGAGCGCAAACGCAAGCCAGAGGAAGAGCGGATAGAACGCGTTCTCGGTCATCAATGTGCCGACGTAGGCCATCGACGGGAGCCCGACGGCGAGCGCCGCCGCCGCAAGCGCCGCGGCCGGACGCACGACGCGCCGGGCGAGGAGGTACGCGGGCAGCACCGCCGAGGACATCACCAGCGCATTGATCGCGCGCGTCCACTGGTAGACGTCCGCCGTCGGGCCGAGAAGCTTGTAGGCCGGCGACAGGAACAGCGGGTACACGAACCCGTAGTCGCCGTGCACGCCGCGGACGAGGAAATGGCCCGTGGATGCGAAACTGCGCGCCATGTCGGAATAGACGAGCTCGTCGACCATGATCCACGGCGACGAGACGCGCAGGCCGAGCGCGAGCTGCACGGTTGCCGACGCCACGTAGAGGACGGCGAGCCACACCCACATCGGCAATGTCCTGACGAGCACCGACCACGGGCCGCGCGCGACGCCGTGGCCCACAGGTCCGCGGCCGTCCGGGGAGACGAGGCCGACACCTTCGAGCTCCGGCGCGATCAGCTCGGGCTCGAGCCCGACGTCGACCGCGGCCTCCGCGACCTCCCGGAGCACCTTCGCCTCCACGGCTCCGCCGCCGGCCGCCTCCTCGAGCGCGGCGGCGTACTGCTCCGCGACCTTCGGCAGCGCGTGCTCCCGTTCGACGTAGGCGCGTGCGGCGGCGCCCATCCTCGCTGCGGTCTCCGGATCGGCGAGCTGCCCGAGCGCTGCGACGATACCGGCGATCTCCGCGTCGCCGCCGACAGGGACCTTGAGCGCGACCTCGTCGGGAAGCTCCGCGAACCAGCCGAGGTCGCTCACGACGAGCGGCTTGCCGAGCGAGAGTGTGCGGATCGCGCTACCGGAGGTCTCGCCCATCGTCGGCGCGCGCAACAGGACGCACACGTCGCACGCGGCGAGCAGCGACCAGAGCCGCGCCTCCTCGACGTACGGCTCGCGGATCACGCCTTCGGTGTCGAGACCAAGCCGATCGAGGCGGCCTTGGAGGTCGAACCCGGGCGCTTCTTCGCCGACGAGCAGCAGCCGCGCGCCGGGATGCGTGCGACGAAACTCGGCGAACGCGCGCAGAAGCTGCGGGATGCGCTTGTTCTCGTTCAGGTGCCCGAAGCAGCCGATCAGCGGCTCGCCCTCCAGCGGCTCGGGCTCGAGCTCCGGCGCGAGCCACGCCGGGTGCGCGATGCGCCAGAGCGGACCGTCGTAGCCGTGCTCTCGCGCCTGCGTCTCTGCGTAGCGCGAATGGACGATCACGCCTGTGGCCCGGTCGAGCACCTCGCCTGCGAGCGGGAACTCCTCGGGGCGCACCTCCCAGAGGGGCGGCACGCGGCCCTCGAGCACGCCCCAGCCGAGCATGCGCCCGGCGACGCCCGCCTCGCGCTCCATCGCAGCGAGGTACGCGTGACCGTCCTTGCGCCCGATGGTCATACCGGCGACGAGGTGGTGGATGACGAAGTCGTGCAGCACGACGACCCCTGGACGCCGGCGGAGCGCGTCGACGATCCACGCGTGCGCGTCGGGATCGTTGCCGACGTGGTAGAGCGCGACGTCGGCGTCCGCGACTGGGCGCGTGCGCCCCGGTCGGACGACCTCGATCTCGACGAGCTGCTCGAGCGCCGGCAACAGGAGCGCGGAGTAGTCGGCGATGCCCGACCTGCTCGGCGGGAGCGGCGAGAAGTACGCGACCTTCACGTCAGGCGACCGCTTCGAGGAGCCGTTCGACGCACGAGTCCCACGTGACCGCACGTGCAACGTCGCGGCCGGCGCGCCCGAGCGTTCGTGCTTCATCCTCGTTTGCCCGAAGCCATTCGAGCGCACCCGCGAGGTCTTCGCTGCGCGGCGCGACGACGAGCCCGGTCTCCCGTTCCCGCACGATGTCGAGCGGCCCACCGGCGTCGGTCATCGTGACGACCGGTTTCTCCGAGAGGAACGCCTCGTACGGCACGAGCCCGTAGTCCTCGTTCACGGGCGCGTAGTAGACACCGACGCAGCGCGCGTAGAGATCGGCGAGCACAGCGTCGCTGACCCGGCCCATGAATGTCGCGCGACCGTCGACGCCGTGATCGCGGGCGAGCTTCTCCAGGCGCTCGCGGTCGGGGCCGTCGCCGGCGATCACGATGCGAACGCCGGGCGCGAGCGCGGCAGCCTCGATCAGCAGGTCGATTCGCTTCGCGCGGTCGAGCCGGTTGACCGAGAGGACGAAGCCCTCGGAGGGCGCGGTGTGGAAGTCGAGCGGGGCGGGCGGCGGCGCGAGCACTTCCGCGTCGAGCCCGGTCGAATCGCGCAGGCGGCCGGCGACGATCGACGACGTCGTGAAGATCTTCTTCGCCTCACCGAGCGTCACCTTGTCGAGCTCGAGCACCTTCCGTCGCAGCGCGCGGTCCTCGGCCGAGTCGGAGAACTGCCCGAGCTCGGTGCGGTCGAGGTCCCACGCCTGGCGGAACTGGTGCAGCAGCCACACGACCTTGTTCGGATGCCTGATCACGTACGACGGGAACTTCGTCGCGATCACGGCGTCGATCGGACGCCCGTTCGCCTCCTCGAGGTCGAGCAGCCGCCAGAGGAACGCCTGCGTGAGCACACGCTCGCCGGGGTACCACTTGAACGGCACCGTGACGAGCTCCGTCTCGTGCCCGTGCTCGCACAAGGCCTGAACCATCCCGTCCGCAAATATCTCCGTGCCGCCGCGCTCGAACGGCACCTGCGGCATGCAGACCGCGATCCTCATTTGTTCTCGAGCTCGTCGACGCGACGCGAGAGGTCGTCGACGAGCCGAAGCAGTGCGTCGTTGACGATCCGCTGGTCCGCGAAGGCGGGCTCGACGTACCACCGCATCGTCTTGCGGAGGACGCGCTTCACCTGGAACGCGACCCAGCCCTTCGCGCCGGGACGGCGCTCGAGCGGCTTGTCCGCACTCACGGGCCAGAAGCGCTCGGCGAGGCCCCGCGTCGAGGCGAGATCGCGGGTGCCGCGGTCGACGGCGGCTCGCAGCCGCGCGTAGACGTCGTCGACGGAAAGCTCCTGGTGCTCGGACATTTCGGCCAGAGTCTACGGCGGTCGTGTTACGAACTCGTGAGGCGGCCGACGGCGGCGTCCACGAGCAGGCGGACGAGCTCCTCGAAGCCGAGGGTCGGCTGCCAGCCAAGAGTCGCGCGCGCCTTGCCGGCGTCGCCGACCAGATGGTGCAGCTCAGCCTGACCCCGCTTCAACGTGTCATCCACGCGCACGTGCGCCTGCCAGTCGAGGCCGACGTGCGCGAAGGCGATCTCGGTGAGGTCGCGGACGGTGTGGAGGTTCCCGGTGGCGATCACGTAGTCGCCCGGCTCGTCGCGCTGGACGATCCGCCACATCGCGTCGACGTAGTCTTTGGCGTAGCCCCAGTCACGCTGCGCGTCAAGGTCGCCGAGCTTCAGCTCGGTCTCGAGGCCGAGCGAGATCGCGGCCGCGGCGTGCGCGACCTTGCTCGGCAGGAAGTCGACGGGACGGCGCGGCGACTCGTGGTTGTAGAGGATCCCGCCGCTTGCGTGAATCCCGTAGCGGCGGCGGTACGACCCGATGATGAAGTGCCCGTAGGCCTTCGCGACGCCGTAGGGCGTGACGGGCTGGAGCGGCGTCGACTCTGTCTGCGGCACCTCGGCCGGCTCTCCGAAGATCTCGCTCGACGACGCCTGGTACACGCGGATCCGCGTATCGACCGCGCGAATCGCTTCGAGGAGCGAAGTCACACCGACCGCGGCGAACTCGGCCGTCTCGACGGGGTACTCCCACGATCGCGGCACGAACGACGGAGACGCGAGGTTGTAGACCTCAGTCGGTCGATGCGCTTGCAGCGTCGCGGCGAGCGCGTTCTCGTCGAGCAAGTCCACCTCGACGAGCTCGATGCGGTCGCGCACACCGGCGAGGCTCTCGTACACCCCGTGACGGTCGCGCACGACGCCGACCACGTCGTACCCCTCGCCGAGCAAGAGCTCGGCGAGGTACGAGCCGTCCTGCCCTGCGGCGCCGGTGACGAGTGCGCGGCGGCCGCTCAATGCAGCCCTCTCACGTAGGTCCACGCGGCGCTCAGGCCGAGCGAACGAAGCGACGCGATCAGCAGGGCGTAGACGACGACACCCGCGAGCGCAGCCGGAACAGGTGAGAGCAGCAGCGACAGGCCGCCGAACGCGACCGCCACCGAAGCGCCGACGGCGAGCGCGAGGCGCGCGAGCCCGAGCGCCGCGATCGCCAGTGTGCGGAACGAGAGCGTCGCCATCAGTCCTGCCGCGATCACGAACGTCGACACGCCGAGCGCGATCGCGAGGCCCGGCAGCCCCCAGAGCGCCCGCAGGCCGAGCCCGATCGGGATGCAGACGACGAAGCCGACGACGGCGAGCGGGATGAGCGTCCAGCGCTTCTCGGCGACGAAGACGAGCGGGAAGGTCACCGCGAAGCCGACCCAGGCGAGCATCCATAGCGCGAGATAGACGACGAGGTGTCCGAGCTCGCGGCCGACGCCGCCGCCGTAGGCGTCGCCGAGCACGACGCCGACGATCCGCCCACCGACGAGCGCGAAGACTCCCGCGGCGGCGCCGACGATCACGAGACTCACCCAGGCGGCGTGAACCACGTGACGTCCTGCCGCAACGGGGTCGATGCCGCGCCGCGTCAGGGGCGCGGACGAGATCAGGCCGAGCGAGAAGGCCGTCGCGCTCACGAGGGTCGACGCGGCGAGATAGGCGTACGAGAAGCTCGTGACGCGGCCGACGCCGAGCTGCGCGGAGAAGCGCAGCGCGAGCAGGTAGCAGCCCTGGAGCGCGAGCGGTACGGCTGCGCCCTGCGCGAGACGGCCCAGCCGGACATGGAGCTGAAGCCGCTCGGGCCACGGGCCGCCGAGCGAGCCTTTGCGGAGCAGCGCGAGAAGCGGCACGGCGAGCGCGATCACCGCATTGACCGCCAGACCCCACGCGAGGGCGACAATGCCGACCGAGCTCGCCAGCAGAGCGAAAACGACCAGGCCACTGAGACCGCCGAGCGCAAAGCCGGCCGCGGCCGTGCCGTAGCTGTCGAGCGCCGCGAGCGCGCTGGCCGCGAGCGCGGCGAGCAGCTGTCCGAACGCCGCGGCGACGAGGATCACCACCGCGCGCGCGGCGACATGCGGCGCGGGCTGTGGGAGGCTGCCCGTGATCAGGTCGCCGATCCGGTTGGAGAACACGGCCACGAGCACCGAGACGGGTACGGCGAGCGCGAGAAACGCCAGGGCGTACGCGCGCATCTCCCCTCCGAGGCGGCCGGCGGCCACAGCCCGCGTCAGGTCCGGCACGACGACCATGCGGAAGGCCTG
>DATCOE010000139.1:0-5068 GCA_036564885.1 Gaiellaceae bacterium | reverse complement strand
TGTGCCACAAGAGCGTGTACGCGGCGACGGAGATGAAGAAGCCGAAGAACTTGACGAAGATGAAGCCGAACTTGAGGGCGGCGCCGCCGATCAGCAGCGCGAGGCCGCCGATGCGCTCGAGCAGCTTCTTCATGTTCGGTCCGCCGCCGCGCGGCTGGACCGGCTTGTAGTCGCGCATCTCCTCCATCACCGACCGGTATTCACGATCCGCGCCCCAACCACTCCTCGCCGCCCTCGTAAAATTCCTTCTTCCAGAGCGGGATCGTCTCCTTCAGGGTGTCGATCGCCTCCTTGCAGGCGTCGAGGGCGGCTGCCCGGTGTGGGGCGGAGACGGCGATCACGACGCTCGGCTCGCCGATCTCGACGCGGCCGACGCGGTGATGGATCGCCACTCTCGAGAGCCCGTGCTTCGCGGTCAGCTGCTCGGCGAGGGCGCGCAGCATCGGCTCCGCCATCTCCTCGAACGCCTCGTACTCGAGGTGCAGCACTGTCCGGCTGCGCGAGTGCCTGCGCACGGTGCCGACGAACGCCGCGACGGCGCCCGCCTCGTCGTCGTCCGCCTCGGCGATCACGGCGGCGACGTCGAGCGGCTGTGCGCTGATCAGGAAGTCTCCGCCGGAGACGGGCGGGATCACTGCGACCTCGTCGCCGTCGCGCAGCTCGTGCGTCCGCTCGGCGTACGCGCGGTTGACGGCATAGAGGAGTCCGCCGGGCTCGTCGCCCAGGCCGAGGGCCGGCCAGACGTCCGCGACCGTCGCGACGCCGTCGAGCTCGAGCTTCCCCGTCCCTGCACGCTCGCGCAGGCCGGCGAAGAGGCGGATCGTGATCGGCACGCGGTCATCGTAGATCGGGCCCCGCGCATTACTCTGAACCGAGGATGCCCGGGTACCGCTGGAACGCCTCGTCCGAACCCCCCGAGCGGCCCGCTGACCCGGCGGTCCGCCGCGCCAACCTGCGCCGCGTGGGGCGCCTGTTCGGCCCGTACAAGCTGCGCCTCGGCTCCGTCCTCGCGCTCATCGTCTTCTCGGCCGGGCTCGGCGTCATCCCGGCTTTCCTGCTGAAGGGCGTCCTCGAATCGCTCCAGCACCACCCCGTCGAGACGGCGCGCCTCTCGTATCTCGCCGGCGGAATGATCGCAATCGCGATCGCGGGCGGCGTGCTCGGCGTCTGGCAGACGCTGCTCTCGAACCAGGTCGGCCAGCGCGTGATGCACGACCTGCGGGCGGCCGTCTATCGCCACCTCCAGCGGCTCTCGCTCGCGTTCTTCACACGTACGCGTACGGGCGAGGTGCAATCGCGGATCTCGAACGACATCGGCGGCGTGCAGAGCGTCGTGACGAGCACCGCGACGTCCATCGTCGCGAACGTGACGACGGTGCTCGCGACGATGATCGGCATGATCGCACTGAACTGGGAGCTCTCCCTGTTTGCGTTCGCGCTGATCCCACTGTTCGTCTTCCTCACGCGCCGCGTCGGCAAGGAGCGGCAGAGAATCGCGAAGACGACGCAGGAAACGCTCGCCGACATCTCGAGTCTCGTCCAGGAGTCGCTCTCCGTGAGTGGGATCCTCCTCGGCAAGACGATGGGCCGGTCGAACGAGCTCGCCGACCGCTTCGAGGCCGACTCGCTGCGGCTCTCCGAGCTCGAGGTCCGCCAGCGGATGGCGGGCCGTTGGGTCATGTCGGCGATCCAGATGAGCTTCTCGATCATGCCGGCCGCCGTGTACTGGTTCGGCGGGCTCGCGCTGGCGCACGGGTCGCATGCGATCTCCATTCCGACGCTCGTTGCGTTCACCACGCTCCAGACCCGGCTGTTCTTCCCCGTCGGCTCGCTGCTCGGCGTCGGGCTCGACGTGCAGACCTCGCTCGCGCTCTTCGACCGGATCTTCGAGTATCTCGACCAGCCGGTCGACATCGCGGAGAAGCCCGACGCGGTCGCGAAGGTCGTGCCCGGCGACGTCGTGTTCGATCACGTGTCGTTCGACTACGCAGAGACGGCCACGCTCGAGGACGTCAGCTTCACCGTGGCCTCCGGGACGACGACGGCGATCGTCGGCGAGACCGGCTCGGGCAAGACGACGCTCGGCTATCTCGCGGCGCGCCTTTACGACGTGAAGGAGGGCAGCATTTCGATCGGCGGCGTCGACGTGCGCGACATGACGTTCGAGGCGCTCTCCGATCTCGTCGGCGTCGTCTCGCAGGAGACGTATCTCTTCCACGCGAGCGTCCGCGAGAACCTGCGATTCGCGAAGCCCGATGCAACGGACGAGGACGTGGAGGCCGCAGCGGAGGCCGCGCGCATCCACCACGTGATCGCCGCGCTGCCGGAGGGCTTCGACACGGTCGTCGGCGAGCGCGGCTACCGCTTCTCGGGCGGCGAGAAGCAGCGCATCGCGATCGCCCGCACGATTCTCCGCAACCCGCCCATCCTCGTGCTGGACGAGGCGACGAGCTCGCTCGACACGGAGACCGAGCGGCTCGTACAGGAAGCGCTCGACCGGCTGGCCGAAGGGCGGACGACGATCGCGATCGCGCACCGCCTCTCGACGATCCGCGAGGCCGACCAGATCGTCGTGCTCGACGGCGGCCGCGTCGTCGAGGTGGGCAAGCACGAGGAGCTGATCCTCTCGGGCGGCCGCTACACGACGCTCGCCTCGCGCGACGCCGATCTCGCACTCTTGACAAGGTAGGGCGGTGCGAGATCAGCCTCTAGCCCGCGTTTACCGGAAAAAATACGGATGCAGCGTCTCCCCGAACTCGGCAGCATGAACCCATGAGCCACTTTTCAGCTTCGTTCAGCCTCACGCTCCGGGCCCGTCTCGACGACAGGCCCGGCAGCTTCGCCGATCTGGCGCGCGCGATCGCCGACGCAGGCGGTCTGCTCGATGCGATCGACCTCGTCCGCGTCGAGACGGGAAGCAAGGTGCGTGACATCAGCGTCCTCGCCACCGACGGCGCTCACGCCGACGCGATCGTGAGGGCGTGCCGCGAGGTACCGGGCGTCACCGTCGAGAACGTGTCCGACCGCACCTTCCTACTGCATCTCGGCGGCAAGATCCACATGGCGTCGAACGCGCCGGTGAAGACGCGGGACGACCTGTCCATGGCCTACACGCCGGGTGTCGCGCGAGTCTGCCAGGCCATCGCCGAGGACCCCGACAGCGTCTGGAACCTCACGATCAAGCGGAACACCGTCGCGGTCGTCACCGACGGCAGCGCCGTGCTCGGCCTCGGCGACATCGGTCCCGAGGCGGCGATGCCCGTGATGGAAGGGAAGGCGCTCCTGTTCAAGGAGTTCGGCGGCGTCGACGCGTGGCCGATCTGCCTCAACACGAAGGATCCCGACGCGATCGTCGCCGCGGTTGAGGCAATCGCCCCCGGTTTCGGCGGCATCAACCTCGAGGACATCTCCGCGCCCCGCTGCTTCGAGATCGAGCGGCGGCTCCGCGAGTCCCTCGACATCCCGATCTTTCACGACGACCAGCACGGGACGGCGGTGGTCGTGCTCGCCGCATTCCTGAATGCGCTCCGCGTCGTCGGAAAGCGTGTCGAGGACGTGCGGGTGGTCGTCACCGGTGTCGGCGCCGCCGGCGTCGCCGTCACCCGAACGTTGCAGGCGGCGGGTGTCCGCAACGTGGTGGGTTGCGACCGCGAGGGCGCCGTCTATCGGGGGCGCCCAGGGCTGACGGACGTGAAAGCCCTCTACGCCGAGGAGACGAACCCGGAGAATGTTCGCGGTACCGCAGACGAGGCCCTCGCCGGAGCCGACGTCTACATCGGCGTCTCCCAGCCCGGGGCCGTCACGGCCGCCGGAATCGCGCGGATGGCGCCGGATCCGATCGTCTTCGCGATGGCGAACCCGACGCCGGAGATCTTGCCGGAGGCGATCGCGGGTCTTGCCGCCGTGATCGCGACGGGCCGCTCCGACTATCCGAATCAGATCAACAACGTGCTCGCGTTCCCGGGGATCTTTCGCGGAGCGCTCGACGTTCGTGCGTCGACGATCACGGAGCGCATGGAGGTCGCGGCGGGTCACGCGATCGCGGCTTCCATCGCCGCAGACGAGCTCTCCGCGGATTACATCGTTCCGAGTGTGTTCAACCGCGAGGTCGTGACGGCGGTCGCCGCAGCAGTCGCCCGCGCGGCCGAGGAGGACGGTGTGGCGCGACGCCCGCATGAGCCGACGGACGCGCCAGCCGCATAGAAACTACGATCCGGCTGTGGCCGCGACCGACGAGCCCCGGACGGAGTCCGGCATCGAGCTGAAGCCGGTCTACACGGCCGAGGACGCGCCGGCGCCGCCCGAGCCGCCGGGCGAGTATCCGTTCACGCGCGGGCCGTACCGCGACATGTACCGCGGCCGGCCGTGGACGATCCGGCAGTACGCGGGCTTTGCGTCCGCGGAGGAGTCGAACGAGCGCTACCGCTATCTCCTCGCTGCGGGGCAGACGGGGCTCTCGATCGCCTTCGACCTGCCGACGCAGCTCGGCTACGACTCCGACGACCCGCGCGCGCTCGGCGAGGTCGGGCGCACCGGCGTCGCGATCGACTCGCTCGCCGACATGGAGATCCTGTTCGACGGCATCCCGCTCGGCGAGGTGTCGAGCTCGATGACGATCAACGCCCCCGCGTCGCTCCTGCTGCTCCTCTACGAGCTCGTGGCGGAGAAGCAGGGCGTCGCACCCGCCGCGCTGCGCGGCACGGTGCAGAACGACATCCTCAAGGAGTACGTCGCGCGCGGGAACTACATCTTCCCGCCGAAGCCGTCGATGCGGCTCACCACCGACCTGTTCGCGTACTGCGCCGAGCGGATCCCGAAGTGGAACACGATCTCGATCTCGGGGTATCACATCCGCGAGGCCGGGTCGACGGCCGTGCAGGAGCTTGCGTTCACGCTCTCCAACGGGATCGCGTACTGCCGCGCCGCCGTCGACGCCGGTCTCTCGCCCGACGAGTTCGGCGAGCGCCTCTCCTTCTTCTTCAACGCGCACAACGACTTCTTCCAGGAGGTCGCGAAGTTCCGTGCGGCCCGCCGTATCTGGGCGCGGATCATGAAGGAGCGCTTCGGC